>CAZSTZ010000347.1:0-3614 GCA_964609515.1 uncultured bacterium | reverse complement strand
CAATTTGTCTCATCCTTATTATTGGTCTGGGTTTACCATGATTGGCAGTCCTTGGTAGGAGAGTGTGGGGAGTGTGGGGAGTGTGGTTCGTGTGGGGAGTTTCGGGTTGCCAAAAAGTTGATTTAATCCGTCAGTTTTGCTGTACGAACCTTTCCCCCCACACCGGACACACTCCCTACACTCCCCACCTAAAGGACTTTTTCCATTTATTCAGCAAACCCTATTTTAGAACCGCGCAAGTTGCTAAACAATTGTCAATTCCGACTGGGAAAACTTCTGAATTATTTCACCAAACAGTTCATTCTTGTTATTGCGAAACAAGCCTTCATTATAAGTCCAGCTTCCGCCGCCTAGAATCTTAATCTTATCTACATTGACGGTGTAATCAATAACCGTAGCTCTGCCTTGCTGGGTATGTAGCTGAAACGTATCTGCACCTGCCTGCCCGACGAGGATATCGTTACCGGGACCGCCGTTGAGAACGTCATTACCGCTGCCACCTAAGAGGATGTCGTTACCGCTGCCACCTAAGAGGACGTCGTTACCTCCGCCACCGATAACAGTGTCGTTACCACTAGCGCCGTTTAACCTGTCGCTGCCGTTAGTTCCAGCAACTACGTTGTTACCACCATTGCCGCTTTTGTTTGCCATAATTTTTTTCCTCCCAATTACATAAGTTGAAAACGTTTTTATCTTTCAACTAACCCGGGTAAAAATAATTTCTTTTTTTTGTTTTTAGCAGTGACCTTCACTACTAATGTAATATCTGCTTTTTAGTTTTACAAGTAATTCATTCCATGTCCGGATTCCTTCAGAGATTAATCGTCAGGTCATTGATGGACTTCTCCCTGGTTTGTCAGTCAAAAGATTCTCAACCGTCATTATCATACTCAGTAATTTTCCAAGTGTCAATACTTAATCTAGTTAAATTTTATAAAAGTTTTTGCGGAGACAATGGTTAATCCTAGCTTACAACCCCTTAAACTTAATTTTTTGTTGGGTTGATTTACTCAAAATATAAGCCATTTCAATAGCTGGTTAAAAAGAAACGTTCTGTAATTATACGGAGGTTGCAGTCCGGATTTTTAACGTTCTCCAAAATTTAATGGAACTAATATAAATTTTTCTTAAAGAACTCATAAATTGCCACCCCATAGCTCAATAAAAATACTGAGCAGGTAAGGTTAAGGCCAAAAGAGTGTTGTCAGAGGGTTGAGGAGAAGATTAAGATGGCCCGATGAGGAAGTGTAAAGAAATATTAACTACTACAGCAAAGTTGATGCCCGAAAGGCAAGTTTATGCTAAAAAAAGCAACTAAGATACTAAATTCCATTTAGTAAAACCATTAGTAATACCAAAAGCATCTAGGAGACACGAAATTGATGTACTCAACCTTACTAGCCATAACCCCTAGCACCGCAGAGTGGAGCCCCACAATTGGTGCAGTAATGATTATCTGCAACATCATCGCCATTGCCTTCGCCAAATTTACGGTTAAATATCAAAGCGTAGGCCCGATGCCCCCATCTCCCAATTTATTTGGTGGTTTTAGCCTGGGTACGGTAATTGGCGCTACCAGCTTCGGTCATCTCTTAGGAGCGGGAGTTATCTTAGGATTGTCTGGCATGGGCGTTCTCTAGGGCCTAAATATTCTCAGAAACCGGGTTTCCGAACCAGCTCGGAAAACAAGAAACTAAGTTTTTTAATAACTCTTTTACCGGAGGGGGCGCGTCGCGCACCCTCCATTTTTAGCGGTTAAAACCCCAAATCGTCTTTAGCAGCGCTGGCCGCTTCAAATAATTCCTCGTCGGACATCAACTGGAAGTCGAGGTCGCCAATTTCGCGATAAAAGGTTTCGTCGTAAGGACGAGTTTGGACTACTACTGGCATTGGCACCGCGTGACCTAAGATTAAAGCTTGCTGTTTGGAATCGAGTTTGGCCAACACGGAACGCAAACTCCGGCCCCCAGAAACGCCGGTGAAAATGGCCTCGATGTCCTTTTCATCGTTGAGCAAGGCGGTAATGCGAGTACCAATTTGGGACATCACCTCGGCATCGATACCGGAGGGGCGCTGATCTACCACCAATAAGGTGACAAAATATTTCCGCATTTCCCGGGCGATCGCCCCAAAAATAGTCGAACGAACGATGGCCGGGTCCAAAAAACGGTGAGCTTCTTCGATGGTAATGACTAATTGTTGGGGGCGATCGCAGGGATTTTTAGTAGCCAAAAACTTCTCTGCTTTCCGTACATAACTACCATGAATTCGACGAGTAATCATATTAGCCGCCAGCATATAAGACAGCATATTCGACTGGGAACCAAATTCGACAATAACGTGCTTGCCGGCATCCAAAGATTGCAAAATATCGTCGATGTAATTGTGGGTACTCGTCGGTTTCATGTACTTAAGATTATCCAACCGCATCAACTTCCGTTGCAAGGACATAATCGAACCCTTATGACCCCGTTTTTCCTCGCAAAAAATCTG
This sequence comes from uncultured bacterium, assembly GCA_964609515.1. Lineage (GTDB taxonomy): Bacteria > Cyanobacteriota > Cyanobacteriia > Cyanobacteriales > Microcoleaceae > CALKCV01. The sequence continues at coordinate 1,121 of CAZSTZ010000347.1, read as the reverse complement.
AATATCTTCGTTACTCATAGTCAGCAAACTGGTAATCCAACTCTTACCCAATTCGCTGCGCAAAATATTAGCGCTATCGAGACTTGCTTCGGAAAGATTTAACTCCCGCTGTATCAGGGAAATATCGTCAACCTCAATTTGATTGTAGCTCAGATACAGTTCTTGGGCATTTCTTACCCCTCGCCGCCGAGTCGATTCTGGGTCGAGGGTATAGACTTCTACTTGACCTGGGAATAATTGTTGCAAGCCTTTTACGGTGTTAATTTGCTTCCCTTCCGACATGGCTTCCCAACCGTATTCGGAGTGCATATCGAAGACAAGATTAACGGCTGCTTGCTTGCGAATAATGCCCGATAATAACAGCCGAGTTAGGAAAGATTTACCGGTACCGGATTTGCCAAAAATGCCGTTACTCCGTTCCACAAATCGATCTAAATCGATGCAGACATCTACTTCCATATCCAGGGGTTTGCCGATGGCAAAATTGCGGCGCGTCGGATCTTCTTCGTAACCAAAAACTAGGCTAAAATCTCTTTCGCTGGCTTCGTAAACTTGGGAAAAATGAGAGGGAATTGTTTTGACGGGTTGCAACTCTAGTTCGATGCTGGTTTGCGCTTCAAAGGATGCTAAATTTTCGCCAGCTTTCGATTTTTTTTCGCGATTGTTGTTCTTATCGTTGTTAGGATCGAAGATAAATTGAGGCACGTCTGTTTTTTCAGCGAGCATTAACATCGGGGCAATTTCTATGGTGCCGTAAGTGCTGCTGCCGGCTAAAACTGCGTGTAAAAAATCATCGTTGGGTGGGGGAGGGTTGGAGACGATCCTTGGGCTAGAAGTTCCCAGTAAAACATCGGTGAGCAAGCAGAAAAAATGCGACCTTACCCCTCGGACCACTACGAATTTACCAACTCGCATATCTTCTACGGATACGTCTGGATGCAGTCTTACTTCTAGTCCTTGAGTTAAGGAACCTTGAATTACTGAGCCTAATGGTGTTTCCCAATCCATAAAATTTTACCTAAGTCTTCAGTTATAATTTAACCCATAAATTCTATCAAATTATTAATGGGAATTGGGAATTGGGAATTGGGAATTGGGAATTGGGAATTGGGAATTGGGAA
>CAZSTZ010000346.1:0-4964 GCA_964609515.1 uncultured bacterium | reverse complement strand
GGTTTCTTAGGTCTCAGAAACGCCGTTTTTTCAAGACTAACTCACCCGCCAGAAACCAGGTTTCGCCTGAGTTACCTGGTTTCTTAGGTCCCAATGCTGATAAAATGTTGGGTTCCACGGAGGTCCGCACAACCTACGGGAAAATGACTAAGAAACCGGGTTTCTTCAAGAAACCCGGTTTCTGGGCGAGGTTTCTTGCCGACACCCCCCGTTGACTCGATCCCTAAATATCGATTTCTGCCATTAATGGGGCACTACCAGTCAGGACAGGCAAGAGACTTACATTATAGAATTAAGAAAACCAGGAGTGCAAAACTACAGTAAAGATAAATATTAATCTAGCAACAGGTAAAATTCTATGTCAATTCAACTGACAGATAAAATATCTTCTCAGATTCCCTTGCGAACCGTACTAATAATACCTTTTATCTTGCAAATTTTTGCTGCGGTGGGATTAGTGGGTTATCTATCCTTTAAAAACGGAGAAGCGGCGGTAAACAACGTAGCAACCCAACTGCGTAACGAAATCTCCAACCGCATCCTCCAACATCTCAACAGTTACCTCACGATGCCCGAGCTCGCAAACGAAGTTACCATCGACGCGATCGAGCAAGAATTAGTAACTTTAGAAGACAAAGCCCCCCTGGAACGGTTCCTCTGGAAAAAAATAGAATCCTTAGACGCCGCCAACACCATCCAAATAGGCACGACCCAAGGAGAATACTTTGGGGCCGGGCGTGCCGCCGACGGCAGCATCGTCCTCAAAATAGCCGATCGCGAAACCGGCGGCGACTTCCACACCTACGCCACCGATAACCAAGGCAACCCCACCTCACTGTTAGCAGTCCGGGAAGACTACGACCCCCGCCAGCGTCCCTGGTACATCGACGCTACCACCCAACCGGCCTGGAGCAAAATCTATCCCATGTTCAGTCATAAAACCTTGGGCGTTACTTTAGCAAAACCTCTCAAAGATAGCAACGGTAACTTTCTGGGAGTCATCGGCACCGATATTTTGCTGTCGGAAATTAGCGACTTTCTCAACAGCATCGAAATCGGTAAAACTGGGGAAACCTTTATAATAGAACGAGACGGACTTCTAGTGGGAACCTCTACGCCCCAACCTATCTTTACCGTCAACAACGAGACCCAAAAACTCGATCGCCTCCCCGCCTCCCAAAGCGACACCCCCTCCATCCGCGCCACCGCAGCCTACTTAAACCAACAGTTTAATAACGATTTGGGGCAAATTAACAGCAGCCAACAGCTAACCTACGAGATAGAGGGCGATCGCTACTTTTTACAGGTAGTACCGTTTAGGGACCAATTCGGTTTAAACTGGCTCGTCGTCGTCGTCATACCAGCAGCAGACTTCATGGCAGAAATAGATCGCAACACTCGTACTACCATTCTCCTCTGTTTGGCGGCCTTGGCAGTGGCAACCCTAGTCGGGTTGGTGACTTCCCGGTGGGTGGTTAAACCAATTAATCGCTTGAACGCGGCAGCAAAGGAACTCGCCGAGGGCAAATGGGAACAAAAAGTCAAAATCTCCAAAGCGCGGGAACTGGGAGAACTGGGCAACTCCTTTAACAGCATGGCGGCGCAACTGCAACAGTCTTTCGCCACTTTAGAAGCTAAAAATGCCGAATTGCGACGACTGGATAAACTCAAAGATGAATTTTTAGCCAATACCTCCCACGAACTGCGGACCCCTCTTAACGGCACTATCGGCATTGCCGAGTCGCTGCTGGATGGTGTCGCCGGACCGGTTTCGGATAAAGTGAGGTCGAATTTAATTATTATCGTTCAAAGCAGCCGCCGGCTGTCTAATTTAGTTAACGATATTCTCGATTTTTCCAAACTGCGCCACCAAAACATCGAACTGCAACTCAAACCGGTGGGGTTGCGAGAAATCGTCGAAGTGGTTCTGACTTTGAGTCAAACTCTGGTAGGGAAAAAGGATTTGCAGTTGTTAAACGCGGTGGCTCCAGATTTGCCGATCGCTTACGCCGACGAAAACCGACTGCAACAGATTTTGCACAATCTCATCGGTAACGGGATTAAATTTACAGAGGGCGGTTTGGTGGAGGTATCGGCAGAAGAGACGCAGGTTGGCGGTTCGTCAGTTTTGCGGGTGACGGTTGCGGACAGCGGTATCGGCATCCCTCCAGAGCAACGGGAGCGAATTTTTGAATCTTTCGAGCAAGGAGACGGTTCCACTGCCAGGGAATACGGCGGCACTGGTTTGGGTTTGGCGGTTACGAAAAAATTGGTGGAACTCCACGGGGGCGAAATTACTTTCGAGTCTCAAGTGGGGGAGGGTTCGCGGTTTAGTTTTACTTTGCCAATAACCGACGAGCGGGTAGAGAGCAAAAAGCAGATAGCCGCAGTTAAAGAAGTGCCATCGGTAACGATGACTCAGGCGAGTTTGGCGGAGGAGGAAGAAGAAGAGGAAGAGGCGATCGCTGCCGACGAACCGACTGCCGCCGAGAGATTCCACATTTTAATCGTGGATGACGAACCGATAAATTTGCAAGTGCTGGCAAACCATTTGTCTTTAAAAAATTATGCCATTACTCAAGCGACTAATGGGATGGAGGCGTTGGAGGTTATAGAAAACGGTTTGAAACCGGAGTTAGTGGTGCTGGACGTGATGATGCCGAAGATGACCGGCTATGAAGTGACGCAAAAAATTCGCGATCGCTACTCTGCTTCGGAACTTCCCATCGTGCTATTAACTGCCAAAACTCAAGTAAACGATTTGGTAGAGGGGTTAAAAGTAGGCGCTAACGATTATTTAACCAAACCGATTTTAAAAGACGAACTCATCGCCAGAATTGAAACTCACATCAATATTTCCCGACTGACTGCAGAAAATATCCGTTTGGGTACCGAGTTGGATATTACCCGGCGGTTGCAACAGATGTTATTGCCGAAACAAGAGGAGTTAGGGGAGATTCCAGATTTAGATATTGCCGGTTTTATGGAACCCGCCGAGGAGGTGGGAGGTGATTATTACGATGTTTTGCGCGGCGATGGCGGCGTCAAGGTGAGCATCGGCGATGTTACCGGACACGGGCTCGAAAGCGGCGTATTAACTATTATGGCTCAAACGGCGGTGCGAGCCTTGATGGAGAGCCAACAAACGGAGCCGGTGAGGTTTTTAGACGTTCTCAACCGGACCATTTACGGTAACGTCCAGCGGATGAATTCTGAGAAAAATATGACTTTGCTTGTATTGGACTATCGGGATGGGGTGCTGAATTTGAGCGGGCAACACGAGGAAGCGATCGTGGCGCGAGTCGGTGGCGCGGTGGAACGGATCGATACTATGGATCTGGGTTTTCCTATCGGGCTCGAGTTAGAAATTGCCGATTTTGTGGCTTCGACCCAGATAGAGTTAAATCCTGGGGATGCTGTCGTGTTATATACCGATGGTGTTACCGAGGCCGAAAATCTTGATGGGGTGCAATACGGGAGCGATCGCTTGTGCGAGGTCGTTAGCGCTAACTGTCATTTAAGCGCTGAGGAGATTAAGGAGGCGATCGTTGCCGATGTCCGGCAACATATCGGCAAGCAAAAAGTCTATGACGATATTACTGTTGTCGTACTCAAACAAAAGTAATTTTGGGAATGGGGAATTGGGAATGGGGAATTGCTAATTGCTAATTGTTGATTTTCCCTTCCTATTACCTATTGCCCATTACCTATTACCCATTACCAGTAATAAGAAAAATGGAACGGATATTTGGAGACTTCATTAAAGACTTGCCAGGGAGTAAAGAATATTTAGTTATTGGCTTTTCGCCTAATTCTATTTCCCTCCAGCAGCGCTGGAGAAATAATGGTTTGTCGGCGGATTTTTTGGCAGACTATTTAACTACTTTTTTTACCGGAAAGGATAAAGATGCTAATGCTGTTAGCTCTGAATTAGAACTTAAAAGCTCTATCAGCTATATTGCCAACGAGCTATTAGAAAATGCGATGAAATTTCACGATAATACTTTCGATTATCCGACGAGCATTCAATTGCATTTAAAGAGCGATCGCATCGTTTTAATGGTTACTAACAGCGTCGCCCCCCAAGAAGTAGATAAATTTCAAGCATATTTAGAAAAGTTAACTACTTCCAATGTCGAAGATTTACTCGTTAGTCAGTTAGAAAAAAATGCTTTAGATGAGAATAGCGATTCTTCTGGTTTGGGTTATCTGACTATAATTAGCGATTATCGGGCTAAAATGGGATGGAAATTTGAGACCGTCCGACAAGAACCAGAAGTCGTCGCCGTAACTACAATGGTACAATTGGAAGTTTGAAATTGGCAATGGGGAGTTGGCAATGGGGAATTTGTGTTAAAATGTTAATCGAGACTAATAATATTTAAGGAACTGATGGTTTATGGAGATTAAAACCGAAGCTTATAGCGTTCGATACGAAGAAGAAATTGCAACTGTTATTTTTCAAGGTTCCTTGCGACTGAATGGGATGCAAGAATACGGGCCAATTATTCAGTTGCTCGATGATGTAATTGAGTCGGGAGTAGAGGCAATTACTCTTAATTTGCAACAGTTAGACTTTTTGAATAGTTCGGGGATTAACGTATTGTCAAAGTTTGTTATTAAGGTACGTCAAAAAAAGAATATTCAGTTAACTATAAAAGCTTCTAAAACAATACCTTGGCAGGGTAAATCTTTGAAAAATTTACAGCGTTTGTTGCCAAGTTTAACTTTAGAAGTAGAGTAGTAAAAATAGCAGATATAGAAACCAGGTTTTTTGGAAAAACCTGGTTTCTGAGATACTAAAAAACGCGGTTTCTAGCAAATGCTCCCGGGAGCATCCCATATTTGTAAAAATATCGAATATTCGGTTTTTTATCTACTTTTCCCTTTTCCCTTCTTGCCTTTTCCCCAACTATTGCCTCTTGCCTTTTGCCTCTTGCCTAAAAGCGTTTAATTTTTGGGTT
>CAZSTZ010000345.1:2096-5027 GCA_964609515.1 uncultured bacterium | reverse complement strand
TCTTGCCTAAAAGCGTTTAATTTTTGGGTTTTTACAAAATTGAGATGCACCCAATGCTCGCTTTCACCTAATTTAATTTTTAAAAGTTAAAAAAATCTTAAATTTTAAAAAAATGTCAGACAACAACCGGGAATCAGAACTATTATTAGAAATCGAAAAACTGCGGCAACAAGTAGAAGAATTGCAGCAGGAAAAAGCCGACTTAGAAATCTTGCTGGAAACCACAACCGAACACGCCGATGCAGTTGAGTCGGAACTGTTAGAAGCAAAAGAAGCTGCGGAAGTTGCCAACCGGGCAAAAAGCGAATTTTTAGCGAATATGAGCCACGAGTTGAGAACTCCTTTAAACGGGATTATCGGCTACACGGAAATGCTGATGGAAGAAGAAGATTTAACTGCTTTACAATTAGCAGATTTGAATAAAATTAATCAATGCGGCGAGCATTTATTGACTTTAATTCAAGACATTTTAGATATTGCGAAGGTAGAAGCAGGAAAATTAGAAATAGAAACTAGCGAATTTAGTTTTCATAAGTTTCTTAAGCGAGTGGCAGACTTTTTTGAGATGACGGCGAAGCAAAAAGGAATTGCTTTTGATTTTCGAGTAAGAGAAGATTTGCCAAATTGGGTTAAAGGAGACCCGAAAAGATTGCGACAAGTTTTATTTAATTTATTGGGAAATGCCGTTAAATTTACCGATGAAGGTTCGGTTACTTTGACGGTAAGTTATGTTCGGAAAAAAATGGTATTTCAGGTAGAGGATACTGGCACTGGAATAGGGCCGGAACATCTCGAAGAAATCTTTTTACCTTTTCAGCAAGTGGGTTCTAAAGAGCGTTTAATTGAAGGTACGGGATTGGGTTTAACTATTAGTAAAAAGTTAGTGGAAATGATGGGGGGAGAATTGAAGGTAAAAAGCACTTTGGGGAAGGGGAGTATTTTTTGGGTAGAGTTGGAAATGCCAGTAGTTAATTGCTAGGTTTAAATAGGATAAAATAAAAAATTATGAAAAAGCATATTTTAGCTCTTCAAGATTAGACTCAATTCGTTTCCTAGCAACCTCCAAATACTCCGAACTAACGTCAATACCAATACCGCGTCTATTCAATTCCAAAGCAGCAACTATGGCAGTACCAGTTCCCACAAAAGGATCTACCACGATTCCATCTGGCGGACAAGTTGCCTTTATGGGAGTCTCGCATAACTCTTTAGGAAACACGGCAAAATGACTATCTTTTCGCCATTCATCTTCAGGGATAATATTCCATAAATCTTCAGGTTTAGAGCCGTTTTTGTGATAAGGTAAAATACAAAAACCCCGTTTTTTTAACTCAGCTTCTCTGCCGGAATATTTAAAAGAATTTGAATGAGTAGAGCGCTGTTTGCCGCGAACTATCATTCTAAAATCTGGCATTTTTCCCGTTTTTACTTTTAGCAAAGCTTCCTCTAAAGCTGTTAAAGCATTTTGTTTTTCTTCTGGATTTAGCTCCTTACTATTTATAATTTGCTGTCTGTACTTTACGCCACTAACTCCCGTAGGTGTGACGATATTTCCATTTTTATAAAATGGTTTTTTCGGAGATTTTCTAATCGCATCAACGTTATAATAATAGCGGTTTTGTTTGACAAAATGAAAAACATATTCATAAACATTTCTCAGTTTATCTTTGGCATTACAAGGATTACCTTTAACTTTGTTCCAAACCACAGCATTTCTCAGAATCCAACCGTCATCCTGCAACCTCAAGGCAACCCGCCAAGGTATTCCCATGAGGTTTTTATTTTTGTAAGTATCTCCCAAATTTAACCAGAAAGAACCTTCATCTTTTAAAGCTTGTTTTAGTTGGGCGAATATTTCAGATAAATTATCTACATAAGACTCAATTTTTGCTTCGTTGCCTAGTTCGCTTTTGCCGGCATATTCTCGTTGCTGCCAATAGGGCGGACTGGTAATACAACAGTCGAGCGATCGCTCTGGTATTTCTCCGAGAACTTTGGCAGCATCCCCGCAGTAAAGCAGATAGCTTTCTGGAGAGTTTTTCGATAAAAAATCGGCAATGGTTTGGGTCATAATTAACAATTAACAATTAAGCCTGTCGAGGGCATTATAGCAAAAAATGACCGACTTTGAAAACCCGACCCAAAAACGCTATAATAGCCCCAAAGAAAGTAGGTAATCAAAAATGACCATGTATATCAAAGATTCTCAGCCTTCAGCATTGCCAAATGCCGACAAGCTGCCTACTATGTACGATTTACCCAGCGAAAATCAGGAGGAACCTGGATTGCCCGACGAATTTCATTGGTGGCAACCGCATCTATTGAGCGATACCTGTTGCCCTTCTACCTATCCAAGCGATCGCTATTTCTGCGCAGCGGACCTCAACCTCTTCTACGACGTGCATCATGCTTATTTGTACAAACGACCGGATTGGTTTCTAGTCGTTGACGTACCCCGGTTGTACGAAGAACGAGACTTGCGTTCGAGCTATGTAATGTGGCAAGAAAAAGTCAGTCCTCTGGTAATAGTAGAAATGCTGTCACCCGGCACCGAAGACCAAGATTTGGGATTAGCAACATCCGCGCCCAACCAACCGCCCACTAAATGGGAGGTTTACGAGCGGATTTTGAAAGTGCCCTATTATTTCGTCTTCAGTCGCTATACTAACGAACTGAAATTCTTTCGTTTGGTCAAAAAGCGTTACCGCGAGCAAGTCTTAAACCAACCCCGAGTCTGGATACCGGAATTGCAGTTAGGTTTGGGAGTGTGGTTTGGTAATTATAAAGGTTGCGATCGCCACTGGTTGCGTTGGTACGATACTTCGGGCAACTGGATACCGACTACCGAAGAACGCGAACGGCAGGCGTTAGAACGGGCCGATCGCCTGGCCCAACGATTGAGGGAATTGGGTATTAATCCCGACGACCTGT
>CAZSTZ010000345.1:0-1996 GCA_964609515.1 uncultured bacterium | reverse complement strand
CGCCTGGCCCAACGATTGAGGGAATTGGGTATTAATCCCGACGACCTGTAAATAAGTAAGGTGCGCTCTTAGCACCCATCTCAAAATCCCCCCAAGGATGCGGGGGGATTTAGGGGGGATCCCTACTTCTGCAACTTCTTACTCAACAACTGATTGGTCAACTTGGGATCCGCCCGGCCTTGAGTTTTCTTCATCACTTGACCGACAAAGAAACCCTTTAACTTCGTCTTACCATTATGATACTGTTCTAACTCCCCGGGATGGGCCGCTAGAACTTCGTCTAAAATGACTTCCAAAGCGCTCGCATCGGCAATTAATACCATGCCTTTCTCTTCTACTAATTGTTTCGGCGAACCACCTTTGGCGAAAAGTTCCGGCAGAATCTCCTTCGCAATTTTGCCGCTGATAGTTCCCTCCTCAATAAGAGAAATCAACTCCGCTAAATTCTCCGGTTTCAAAGGCAACTCGTCAATACCGAGTTTTTCGTTCTTCAGATGAGCGGTAATATCCCCCATCACCCAGTTCGCCGCCTGTTTGGCATTACCGCCACCAGCAACCGTCGCCTCAAAATACTCCGCCACTTTAGAATCATCCGTCAATACCCGGGCATCGTAAGCAGAAAGACCCATCTCGCTTTCGTAGCGATGGCGTTTTTCGGCGGGCAACTCGGGCAATTCGGATTTCCAAGTCGCTAACTGCACCTCGGAAACTTGAATTGGGGGCAAGTCGGGTTCGGGGAAATAACGATAATCGCTGGAACCTTCCTTGCTGCGCATACTAATAGTGCGCTGAGAGCCCTCCTCCCAAAGGCGGGTTTCTTGGATAATCCGTTCTCCGGTTTCCAGCGCTTCCGTTTGCCGTTCGATTTCATAATCGATCGCCCGTTGGATGGCGCTGAAGGAATTCATATTTTTAATTTCTACCTTAGTGCCGAACTTCTCCTCTCCCACCGGACGAATGGAAACGTTGACATCGCAACGCAGGGAACCTTCCTGCATATTGCCGTCGCTAACTCCCAGATAGCGAACGATGCGGCGCAACTCTTGGGCATACTCCGCTGCTTCCACGCCAGAACGCAGATCCGGTTCCGAGACAATTTCGATTAAAGCGATACCGGCGCGGTTGTAATCAACCATAGAATAAGTAGAACCAGAGAGGCGATCGCTCCCCCCGTGGACCAATTTACCCGCATCCTCTTCCATGTGGAGGCGAGTGATGCCGATTTTTTTGCGAGTGGCGCTGCCGTCGTCGTCAACCAATTCTATTTCCAACCAACCATGTTCGGCGATGGGCAGGTCGTATTGAGAAATTTGGAAATTTTTCGGCAAGTCGGGATAGAAATACTGTTTGCGATCGAACTTGCTGTAGGGCGCAATTTGGCAGTTAAGCGCCAAACCCGCTTTTACAGCATATTCCAATACCTTCTCGTTAAGCACCGGCAACACCCCCGGCATTCCCATACAAATAGGATCGATGTTGACGTTGGGAGCTGCCCCAAATTCCGTGGAGGAACTGGAGAAGATTTTGGTTTTGGTGCTTAATTGGCAGTGAATTTCGAGGCCGATTACGGCTTCGTATTCGGTTTTTACTGCAACTGCTGCGGTCATCTGCTATAGATTTAGAGACATCACTTTTTATTTTAATCTATTTTTGAGGAAAGTTAAGAAAGCCAAAATTAAGAAACCCGGTTTTTTCAAAAAACTTAGAAACCCGGTTTTTTGAAAAAACCGGGTTTCTGACTATGAAGATTGTTCCTGCCAGCTTTGCTTTGCCCTTTCAAAGATATCATCTACTGTTTGCTCGCAATAGAGCATTTCAGAAATTTCTACATAATCGTTAGAGTCTTGGTGCAACAAACTTAGAAATCTGAAGGCATCAACAGAGCCCAGAGACTCATATAAAGCTTTTATTCCTTTAATTCTGATTTCTGTATCGTTCATCATCCGATCTTTTTTCATTAATTTACCTCCCTTCTAATCTATTCGACTGGATTTAT
>CAZSTZ010000344.1:0-5043 GCA_964609515.1 uncultured bacterium | reverse complement strand
AAGGAGGATGCCGCTGTACGAATCTTTCCCCCCACACTCCCCACACCGGACACCCTGACCAACTCCAGGACTTTTCATATTTATTCAGCAGACCCTAAAATAGCATCGGGGCGATCGCGCTCGACAAAGAACGCAGTCAACGCTCTACTTTTTCCAAACTGGCAACCCGATATTGCTTAAATGCTTTTAACTCCTCGCCCGATCGCGACGCACTCATAACCTCGCCGTTGACTTCCACCACCGCTTCATAGAGCTGTAACTCGTTCTTGCCATCTGGAAGGGCAAACTCCAACTGCACCCGAGTTTGATTCTCTTCTGCTGCCAAAACTCGACCGGTTTTAGGATATTTCAACCAATCCCAACCCTCTCGCATCCAAATTTCCCTCTCGACAATTTGCTCCAAAGAGCCCAAACCCGCCCATCCCCGGTAAAATGGGCGCAACCCCGATACAGAACTATTGCGCAATAGTAATAAGTCGAGCATTTCCGGTTCTAAATGTCCCCAGTAACGTCCTTCTGGGAGATCGACTAGAGTCGGGGCAAATCGATGACCGCCAAAATGACTGCTCCTCCACACGCGCAGGTTTCCGTTACTGGAGGCGGCGTATTGCGATCGCAACTTTTTGTAGATAGGATAACCAAATCTGCCACAAGCTACGTCAACGTTAGCGTGAGTGCAAACCAACATTTCTCTAACGCGACTGGTTTCTTGTCGGTATTGCTCGAATCCGGTTAACAATACCCTCGCCATTTTCTTGTAGGTCGTGCGGACCTTCGTGGAACCCGACGTTTTTGTTGGGTTTCGCTGCGCGGAGCCCGACCTACAAGTGGTATTTTTTATTTTGGCGAAGGTATTGGTTAAGAAACCGGGTTTCTGAGATACCAGTTTTAATAGTTCCGTTACCAACTCGCCGATAAGATTATCTGGCACGATATATTCTCGTTTCTCGTACTGGGCAAATAACTCCCCGGGACGGTAATAATATAGTATGCGGGTGTAACCCGGTCGGGAGTATTCGGGGTCGGGGGCGATCGCGATCGGTTTGAGCCTCACCCCATCTTTGAGAATTAGCTCTTTAATCGAAGCCACCAGAGGCTTTAGCTGCGGGCTGTCCGGCCAGGGGATTTCCGACCAAGGCTGGGGGAGTTCGACAATTAACCAATAATCGCTAGTCGCCGCCGTACCTATAGGTTCTTCTCCGTTAGCTTTGGAGATCGCCGAGCAGAAACGACAGTCGGCATCGATAACTTCATTTTTTACACGCATTTTTTTATATATAAAAATTCTAATTTACTTTTCCCTTTTTCCTATTCCCTACTCTTGCCTTTTGCCTTTTGCCTCTTGCCTTTTGCCTCCAAATTAAGATTCTGATTCTGGAAACACATCTGGATAAATCTTGGGCATCGTCTTATCTAATAGCCGGCCCAAACCGCGAGTTCCAGGAGCAAACAATCTACTAGCGCTAGCACCGTAAACCCGGCGGTTTTTTACCGCTCTCAAGCTGTCCCACAAAGGGTTATCCTCGTAATAATCGATAAATTCTGCATAATTGTCTCTCGCACCAGAGGAGATAAAAATAACGTCGGGATCTAATTGCACCAAACGCTCTAAAGAAAAAGGAAGATAGCCAATAAATGTAATTGTATCCTCTTTTTCTGGAGACAAACAATTTGCTACTTCGTTTAACGTAGCGCAATTTAGCGCTCTATCTGTAGCAACTAAAAAGTTGGGTTGGGGACGATGTATCAATAACACCGTTTGATTGTTGGGGGATTTGGCTTTATAGGCCGCTAACTTATCGAGAAATCTTTGGGCCGCCGCTTCTGCTTCCGCCGTCTTGCCCGTAAGTTTGCCCACACTTTTGAGATTGGCGATCGCTTCCGTATAACTGTTAGGCAGGTTTAACAAATAAAAGGAAACCGCACCCTTGAGAGCTTCCCGAGACTTTTGGTGAGCGGCGATACCGATAACTAAATCGGGCTGGAGTTGAACGATCTGTTCCAAATTGGGATCTAACAAACCTGCCGCGCCAATTAGAGCAAACTCTTTAGCCCGCTCCCCAAACAAGTGAGGTTCCCTCACCCAAGCTTCCATACCTTTTACAACTGCTATCGGTTCGATGCCCAACTCGGCTAAAATGTCGGTACAGGTAATATCTAAGCAAATAATCCTTTCGGCAGGTTTTTCGAGAGCGACCTTAACATTAGTGCCATCGGTAACAGTTAAGCCAGCTTTTGTATCGGTCCCCCTCGTCTGGGTCGAACTTTCAGAAGAACCGCAACTAACTATAGTTGCAATAACCAAACTAAAAATTAAACGCCACAGCACGGAAATAGTCTTGAAATTAGCAGTCATATAGCATTCCTTGATAATTGATAATTGTTAATTGCTTAGAACCTCAGCAAATAACGAAGACTAATATTCCTTCCTGGAGCAGCCAAATAGCGAAATTCGTTATTCTCGATCCGTTCTTGGGAAGAAACAGGTATATATTGGCGGTTAAACAAATTCTCGATGCCCAGCTCCAAACTTCCCGAACCCAGATTTAAAGAGCTGATAAAATCAAAAGTAGTATAACCCGTTACTTGGTAGCGATCTACCCCCTCATCAAAAGCCCGAGAGCGATCGCCCACCAACAACATCTGCAAGCGATTCCGCCAGGTAGGCGTGGTTTGATTCTCCAGATAGAACGTTAGTTTCAGCGGTTGCACTTCCAAACCGCTGAGAGGTTGCCAGTCGCGATCGTCCCCCGGAAGGTCTCCTTCGCCCTCGTTCCAAGTAAAAGTAGTACCGAGACTCCAGGCATCGGCAGGTTGCCAATCAAAAGTTGCCTCCACTCCATAATTGCGCTGGCGACCTCGATTCAAATTGGCAAAACCATCGGCACCCAGAGTCAAATTTTGTCCTTTGTTGGAGAAGTTATAAAAAGCTGCCAGGCTAAACTGTACCGAGTCCCAAGCGCCGCGCACCCCTATTTCGTAGTTATTAACCTTCTCCGGTTCCAACAAATCGTCCGTTCCGACATCGACTCCCACCGGATCCGTTACATTCGCCAGAAAGACAAAACTAGGGATGGCAAATCCTTGAGCAAAGTTGAAAAATAGGCTAATCTCTGGGGAGGCTTTATAGAGAACTCCGGCGTTAAAAACTACATCCGAAGCGCTGTTGGTGCCTCCTTCAAATTCGGGCAGAGATTCCCCCGATAGCAAACCCAGAAAGTTACTAAACGGACTGCCAACCCAATCTTCAAGCTCTGCATTAATGTTCTCATAGCGCACCCCTCCGCTGAGTAAGAAGCGATCGCTCGCATCCCACTGTCCCTCGGCAAAAACCCCCACGCTGTTGATTACAAACTTGGGAACTGAAGTGACTCGCTCTATAACTCTTGCTTCTTCCTCTGCATCCAAGGCTTCCGGATCTAGAACCAATTCTTCGGTATCGTTTCTTTCGTTGGTATAATCGACTCCCCAGACAACGCTTGCAGACTCGGAAAGGGGTATGTTCATTTGCAATCTCCCTCCTAGTTTTTGGGTGTCGACTGCAGGCTGTCTGATTACCGGTAAGTCTTCGGGCAGCTCGCTATTACCGAAAGTATTAGCAAAAAAATCTCGGAAGTCTTGAAGGGTCTGTCTCAAAGAAGTGTCTTGAAAGAAAAATTGAGTAGAAAGTTCGGAACCCAACAAGTTATCGTGGTTATAGGTTAAGCTGAGATTGTGGTTGGTTTGTTGGGGAGGTTCTTCGTAGTCATAGTCTGGGATTCTTTCTGCCCCGGCTTTTTGCAAGCCGGGAATTTCTACGTTTTCGCCATCCGCAGCAATTGTAGAGAAAACTCTGTCGTTGTAAAGATTATATTTTAATTTGATTCGTTGGTCTTCGTTCAAATCTACTCCCAATACAGTTAGTAGATTTAAGCTTTGAGTTCCGTCTAAATCTTGGGTGGGAATAATGTCTCCTTCGGCATCGTAGAATCTATTATTTTTATTTACCGAGGCATCAACTCGCAAGCTGAAGTTATCTTGGTTCCCAGATAAGCTGTAGCGGGCGTTGTAACTCGCTCCATCTTCGGGGAAAAATTCGTCTTCTACTGCGAAATCGCTTATACCTACTTGAAATTGCTGTTCCAACCTCTCCTCGGTGGGGTTGCGAGTGATGATATTTACAATACCGCCAGTGGCCCCGCTACCGTATAAAGCAGAGGGGCCTCGGATGACTTCGATCCGTTCGATCGCCGACGGATCGATGGTGTTAAGTTCCGTATCGTTGCTCAGGTTGGAATTTTGAACCACGCCGTCAATTAAAATTAACGCGGGGCGACCTCGCAAGCTTTGATTTCGAGTTCTTCTGGTAATTGCGGTGGGGGGGCCAAAACCGGGAACTAATCTACCGAGAATGTCTCCTACGTTATTGCTAGCGCTGACGTTTCCTTGGGTTTCTATTTGTTCGCGATCGATGACGGTAACGCTTCGCGGTATGTCCTCTTCTGCGGTATTGGTACGGGTGGCGCTTACCACAACTTCTATTTCTTCTGTAACCGGTCGAACGCTCAAAGTTAAACCTTCGGGAGCGGGAACTATTTCTCCTATCGGTAAGTTGCTTTCTCCCACGATAGTTACTCGAATAGCGTTAGCCTCGATGTTTCTTGCGGTGACGACAGCAATTCCCGCGATCGGATTTCTCGTAATAAATTCTTCTCTATCCGGCAGAGATAGCACGGCGTTAGGTAGTTCGGCAACTAAAGCGTTTCCATCTGTATAGGGATTTACTTCTAACTGTTCCCCGCCTTCGGTTTCTAAGATAATTTCTATTCCTTCGCCAGTCTCGTTAATCTCTATATTAATTACTCGTACAATTTGTTGCGCAATTTCTACTGTTTCCGAGATGTTAGTAATAACGATATCCGGTTCGTATAGCGCCGCCGCCGTCGTGAGGGGCTGTTGGACCTCGTTGACGCGGAGAAGGCGATTAGTTTGTGGTTCTTGGTTTGGTTGACTTTCCGCTTCGGTATTTAATAAATAGTCCCTACTTGTTAATTTTTGGTTTTC
>CAZSTZ010000343.1:1958-5103 GCA_964609515.1 uncultured bacterium | reverse complement strand
AGGCTGCGTTTTTGTTGGGTTTCGTTTCACTTCACCCAACCTACTTTTTAAGGCTAAGTGGAACCTAGCGTCCACTTACAACCGAAAAAACTTAGCTAAGTGGAACATAGCATCCACTTAGTTTTTTTTACGAAACCTTGTGTTAGAATTGGTTTCAAGTCTATGGAACTCCGACACTCGGTTCTAAGCAAAAGACGCTCTTAAAGTGTAGCTTATGCTACAAAACAAAATTGGACTCCAATAGCCCAACAAAACCAACCCTAAAAACTCAAAAAATAGTAGAAAAAATGAAAGCTAAAATAATTAACTTCATCAAACGACTGCTATCCAAATTACCAACTCCCACCTTTTCTACTCGCAACTTCGCCCTCGTAATTTTATTAGTTTTAGGACTATTAGGAAACTACTTGCACTTGCCCCTATTATTCGGGCTCGATTTTCTTTTTGGCAGTATTGCGGTTTTTATTATTATCGAACTTTACGGCATTTTTTGGGGAATATTAGCTGCCACTATTGCCAGTAGCTATACCTTTTTGCTCTGGGGGCATCCTTACGCCGGGATTATTTTTATCTGGGAAGCTGTCTTTGTTAGTTTGTTAAGAAAACGCAAGGGATACAGTTTATTATTGTTAGATGGAATTTACTGGCTTTGTCTCGGAATGCCCTTAATTTTTCTTTTCTACCAAGTAACGATGCAGACGGAAAGCACCCAAGTTTGGCTGGTTTTATTCAAACAACCGGTTAACGGGATTTTTAACGCCTTAGTTGCCAGTTTGTTACTGAGTTACCCGCCTATTTTTAGAAACCTTGGCGGCAGTAAATTTGCTAGAGAATTTTCTCTCAAAGAAAGCCTAATTCATCTGTTAGTTGCCTTCGTGTTTTTTCCTTCGTTAATTGTGATGCTTTTAGATAGTCGAAGCTTTATTAATAGTAGGTACAAGCATATTGAGACCGATTTAACAAGCCTGTCATCTAGGATAGAAACGGGGATTAATCTCTGGAGCAAACCTTACGAAAAAGGCATAGAAAAATTATCCCAGATAGCCCTCGAATCTAATTTACAACCCTCTGCTAAATTGCAATCTGCAGTTGAAGTTGTAGTCGCAACTCTTCCCGATTTAGATTCTCTATCTGTTACTGGAGTGGATGGAAGTAAAGTTGCCAGTTATGCGGAAAATTCAACAGTTAGCAATCTCGATAACTTGACTTGCAGTCGCCAATTTAAAATTGCTGTCTCTGGCGAATTGTTAGAAATTAATCGACCCCTTTTGCGAGAAAATAACTTCCTGGGTTGCCTGGAGGCCAAGATTAATTTAAACTCCATAGACCGACTGCTAGAAGAAAATTTTATCTTAGTTAAAGGAAATAAATCGGCAAGCTATCTTCCTCTGGAATTAACTTTAATAGACTCTTCCAATAAGGCGATCGCCACCAGCCGAGAAAACCTAGATCCCAATTCTCAATACAACCTAGCCCTCCAAGCACAAACAACCCCTCTAAGTCCGACAATTTTACAGTGGGTGCCCTACAATCAAAATCGACCGACTATGGTCCGCTGGCAACAGTCTTTATTCTTACAAAAAACACCCTTCGAGCAAAATCAATACTTGCAGTGGAGTTTGGTAGCAGAATTGCCAACCGCCTCAATTATTAATTATTTGCACGGCATCTATATTCGTCACTTAGGAACGATTTTATTAATCGGTTGTTTGGCAATATCCAGCGCCATTATTATTAGTAAAAAGCTCTTAAAACCCATCGAAAATTTAGCAGTTTCTACAGGTAAATTGCCAGAAAATGCGAGTAATGTTGAATTCATGGCTGCTTCGATAGAAAAAAAATTTACCGAGTTAAATCGAGCAAATCAACAGCTAAATCTGGAAAATGCCGAACGCAAACAAGAACAAAATACCGTAGAAGAATTAAACGAAAACCTCGAAGAACGAGTTAAAGAACGCACTGCAGAATTAGAAAGATATTTAGCACAACTCCAAGGATTAATTCAAAACATCAAAGCCGGCATTTTAGTGGAAAATGAGAATGGTTACATTACCTTAGTCAACCAGGAATTTTGCCATATTTTCGCCCTGCCCTTTCCCCCGGAAACCTTAATTGGAACCCTCTGCGCCGATGCAGCCAATGCAGCCAAAGAACTATTTCTCAATCCCGATGAATTTATCGCCAGAATAGAAGAAACTTTACAGCAAAAAATCCCCATACTCAACGAAGAACTTCAACTGCGCGACGGACGTACTTTAGAAAGAGATTATATCCCCGTTACCGTCTCGGGAAAATTCTACGGCAACCTCTGGCTTTATCGAGATATTTCTAATCGCAAGCAAGTAGAAATAGAGACTCAAACAGCCTTAGAACGAGAAACAGAATTAAACCAACTCAAATCTCGCTTTATTTCCATGACTTCCCACGAATTTAGAACCCCCTTAACGGTCATTTCTTCTTCCGTGGGCATTCTCAAAACCTTTGCTAAAAAGCTATCCGACGAACAAAAATTAGTGCATTTAAACAGAATCGAAACCTACGTCGGACACACCACTAAACTGTTAGATGAAATTCTCCTCCTCAACCAAGCAGAAGCTGGCAAGCTGCAATTTAAACCTACCCTTATCGATTTAGTTAGCTTCTGCGAAAATTTAGTTAATGAAATGCAGCTCGGTGCTTCCGACCATAACCTCGTTTTTACCTATAATTCCACCGCCGATAATACCGTGGCAACTGTCGATGAGAAATTGTTGCGGCAAGTTTTAACTAATTTACTTTCTAATGCGATTAAATATTCCCCCGACGGCGGCGAAGTTAATTTTACCCTGGCCTTGGCCGAGGACGAGGCTGTCTTCAAAGTAAAAGACAGCGGCATCGGCATTCCCCCAGAAGACCAAAAGCGACTGTTCGAGTCTTTCCACCGCGCCAAAAATGTAGGCACAATTCAGGGAACCGGTTTGGGATTATCTATTGTTAAAAAATGCGCTCAATTGCACGGTGGAGATGTTACAGTAGAAAGCGAAGTTGGTAAAGGTACCACTTTTACTGTTATTATTCCTTTTGTTAATTGCTAATTGTCAATTAATATAAGCTAATGAAAAATCAAACAAAAACAATTTTAGTCATTGAAGTTGTAGGTTGGGTG
>CAZSTZ010000343.1:0-1858 GCA_964609515.1 uncultured bacterium | reverse complement strand
GATGTTGGGTTGCGCTTCGCTCCACCCAACCTACTTTTCTTTTGTTAATTAAACCGATGGAAAATCAAACAAAAACAATTTTAGTCATCGAAGACGAAAGGCACGTTCGCGATAACATCCAACAAATTCTCGAACTTTCAGATTATCGAGTATTAGCCGCAGAAAACGGTCGAATAGGATTGCAATTAGCCAAAACTGCTCTCCCAGATTTGATTATTTGCGACGTAATGATGCCAGAAATGGACGGTTATGAAGTGGTGGCCGCCTTGCGAGAAAATAATGCTACTGCTACTATTCCTTTTATCTTTTTAACTGCTAAAGTGGAACGCACGGATCTCCGTCAAGGCATGGAGTTAGGCGCCGACGATTATCTTACTAAACCTTTCACCGCAGATGAGGTTATCAAAGCAGTTGAAAGTCGCTTTCAAAGAGAGGCCGCCCACCTCGCAAGGCTAAAATTAGAACGGGAAAAAGGCGAAGAATTGAGCAAACAAATACAACAAGCTCTCCTCAAAATAGAAGGCAGCAAACAACTGGCAAATCTTAAAGAGGAGTTGTTAAATAAGTTAATTGCCAATATTTCCGACCCCGTATCTAACATTAATTTAGCGATTCAGATGTTAAAAAATGCTACTAGCGAACAACAGCGCGATCGCTACCTCAAAATATTGCAACAAGAATGCGATCGGGAAATGCAATTGCTCAAAGAAGTTACCGAACTCCAAACTTTATTAACCCCCGAAAATGCCGCCATTCTTCATAAGTTTAATCTGTTGAATAGAAAATAGGGAGCAAAACCGTAGAACAGGCAACATGAGCTGTTAGCCACCGAACAGGCAGGATGCCTGTTCTACGGGTGCGATTATAAAATCTGGGATAAAAATTGTTTGCTCCGTTCTTCTTGGGGATTGTTGAAAAATTCCTCGGGGGTGTTTTCCTCTACTAACAGTCCGTCGGCCATCAAGACGATCCTATCTGCTACCTCCCGGGCAAATCCTACTTCGTGAGTCACCACTACCATCGTCATGCCCGAACCGGCCAAACCTCGCATCACGTCTAATACTTCTCTCACCATTTCTGGATCTAAGGCCGAGGTCGGTTCGTCGAAAAGCATGATTTTCGGCTGCATCGCCAACGCCCGGGCGATCGCGACCCGCTGTTGTTGCCCCCCAGACAGTTGCCCCGGGAATTTCTTCCCCTGTTCCAGTATTCCCACCCTCTCCAATAATTGCATCGCCACTTCTTGTGCCTTCGCTTTCGGCCACCGACGGACCCAGATGGGCGCGAGGGTGACGTTTTGCAGTACGCTTAAATGGGGGAACAAGTTAAATTGTTGGAACACCATTCCCACTTCCCGCCTGATGGCTTCGATATTTTTTAAGTCGTGAGAAAGACTGATGCCGTCAATGACGATACTGCCTTGCTGGAACTCTTCCAAAGCGTTGAAAGTTCTAATAAAAGTAGATTTACCGGAACCGCTAGGCCCCATTATCACTACTACTTCTCCCCGCGTTACCGTGAGACTCACACCTCGGAGAACGTGGAAGTTATTGCTATACCACTTCTGCACGTTCTCCGCAGCGATCGCCACTTCTGCATCGGTGGAACTTGGTATTGTTTGGCTTTCTCCTTTTGTAATATCCATTTTCCAATTAACAATTAACAATTAACAATTAAGTTACTGCTACTAAGATTTTACCAGGGGAGCATCCCATATTTGTAAAAATATCGAATATTCGGTTTTTTATCTAATGCATCCCTTTTCCCTTTTTGCCTTTTCCCCAGAAGGAAGAAAAAGAAGAGTGCCTCTTGCCTCTTGCCTCTTGCCTCTTGCCTCTTGCCTCTTGCCTCTTGCCTC
>CAZSTZ010000342.1:1590-5277 GCA_964609515.1 uncultured bacterium | reverse complement strand
AACACCTCCTCCGTCAACCGCGCCACCAACGCCCGCTGCAACCTCGCGTTATCCCTAACCCCCGGTTTATTCAAAATCTCCGCCACCAACTCCTCAACCTCAGACTCCAACTTCGCGTCCGTCCACACCATCTGATGCGTCTCCCTGCCGTCGGGCCGCGCAACCGTAATTCGCCGCGCCGCCACGCCCGCGCCCTCGGTGGCGGCAACCTCCCCTTGCAACGCCTCCAAATTCTCGAACCTGCGCGCCAGATCCCCCAACTTCACCTCGAAACCCGTCGCATCCTCGTCACTCCAAGACTTCGGCGGTTTGTCGGCAACTACCATCACCAGCGCTTCCAACCACTCTTTATCCGTTTTCGTCTCCTCCACCGCCGCCAATAAAAAACGCTTTAACGTCGGTTCCACGCACTCTAACTTCCTCCCCCGCAACTGTAAATCTTGCCGCAACTTCGCCTCGCTGTCGCTAACGCCGAAGGCCGCTACTAACAATTCCTGACAGCGGTTCAAGAGGCGATCGTAGGCCGTCTGGATTTCGTGGAGCGATCGCACCAACTTTTCCTTATACATCAAGGCCGTACTCCCGTCGTCCGCCTCCTGACTCCCCCCTATGGCCCCAAACCCGCACGCCTCCGGCAAACTGGCAAATAATAACTCGTCGGGTTCCCGGGCCTTTTGCAACACCCGCAACACCGCCACCGCTTCCGGGCTCAAACTTTTGGTTTTCTTCGTATAAACCGGCAGTTTTTTCACCAACTTAAATAACGGTTTTACCGTCGTTAATAAAGTCATATTTCTCACCTTCCCTTCCGAGTCTTTCTGGCGCTTGCCTAAAATTGCATCCAACTCCGTAAAAACCTGCGATCGCATCCCCAAAACCTCAAAATGTTTAACCGCAAACCGCCCCGGATCTTTCACCAACAACTCGAAATGTTCCGGTCCCAAAACGGGAATAAAACTGCCATCTTTATAAACTCCCACCTCCTCGCGACGATACAATAAAACCGCCGCCAATAACACCGGAATTACTCCCCCTTTCACCCCATAAGGCGGTAATTGCAACTGCAAATAAAGGGAGTCAAAAGATTTTAATTCCGCAGTCGCCTCCAAACAAAAATCATCCATCGCCTCCCAAACTTTCCGCACTCCACTATTAATTGGCGGCGGCATAAATTGCCATTTGCCCTCAACTTTTCGATGAATTTCCGTCACCTTTAAAACCGAATAATAGATACTGGTTGCCGGCCCGTATCCCTGCAATCCCAATTTATCTTTATCCGCCCCTTCTAACATCGCTTCTATTAATTCCTTTCTTGCCTTACTTCCTTGGTTAGTTAAAATCCGACGGTTGATTAATTCGTTCCAGATAATTAAACCTTTATCGTAGATGCGATCGCACAATGCCGACAACCTCTCGTTAAACTCTTTTACCCGCTCGATATTCTCCTTTTTCCCCCCAATAAAACAAACATTATCTGGGTCGGAAACAGCAAAACATTGATGCAAACTTTCGTCCAACAAACGACGAGCTAAATTCAACCGATAAGCTACTTCTTTCCGCGCCACCCCATCGGTTTGTAATTGGGGAGCGCTAGTTTGAATTTGCTGTAACGCCACAAATTCTAATACTCTCATTCTCAACACATCTAATTTAGTTCCCACCAACAAAACTAAAGGTTTTAAATCTGCCGTTTTGTCTGGAACTTTTCGCGGCGCTTTTTCCTCCAACCAATAACAAATTAAACCATCCGCATCGCTACTTTCACAACCCAAATTAGTTAAGCTGCTGGAACTGTCTAAATATCGGCGCTCAAAATATCGAAGCGTCCCCGTTTGATAGCTGTGGCGCTGAACTACTAACGGTTTTAAAGGGTACATTGCCGCTAATAAATTAGTAATTGGTTCCCTTTCTGCCTCGATGCGCTGGGCAACTTCGGCATCGACATTAAATTCCGAACCCTCCCAAATTCGCAACTCGTCTAAAACTTTAAAATGAGTAATAATTCGACGTTTTAAGAGTTTGTTAATTACTTTTTCCCAACCTTTTAACTCTTCTGTTTGGGAAGGCAAATCGCACATTGCCAGTTTGACTAATTCCCGGGTTGCCCTCAGTTCTCCGGTGGTAGCGACTAGGTTTAAAATGCCGATAGTTTTTAAGACTTTAATGCTGTCGATATCGAGGTTTTTAGCATCGTCGATTAAAGTCTGAATTTCTAACCATCTTTGGAGGCGATCGCTCCTGCCAAAACCGAGGGCGCTTGCTTCCATAAAATAGTCGTAAATCCTATCTAATTTTAATGTAACTGGGGAATTGTTAACCGTAGTTTCTTCTAAAAAGTTTTTAAAAGAAAAAGGTTCGGAACTGGTTAAAAAGTTAAATAGAGAACGCCTATCTTGACCGTAACGAATAGACAAAGTTGGCAACACCAAAGCGGCGATGGGATGTAAGGGATAAACGCCGGCGATCGCCTCGGCGGTCAACTCTTCGCTAGTAACTAAATTAGTCAAAGTTTCCCACCACAAACCAGCTTGAAGTTTAATTTCAGCTTCTAATTTTTTAGCCCGAGATTTATCGATTACTTCTGCGATTAATTTCATCATTTCTCCTGTAGAATCAATAAAAGGAATATCTTCAAATCTACCTTGAATTTTTGCCCATTCGTTCCGTTGAACTGCGGCCAATCTTTGACCGTATTCGGCGAATGATTGATGCAAAATACCAACTACATAAAAAGGAGCGTTATGCTCCACTGGCAGTTCTGCCAATTCTTGCAATAAATATAAATCTTCTGCCCCTTGGTTGTAAGCGGCAAATTCGAGGTTTTTTCCTAATTCGTCAATAACCAGAAAAATACCGGTTTGGGCAGTACGAGAAACGAGGCGAACTAAATAAGGAATTTCGGTAGTTTTGAGAATTTTTCCCTCCGCAATTTCCCTTTCTAACTTTGCCAAACCGAGAGCGATCGCCGGTTTTTCCTCCCCCCAGAAAACATCGGCCCCCCTGGCCAAAGCGCGAACGATAGTATTAGCGATGGGTTCTCTTTTAGCGGTGACGACGGCGCGAAACCAACCGGTTTGGGGTATATGTTGTTGTAAGAGATAATATTCGGAACTGCCCTTGCCCAAAGCAGTCTCGACTATTTTTAAACTATGTTGTCGCGGGGGATGACTGGTGGGGGCGCAGAGACAGCAGAGAAATTGAGCGAAGGCAGATTTACCGGTACCGTAAACGCTGGTTAAAGTCCAAGCGCGGTTAGATGTTCCTTGGGCGAAACCGTTTAATATTCTATTGAGGGCATCGAGCGATCGGGCTGTTAAAATATAACCGGTGAGTGCTTCTATTTTATCTAAGTCTCTTTCTAAATTGAGCGATCGGCAGTAGCGACGGTTGAGACTGAAGTATTCTGATAGGCGTTGGTTCATGGCAATTAACAATTAATAGTTCATTGAGATTTGAGAAACCGGGTTTTTCAAAAAAACCCGGTTTCTGGCGGGCGAGAAAGTTTTGTAGGTCGGGTGGAGCGCAGTGGAACCCGACATCGAAAGTTGAGTTCCACTCCGGTCCGCACAACCTACTTTTCAATACTATCATAAAAGTTACTTGTTTTGTAGGTCGGGTGGAACGCAGTGGAACCCGACATAGAAAGTTGAGTTCCACCCAACCTACGGGAAAATGGCTGTGTTGGGT
>CAZSTZ010000342.1:0-1490 GCA_964609515.1 uncultured bacterium | reverse complement strand
ATTAAAGGCTGCACCGCAAAAAGGGGCAATCTCTCGTCGGCGACTTGTTCGATAAAACTGCGTTTTTTTAAAGAGTGGATCGCTTTTAAAAAATCGATGTCCGATAGTGCCAACTCGGCGGGTTTGGAGGAGACATCGGCGGCGGCGTTTTGGTTTCCCAACCACTGGATGACGGTTTTCTCTGGTGGGGATAACCTTTGATAATATACTTGCAGTCTGGGTTCCAAGTCTCCCAGAAAGAGGGTGGGATAGGATAAGTAGCGATCGACGCTGCCGTTAAATAAATTTCGGATGGTGGAAGCGACGATGTTTAACCAGGAGGGGTTGCCGCTGCACAGTCGGACGAGTTGGGGCCATTTATCTTCGTCGGTTAAACCTTTGTTGGCGAGGATGTCGGCGGCGGAGTCTCCGATACCGCCGAGTTGGAGGCTGCGACTGGGGCGATTTTCTTCTTCGAGGTTGGCAATTTCTGCAGGTTGTTCCCAACTGAGGAGGAGGAAGCAACTGTTGTGAGGCGTTGGCGAAGCCTTGCGGACGCAACATCGGGCTATTTGCTGCCAGAGTTTGGGGTAACTTTGATTTTGTGGGGGGTAAGTGCCGGCAAGTTCTCCACTGGTAAAGAGTTCTTGGCAGTCGTCGAGGATAATGAGGGCGGGATGGGAACGGAGATAGTCTGTTAGGGAGGGGAGTTCTGTTTCTCTGGTGTCTCTATCTTGGGAGAAAAACTGAATTAAGTTTGTTTGTAGAGTTTTGGGGGCGAGGGTATCGCTACAGTTGCGCCAAAGGATGTAGTCGAAGTTATCTTTAATTTGTTCTACAAGTTCTCGGGCGAGGGCGGTTTTGCCGCTGCCGGGTAAACCGAAGATAGTAACGATGCGGATGTTGTCTTGGAGTATCCACTGTTTGAGGGTTATTAGTTCTGGGGTGCGGTTGTGGAGGGTTTCGCTTTCGGGAGCTTCGGTGAGGTCGTGGCGTTTTTGCGGTTCGTTGGTGGTGGTTTGGTTTGTTGTTGTTTTGGGGTGGGGGCAGCGATCGGTACAGAAATTGATGTTACCCTCTGACACAAAGCTACTGTATCCGAAATTAACTAAACTTGAAAAGTTAGAAAATTGGTGTCGTTCCATTGCAGCCCGAAAGTTAGATTGCCTAATTTTTTCTCCCAATTCCTCCGACATTAATTGCCATAATTCCCGAGCAACCTTTCTGACGTGGTTGTAGTCTCGGTTGGACGTTTTAGCAATATGCGGGTATCTTTGGCCCTGCCAGGTTCCTTCAAGGATGGCCCTTTGGAGGGAGTAAAGATTTTGTCCAGTTTTGGCCAATACGAGATTTTCGGTCCATTTTAAGGCTTCTTCGAGGTCCATAGGTCAAGGTGGGCCAGAGTTGGGCCAAGGGTTTTTTTAAAAATATCATACAATTTTGCATTTTTCCCACAGAATCTTCTTTTTAGTCACTAAAAGTGGGTTAAAAAAAAGTTTCCTATTTCCCAC
>CAZSTZ010000341.1:0-5289 GCA_964609515.1 uncultured bacterium | reverse complement strand
TATGGGGGTTACTACTCTTTCCTGCCAGCGGGTACAACCAACTTTAATTAACTGTTTCAAGAGCGAATCTAGGTTTTTAGGCTTGATGCAGCAGCCTGCTTCCGATTTAAAAAATGTCACAAGCGCTAAATATAATTCAAAAACTTACACGGATAGCGATGGCGATCGCCAGCAGGAATATTGGGTGTCGGTTATCGCTAAAGGTCGAGAAGTTAGGGTGTTTGGAGGCGATGGGAGGGAAACGAACGCGATCGCCACAAAAATAAATTTATTTATTAACTCTAACGAACCATTCCTATTAGTCCGGCAAGACCGACGGTGGCGGTTATCTAATTTGTCGGTATTATTTCCCTTGTCTTTCATGGCGATTCCCATTTTTATTTTGAATTTTGTATTTAAAATTCAAACCTTTATTTTTGATAAAAATTCCCAAACTTTAACCTACAGGCAAAGAAAGTTGTTAGGAGTTAAAAGCCGCTCCCACGAGTTCGGAAATATTGCGAAAATTGAGGTCGAAGAATCTGTGGATAGCGACGACGATAAACATTACAAATTAAGTTTGCTTTTACCTTCAGCTTCTACAAATTATCTGCTGATGGATTGTCACGAACAAGTATTGCCAGAAGTAGAAAAAATGGCACAAAAGTTGAGCGACTTGACTGGAGTTCTGGCTAGCAAGAAATTAAAGGATGGCAACTAGGTCGGCCCACTAGCCTTTCTCCATTGCCATTTTTCATAAACTCTCGAAAAACCCCCGATTAATTAATAGATAGGAATTATTAAAAAAAAGGACAGTTACCATGATGAAACTAGGTCAAATCTTGATTCGCCAAGGACTGATTTCCTCCGTCCAACTCGACGAAGCTCTCGATATTCAGTCTGCCGAAAGCACAAAACTCGGAGAAGTGCTGCTATCTTTTGGGTTAATTAGACCGCAGGATTTAAAGCAAGCTTTGTTGGAACAGTATTGGCGAAAGCAGGGTTATTGGATAATCGATTAATAAGGAAATTTTACGGGCTCAATAAACCCGGTTTTTTCTAAAAAACCGGGTTTCTTCAGTTTTTCTAAAAAACCGGGTTTCTTAATTCAATTTTAAATTACAATTTCTCAAGAAAATTTTCATAAAACTTTCTTTAACCCCTGAGTAAGTAATAGAGTACGCGCCAAGATTTCTATGGAAGAAGCCGAGTCGCGAACTAATTGTTAACTACTGAATAATCAAAGAGCGAGAATAAATATGCTAATGATTTCCAGAACTCCCTACAAAATCGTCTTGAAGACAGAGAGCCATAATTCCGTCGGTTTTGGTACCTTTTTTTGCGCGGGATTTATAATTTTTTTATTCGCTGGTAATTGGGTTAACCACCTCATTTTTTACACTATTTTTAGTGTGGTTTTAATTATTATGATTTTAGGTTTTATGTCTTCGATTTATGCAGAAATATTAACTTTTGATAAAGACCGGGAAAGCTTCATTTATGAAAAGCAATCTTTGTTACCCTGGAAAAAGGTTAAAAAATATAGCCTAAGTATCATTGAAAAAATCAAGGTAACAGAGCGAATAGAAAAGACTGGCAAAAAAACTTATAACGTCACTCTAGTAAGTTACAGATTTAATATGAATTTAACTTCAAGTAAAGACAATGGTTTATCTAGCCAAGAAAGGCTGGCAAAAGAGCTTGCAAATTTCCTTAAGGTTCCTTTGGATAAAACTACCGAGGTTGTCGAAGATGATGATGATGATTAAGAAATACAAAAAGCCTTAAAACCAACGAAGATGTTGGGTGGAGGTTACGGGAGCCCGACCTACGAAAAAATGGCGAAGGTATTGTCTAGCTCTAGAAACCCGGTTTTTCTAAAAAACCGGGTTTCTTAATTCTAATTGTTAATTATTAACTATCCTGCTTGCGATCGCCCCTTCGACCCCAAAGTACAGCCACCTTCCTGCAACCATCGCTCTCCCACCTGTTTCAGCGCCAGCAACACCGGTTTCAACTCCTGTCCCTTTCGAGTGAGGGCATATTCCACCCGAGGCGGCACCTCAGCATAAACCTGACGCTCCAATAAACCATACCTTTCCAACTCCTTCAACCTCACCATCAAAGTCTTGCTGCTAATTCCCGGCAACTCCTCCAATAACTCGCAAGGACGTCGGGCTCCGTCAAGCAACTCCCGCAAAATTAAAACGGCCCATTTTTGGCCCACTAATCCCCAAATAAACTCAATGGGATTTCTAACGTCCCAACAGGGGATTTCTGCCGGTCCCAAGGGCTGGGCCTTCTCCGTATTTTCCACCATAATCCTGCCCTCCTTCAACACTTAATTAATCTTAATAATAACTCATAAAGCAGTAAAATAGCTATTTTTGTACTTTGGTAACTATGGGCTTTTCCTGGATCCCCTTGTCATTATCCTTCAAAATAATTAGGATGTAAATAGAGGTTATGGAGAAAGTCTCTCGGAAATAACCTCGAATAAAAAACAACCATAAAAAAATTAAAACCAACTTAAGGTAAATGGCAAGAGTAACTTACCTTGAGAAAAACTGCTTTAACAACAACAGATAAAAACTGCCTTTTACTCTTGCTAGAAGGCGAACGACAGTGGGAGAATAAAAAAACCAATGTTAAAAACAATAACCGTTAAAAAAACCCGTTCCACCAAACAACAAGCATTAGTTTTATGGTTCGATGAAGTCGGCATAGACGACCTCTCTTTAGTAGGAGGAAAAAACGCCTCTTTAGGGGAAACCATCAAACAACTAACCCCCAAAGGCATCAACGTCCCCAACGGTTTCGCGATAACGGCCTACGCCTATCGTTACTTCCTCAAGTCCGCAGGTTTAGAAGCAAAACTGCGACAGCTATTTGCCGACCTGGATATAGAAAACGTCAACAACCTGCGGCAGCGGGGACAACAGGCGCGATCGCTAATCCTCAACGCTCAATTCCCCCGGGAACTGGAGGAAGCCATCGCCCAAGCTTACGCAGAACTGTGCGATCGCTACGGCAAAGAAACAGACGTCGCCGTTCGTTCCAGCGCCACCGCCGAAGACCTACCCGATGCCAGTTTCGCCGGCCAACAGGAAACCTACCTCAACATCCGAGGCATCAACGCCGTCTTGGAAGCAACCCAAAAGTGCATCGCTTCCGTATTCACAGACCGCGCCATCTCCTATCGCACCCTCCACGGTTTCGACCATTTCGATGTCGCCTTGGCGGTGGGCATCCAAAAAATGGTACGTTCGGATCTGGCAACCTCGGGAGTCATGTTCTCCATCGACACCGAAACCGGCTTTAAAAACGCCGTTTTGGTAACTGCTGCCTACGGTTTGGGAGAAAACGTCGTCCAAGGGGCGGTCAACCCGGACGAATATCTCGTCTTCAAACCGACTTTACGAGAAGGATTTCGGCCCATTATTAACAAACGTTTGGGCAGCAAAGCTCTGCAAATGGTGTACGATCGCAGCAGCTACCACCCGACGAAAAATATTGAAGTGCCTCCAGCGCAACGAAAAGAATTCGCCATTAACGACGACGAAATTCTCCAACTGGCGCAGTGGGCGGTAGTTCTCGAAGACTACTACTCCCACAAAAACGGCAGTTACACGCCGATGGATATAGAATGGGCCAAAGACGGCGTAACTGGGGAACTGTTCGTGGTGCAAGCGCGACCGGAAACGGTGCAATCTCGCAAGTCCGGCAGCGTGTTGGAAACTTACAAACTGCAACAAACTGGCAAAACTTTAACTATCGGTCGGGCGGTGGGAGAAGCGATCGCCACGGGCAAAGTCCGAGTGATGTTTGATATAAATAATATTGACGAATTTGAAGAAGGAGAAGTTTTAGTCACCAATAAAACGGATCCGGACTGGGAACCGATAATGAAAAAAGCGAGGGCGATCGTTACCGATCGCGGCGGGCGAACTTGCCACGCGGCAATTATCGCGAGGGAGATGGGCATTCCGGCGATCGTCGGTTGCGGCGATGCTACCGAAGTTTTAGCGACCGGACAAGAAGTGACGGTTTGTTGCGGCGAAGGAGAAGAGGGCAAAGTTTATGAAGGGGTGCTGCCCTTCGAGGTGGAAGAGACGGTATTGGGAGACTTGCCAGAGACGCGCACTAAGATTTTGATGAACGTCGGCAACCCCGAACTTGCTTTTCACGCTTCCGAGATTCCTTGCGATGGCGTTGGTTTGGCGCGGTTGGAGTTTATTATTGCCAACCAAATTAAAGTACACCCGATGGCGTTGATACGTTTTGACGAGTTGCGTTGCGGGGCGGTGAAGGAGAAAATCGCGGAAATGACGGCGGGGTATCGTTACAAACCGGACTTTTTCATCGAGAAGTTAGCTTATGGTATCGCCACCATCGCTGCTGCTTTTTATCCCAAACCGGTTATCGTTCGCACCAGCGATTTTAAGAGCAACGAATATGCGAACCTGTTGGGTGGGAGTCAGTTCGAGCCCGAGGAGGAAAATCCGATGCTGGGTTGGCGGGGGGCAGCTCGCTATTACGATCCGAAGTATCGGCAAGCTTTTGGTTTGGAGTGCCAGGCATTGAAGATGGTCCGCGACGAGATGGGTTTGGGGAACGTAATTCCGATGATTCCGTTCTGTCGGACTCCCGAAGAGGGTCGCAAGGTGTTGGCCCAGATGGGCAAGTATGGTTTGAAGCGGGGTAAGAATGGGTTGCAGGTTTATGTGATGTGCGAGTTGCCGAGTAACGTGATTATGGCGGATGAGTTTAGCGAGGTTTTCGATGGATTTTCTATCGGTTCTAACGATTTGACCCAGTTAACGTTGGGTTTGGATCGGGATTCCGGTTTGGTGGCGCATATTTTCGACGAACGCCATCAAGCAGTGAAGCGGATGGTGCAGATAGCGATCGCTGCTGCCAAACGGAACGGTCGCAAGATTGGTATTTGCGGTCAGGGGCCGAGCGATTATCCCGAGTTTGCGCGGTTTTTGGTAGAGATGGGTATTGATTCGATTAGTTTGAATCCCGATTCTGTGGTGAAGACGCGGTTTGAGATTGCGAAGATGGAAGGCAATTAATAATTAGGGTAAGCTAAGACGCATTTAAAATGCACAATCCATTCATAAGTGCCTTTTTGCTCCAGATAAGCTCAGACAGGTTTAAAATGCAGTTACTTTCTTCCCAGTTAAGCGTTCCCTGTTAAGAGTTCCCGCTCATCATAAATTTTCTTTGAGTCTTTTAAATGCCGAACAGCTTAGTAGTGAAAAAAACAAACATTGTCTGTGTTGGAGGGTTTTGGGTAATGGGTAA
>CAZSTZ010000340.1:0-5304 GCA_964609515.1 uncultured bacterium | reverse complement strand
CCTCGAAACCCGGTTTTTTGCCAACCCAGAAACCCGGTTTTTTGCCAACCGGGTTTCTTTTCCTCGAAACCCGGTTTTTTGCCAACCCAGAAACCCGGTTTTTTGCCAACCGGGTTTCTTTTCCTCCCTCGAAACCCGGTTTTTTGCCAACCGGGTTTCTTTTCTTCCCTCGAAACCCGGTTTTTTGCCAACCGGGTTTCTGGGATGCTGACAACAGGCAAGATGCCCGTTCTACGTCGTTACTACGAACTTTTGACAACCTTGAACTTTTATGCTTTAATCAAAAAGGTCCCAAACGAACCTATTACTATCGCCGGTCGGGATGGAGATGACGCTAAAGTTTACATCGAAAAAGAAGTTAATCGCAAATTAGAAATATTAAAAACCATTGAAGAACAGGAGTCAGAAGAATGAAACTACCTTATACCGTCGTTATTTTCTGGTCGGATGAAGATAACTGTTATCTGGTTCACCTGCCAGAATTTCGCTCTCAAAAATTTCATACCCACGGAGATTCTTATGAAGAAGCATTAGAAAATGCTCGCGAGGTATTAGAGTTGTTAGTTGAAGAATATCAGCAAGAAGGTAAAAGCCTTCCAACCCCTATAAATATAGAACAAACTCTTCAATTAGCATAAACACAGAAAATTAGACTTCTTGCAGAAGTAGTAGAGCGTCAAGGTTAAAAATGTGGGTAAAAATATTAACGCTTTTGTCAGTTGTTAGTGGTTAGTGGTTAGTTGCTCTAATGAAAAAATATTCACTTTTTAACACCAGATGCGCTACTAGCGCTTTTAACTAACAATTGACAAATTACCCATCATTTTAGGCTAGACACGCTAGTAGGGAATAGGGAATAGGGACTGTGGGGAGTGTGGGAAGAGCTTAAAAATCCATTTGTCCCCCTTGTCTCCCTTGTCCCCCTTGTCCCCCTTGTCTCCCTTGTCCCCCTTGTCCCCCTATTCCTACTCTGGATGCGCCATTGAATAGGGTTCGATAATAGTATCGAACTCCTCAGCGGAAACATAACCCAACTCCAAACACGCCTCCTTCAAAGTCAAATCCTTCTCGTGAGCGTGATGGGCAACCTTCGCCGCCTTATCGTAACCAATCTTCGGACTCAAGGCAGTAACTAGCATCAACGATTTTTCCAAATAACCATCAATTTGCTTCTTATTTACCTCTAGCCCCACCAAGAGAAAATCCGTAAAATTATTACAAGAATCCGCCATAATATTAATAGACTGAATCAAATTAAACACCATCATCGGCTTAAAAGTGTTCAACTCGAAACTGCCCTGGGAACCCGCAACGCCAATGGCAGTATCGTAACCGATAACCTGCGCCGCCACCATCGTCATGGCCTCGCATTGAGTGGGGTTCACCTTTCCCGGCATAATCGACGAACCCGGTTCGTTAGCCGGCAAAATCAACTCCCCGAGACCGCATCGGGGCCCGCTGCCCAACCAGCGAATATCGTTAGCAATCTTCATCAGGGAACAAGCCAAAGTCTTCAGGGCCCCGCTTGCCATCACCACCGCATCGTGGGCGGCGAGGGCGGCGAACTTATTGGGGGCAGACACAAAGGGCAAGCCGGTAAGTTCCGCAATTTTCCCAGCCGCCAGCTCGGCGAAACCCTTGGGCGCGTTCAAACCGGTACCCACCGCAGTACCCCCGAGAGCCAATTCGTAGAGATCCGGCAGGACATTTTGGAGCCGTTTGAGATCCGCATCCAGTTGGGCGACGTAACCGGAGAACTCCTGCCCCAAAGTCAGAGGCACCGCATCTTGGAGGTGAGTCCGTCCGATTTTGACGTATTCGGCAAATTCTTCTGTTTTTGCTTGGAGGGCATTGCGCATTTTAGTCACTTTGGGAATTAAGCGATCCTTAATTGCCACTGCCGAAGCGATATGCATGGCGGTGGGGAAAGTATCGTTAGAAGATTGCGACATATTAACGTGGTCGTTGGGGTGGATGGGATTTTTGCTCCCCATAACGCCGCCGGCAATTTCAATTCCCCGGTTGGCGATGACCTCGTTAACGTTCATATTACATTGAGTGCCGCTGCCGGTCATCCACACGCGCAAGGGGAAATTATCGTCGAGTTTGCCCGCGAGAATGTCTTCCGCAGCTTTGGCGATTAATTTAGTTTTGTCTTCTGGGAGTTTGCCCAATTCGTTATTGGTGAGGGCGGCAGCTTTTTTGAGGATGGCGAATGCTTTGATTACTTCTGGGGGGATGCAGTCGCTACCGATAGAGAAATAATAGAGCGATCGCTCCGTTTGGGCTCCCCAGTAGCGATCGCTCCTCACTTGGAGTTCTCCCATGCTGTCGGTTTCCGTTCTGGTTGTCGGTTGTGTTGGTTCTGTCATCGTTTTTTAGGATTAACTACAAGTTGGATATTATAGCATTAAATTGGCGGTTTAACTTGAGGAGCGATCGCTCTTGCATCAATTTTTATTAATCTTCCTTTTGAATTTATTTCCTAACAATTAAACCCCAAATTATGTTAAGATAAAAAGTGTAGAGAAAACCAGAAAAAAGGACAATGACCCGTTTTGCCTACGATGAATTTGCCAAAGACTTTTTAGAGGAATTACTATCGCCATTAGGAGAAGTAAAAGCGCCCCTAGAAGTTCGAGGAGAAACCCGACAAGTAGATGTGTGGTTTGCGCCGGCCTTAGAAGGAGAAATCAACCCAGAAGAAATCGGATTATTAGGAAAAATGGCAACCAAGCCGGCTTTATTTGAACCATTTAGAAACGCCGCCACTGCCAACGAAATCTGTACTTGCATCTTGAAATTACTGGAACTGCGGACGGATTTTCAGCGTCAGGGCAACCGGAAAGGCGATACTGCATCCGCAACGCTGCGCGATCGCCCCCGGGAAGACGACTATCCGCGCCTGTGGATAATAACGCCCACGGCATCGAAAACCATATTAGAAGGTTTTGGTGCTAAACTAGATTTAGAAAACTGGTTGCCGGGCATTTACTTTTGCCCGAAGTTTTTCAGGACGGCTTTAGTGGTAATTCACAAGTTACCAAAAAACCAAGAGACGCTCTGGTTGCGACTGTTGGGAAGGGGCCGAGTTCAGCAACGAGCAATTGATGAAATCGAGGCATTACCAGAAACAGATCCGTTTCGTTCTAATGCTTTGTTATTGTTATCAAATTTGCAGACAAAATTAACAGACACTCAAGAACAATTACAAGAAGAAGACCGGGAGTTAATTATGCGATTATCACCACTTTTAACTAAACAGTTACAAGAGGCTAAAGAGTCAGGAAAAGATGAGGGACGAGAAGAGGGAGTACAACAAGGTCAACGGATGGAACGCCAGATGATGATAGAAAACTTTTTCCGAGCTCGCTTTGGTTCGGTAGATGAGGAATTATCGACTATTATCGAGCCTATGTTGCTGTTGCCTTATGAGGAATTAACTCAGATACTCATGCAACTATCCAGCATTTCTCGCGAGGATTTGTTGTCGCGTTTTAGCAGGGATAATTCTTAAGGTTTTTGAGTTAGGAATTATCCCCAATATTGCGAAATAATTTATCAGCCAGTGCCTTTTAATCCCGCCCTGGCTTTTTCTACTTATAAAAAACTAAAAACTAGAAAAAAGGTTGTTAGGGACTTGCAATTTAATAAAATACCGACGTTGGGTGGAGGTTCGCGCGCGCCCTACCTACACTCTTATTGGTAGTTTATTTTTGCACAAGTCCCTTAATTCGAGTTTTGAGAACCCTTTAAATACTTATCCACCAAAGCCAAAATCTGTTTAGAACTAGCCGGCTTCCTCGCAAAATCAGAAGCCCCAGCAAACTTAGCTCTGACGCGAGTTATCCAGTCATCCTGCTTGCTTAAAATCGCGATCGGAACTGCTTTAAATCTAGGAGTTTCCCGCAAAAAACGGCACAAAGAAAAGCCATTGACATCCGGGATAGCCAAATCCAGAAATATCAAATCCGGTTTCGACTTAGCCAAAATTGAAATACCCTCAAAAGGGTCTAAAATTTTTACCACTCCATAGCCCGCAGGTGCTAAAATCTTCTCCAAATAACTTACCCCTACTTGACTTGAATCGATACAAGCAATTATCCGTTGAGGGCGATTCATAGCCGAGTAAACCAAACGCAATTGTTCGAAAGGCGACGGCAAATCCG
Organism: uncultured bacterium; assembly: GCA_964609515.1. Lineage (GTDB taxonomy): Bacteria > Cyanobacteriota > Cyanobacteriia > Cyanobacteriales > Microcoleaceae > CALKCV01. The sequence goes on along the minus strand of CAZSTZ010000340.1, from coordinate 1,135 downwards.
GCACCCCTTTCATTTCAATCCAACCCTGTTTTAAAAACCTGCTTAAAACCTGAGGTAAAGCCGTCCAAGCATCCTGTTTTTTTAAAACTAGATCCCACAAAGTATTCTGACCGTTAAATTTTTTATTGAGAACCAGTAAAGACCGATCGCTAACTCGCTTTTGTAAATTTTTTGATGGTTTTAAAATTGGTGCCTGTTCGGGAAAAACCGAACCTAATCCCATAGCGTTCCACTCCTCCCAGAGAGTGCGAGCAGATGATAAAACTTTTTGCATTTCTACTGCGGACAATAACAGATCGGAAATAATTTCTCTGGTTTGTTGTTTTTGAGGGCTCCACTCCCTCTTCAACGTTGGTTGACTCAACAGAGAAAAAAATACTTCGTAGGCGCTGCTGGTTACGATCCCTTTAGCTTGTTCGATAGTAATTTGAGCGTCAGCGATCGCCTGTTGCAGCATTTGATATTCCCAGAGTTCTTTCCCAGAAACCAGGCTAGCGTTAACCCGCAAATTTTGGCAGTTTTGCTTAACCGCTCTATACCAGCGCCTCGTTTGATGCCATCCCCCCGTAGCATAGACCAGATGTCCCTTAAATAGGTAAATTTGCCATTGCTGCTCCTCGTTTTCCAATAGCAACTTACCCGTAGCTTGCTTTTGGCTGAGTGCCGTCAGGGTGTTAGACAGTCTGTTGGATGCAGTTTCTGTCGCTAACATATTTGTTTAGTTTTGTTACTACATCTGGCATTTTAGAATAGAATGCTTGTTTGAAGGACGGGGGTTCTACCCTACATCTGGATTTTTACAGAGCTTTTAGCACTCCCACTTAAGCGCGATCGCGCTTAAGTAGCTAATGGTTAATGGTCAATTGTCAATGGTCAATTGTTAATTGCGACTTTACCATTAACAATTAACAATTGACAATTAGCAATTGACGAGAATTATAGCATTTCCCGTATCGGTGAGGTACAAGAAAAAAACGCTTTTTGGTAATAGGGAACGCGGTAATGGGTAATAGGAATGCCATTCTTTACCCGAAAAAAATACCATTCTTTATTTGGGCTGCAGATTCGATTTACCCATTACCCATTACCCATTACCCATTACCCATTACCTCAATCAAAAATGTACCTCATTAGT
>CAZSTZ010000339.1:0-5415 GCA_964609515.1 uncultured bacterium | reverse complement strand
ACCGAAACTCTAATTTCTTGCCACAATTTTTCATACTCTTCGACGACTTCTGGAGGAAGAGGATGGAGAAAATCGCTATTTTCTATAACTCCTTCTGCCGGTAACAATAATTCATTTTTTCTCAACGCTTCTGGTAACTCGCTTCTATTCATCCCGGGGATAATCGCAGAAGTATTTTTAGTAATTAAAGACATTTGTTCTGCTATTTCCTCTTGCCAGCAAAAATCAATCCATTTATCTGCTAAATCTGTAGTCGAAGTTGCCGCAGGTTTTACCCACAAATTTGCCCACAAGGCGGTTCCCGACTGAGGAATTACGGCGGCAATTTCTGGTTTAGTTTTGAGTAGAGGTAGTACGTCGTTAGACCAACCGACTGCCAACCAAGTGTCTCCAGTAATTAATGGTTGGAGGTAGCTATTGGTACTGTAGAATTTTACTTGGCGGTTGAGTTCGATTAGTTCTTGTTTGAGGTTAGAAACTGTATCGAGTTCGAGGGTGTTGTAAGATTTTCCGAGTTTTTTGAGGACTAGACCTATTACTTCTCGGGGTTGGTCTAATAAACTGAGGCGATCGCGCAATTCTTCTCGCCACAAATCTTTCCAGTCTGTAGGAGGAGTCAAATCTAAAGATTTAAACTTATCCACTCGGTAGGCAATTAAAGTAGTTCCCCACTGGTAAGGCGCCGCCCAAATTTTCCCCTCGGGATCTAGTTCCCCTTTTTCGTTGCGTCTAACTAGGTTTTGCCATTTTGCCGGCAGTTGTTGCCAGTGGGGCAGGGAGTCGGTATCGAGAGGTTGGAGCAGTTTTTGTTGGATCGCCTTTGCCAACCAATAATCTCCCAGAGTTACTAAGTCGGCACTTTTTAAAGGTTTATTTTCTTCTGGCGACTCTGCTTTGCGCTGCCAGTCTTGGAGTTGGGCGAATAACTCGTCCAGTTGCGGTTGGATAACAAAATTTAATGCTACTCGCCCCGAAATTTGGTTGCGGAATTTTCCTACCACTTGGGAGGGGATGGTGTTTTTGAGGAGTTCTACTGTTAAGTCTGCCTGGCGATCGCATCCTCCCAGAAATTTACTGAGGGTTAGGGCAGCGGTAGCGGTTAGAAATGGGCGTCGTTTCACTTTGCTTGAGGTTGAGAATAATTGGTCGCTTTCCAGCTTAGGATATTATTAGCGATCGCTGCCACTGCCTTGACCTTATTTTCCCCTAAGCGACTCTATCTTCTTCCCAATAGGAATTATCTTCTACCGCAGTCATGCGCTTTTCGTGGATAACTTTATGCCATTTACCCGAGAAAAATTCTCTTACCCTTTCATTTTCTGACAGGAAATAACACAAGTCTCTGATGACTCCATCTTCCGTCCACCATTCCCAGCGATCGCTCGATGCCGTATAAACCATTTTTAGAGGTTTGGTGTATTGCTCGAATTTTTTCGGCATAGAAATTTGCATTCCGCTGGTAAAAATACGTCCTTCTATTTCCGCATCAACAGCTAAAAGCGTTCCGCTACCCTCTTTCTTTGTATCGGCGTATTTCCATTCTAGTTTATAGCAGTACATCGGATTTTTTAAATCTGGGTGAAGGCTGTTAAGGTACTCTAATTCCGATTCGTTTGCCCTTGAAGTTATGACTAATCCGTTTTCCGAATGCCAACTTCCCAAACTTGCTTCGATGAATTCTTTAAAACCTTGGTGCATTTTCTTACCTCCAAACAAAAATTAATGGACTATTGATAATTGGTATCCCAGAAACCAGGTTTTTCAAAAAAACCTGGTTTCTTTTTTTAGTTTCTTAATTCCCCGTTCAAACTTTAAGAATTTGATATTGTTTCTTCATTTTGTGATGAATATTTCCTTTATGACCGAAGACGTAATTTCCATCTTCATCAAAGGCGCGATCGCGAATCCAAAGTTGTTCTCTATCTAAATAACAATCGTCTGTAATAATTAGCGTTTTTCCTGTTTTTTGAGAGCAAACCTGACAAGTTCCCTCTTTCATATAACCGATAAAATGCTTGCCTTTTCTTTGCCAATAGAACTCGCAACCTTCCTTAAAACTCATTGTTTCTGGAGTTAGTTCGGATAATTTGCCAGGTTCGAGATGGGCATCGATATAGGCTTCGTCGTCCAAAAAAGCATAGATTCTCAGTTCGATCGCCTCTTCTTTTTCGTTGACGTGAAAGCTGTAAATTCTCTGGCGATAAATTTCGGTCGGATCGTCATCCATGTATTGTTTTACATAGAGAACGTTTTTACCAAAAGCGGGAATTTCTACGGGAGCAAATATGCCGTGAATTTGCTCGTGAATTAACTCCGGTTCGGTGTTTTTAGCTTTTTCTTCTGCTACTTGTTCCCGGTTATCAAAGTATCCCGCAAACCATTTCATTATTAAGTTTAAATCTTGCTCTAATTTGCGTTTTTTACGGGGTTTTACCCGGATTATTTCTTCGGCTAACATTGATTTTTAACCTCCAGTAATTAATATTTGCCCCCTCCAATACGGGTCCACCCAGATCTAGTCTCTGTTGTGGAACCTGCAAGGGGCTTAAACTTGCCATTTTTCTTGATGGACTTCCTCCCCGGCGCGATGTTCTCTTTATCAGAGTAGCGCTTTTTAGTCAAGACTTGTTGTCTAAATTGTTACTTTTCTTAAAATATCTACAAATAGGAAGATGGGGCCACCGAGAGGGGGGCAGACTTGCGGAGAGGGGGAAGACAAGGGAGACAAGGGAGAGGGGGAAGACAAGGGAGACAAGGGAGAGGGGGGAGACAAGGGAGAGAGAAGCTCGTTGTCGTTTTTCTGTCCTCGCAAGTCCGCCGCAAGTCCGCCGCAAGTCCGCCGCAAGTCCGCCGCAAGTCTGCCGCAAGTCCGCCGCAAGTCCGCCGCAAGTCCGCCGCAAGTCTGCCCTTGTCTGGTGAAAGTCCCCCTTGTCTCCCTTCTAGACCGCCGATGAATTTAAGAATTTCTTCAACAAAATATGAAGAAAAAGTTAAATAAATTAGAAAACCGGTAAATAAAGCCCGAGATTTTTTACGATCCAAGAGTAAAGGAAGTTAAAAGGCAATAATCGAAATTCTATGGAAGCACTCCAAAAACAAATAATCATTTTAAGTAATAAAATAGATGCCATATATGTACTGCTAGAGCAGCTAGATCGAAAAGTATCGAACTGCACGGGGGAGAAGGAAACTACAGACCGCGACAGTTTCTTGCTGGAGTTAAAGAAGGCAGAAAACTCGAATTTCAATGACATCATTATCGATCCCAGTCTCGAACACAAAGACGTGCTGATAGATGACAACTACCGTCCGAAGAGCGATCGCTGCATTGAAAATAGCGAACTGACAGCAGATATCCAAATTCAAAGACTAACCGCCCAGTTGACGGCAGCCTACCACCGAATAGCCGCTTTAGAAGACCAATTACTATCTAAAAGAATCAATTCTTAGAAACACGAAAAAAGTTCGGAAGTAAGGTCACGCCCCGTTGTTTTAACACGGGGCGGAAAAACGACTCGGGCGGTTTTAACCGCCGTGATGAGGGTCGTTAATGTATTCCAAAATCTTAGCGGTACTGACTTTCCCAGTAGTGTCATAAAAATAGCTGTGAGTCCATAAGCTAGGTAGTTTGCATAACTCAGGAAACTCTAGTCGCAAGAGTCGATTTGGACCTGCCTTTTAAAGCTTTGACTATTTTGTGAATTGCTACATCTGACCCATATTCTATCAGCACATGAACATGGTCTGGAGCTATTTCTAGCCCTTTTATCAACCAACCTTTTTCTGTTGCCACTTCTGACAAGATAGCTGCTAACCTTATTTTTACTTGGCCCACCAATACTTTCTTACGCATGCATGGGAATCCAAACTAAATGGACTTATGCCAAACCTACTGAATGGTTGCCGTGTCGGTATATTTTTTGTCGATCGTTCATGTTGATGGGTTGACATTTATCGACAATTTGATGATAATGGAAACATGAGCAAAAAAACTAAGAAACAAACAAAAAGTTATGGATGCCAACAGGTTTTATTGCATCCAGATAAAGACCTGCGGGCTGTATTAGAATATTTGTGCGGTGAGGCAAACAAAGTATTTAATTGCTCTGTTTATTATGCCCGACAAGTTTGGTTTAAACAAAATCGATTTGTCAAAAAAGGCGAGCTTTGTGGGCAGATGAAATGGAACAGACATTTTAATGGGATGTATGCCTCTAGCGCCCAACAAATATGCAATGGTGTTGTTGAATCTTTTAGCAGCTTCAGAGAATTACTAAAACTATTTTGGAAAGGTGAATTAGCCAATAAACCCAAACCGCCTAACTATCGAAAACCGGGTTTATTTACTGTTTCTTATCCTAAAAAATGGCTTAAACTCACCGATAAAGGGATTAAAGTTCCATTAGGACGCAAAGTTAAAGCATGGTTTGGATTAGAGGCATTCTATATTCCGATGGCAAGTAATTTAGACTGGGACTCAATTAAAGAAATTAAAATTTTGCCCCGTCACGGTTGCTTTTATACCGAGTTTGTCTATGAGATGAAAATTCAGTCAGTTAAATTAGACCAGGATAAAGCTATTTCTATTGACCACGGCGCACGACAACTGGCTAACCTGCGTAGATACCCAAGGTCAGAGTTTTATTATTGATGGGAAATATCTTAAGTCAAAAAATCAGTGGTACAATAAACAAATTGCCACAATCAAAGAAAATAAACCCCAAGGCTTTTGGTCTAAAAGATTAGCTCGTATTACTGAAAAACGCAATCGACAGATGCGGGATGCTGTTAACAAAGCAGCACGACTAATCATAAACCATTGCCTAAAAAATGGAATTGGTACGGTAGTTTTTGGCTGGAATAAAGGTCAAAAACAATCCATTGAATTAGGAGCTAAAACTAATCAAAAGTTTGTACAAATTGGGAGCATCTCAATGCAAGAATAAACCCAAAATTTGAACGCTTTTAGGGAACGGGGAACGGGGAACGGGGAACGGGAAAAGAGGGAACGGGAAAAGAGGGAACGGGAAAAGAGGGAACTCTTAGCAGAAAAAAAGTATTTTTGGAAATATGAGATGCTCCCATCTTATACCTCGAAAGCGTCGTTTTTAGATGATGATTTTATCCCAAAATACGGTGAAAAACCCGATAACTGGGAACCAGTGCGACCTGGGGGCTATAAGATGGCCATTGGCCAATAATTGAAAAGCCCCGTGATGACAAAGACATGAGGAATAAAAACCTCGTCATCTAAACTTCTATGACCATGCTGGTTCAACTCCAGCCGTCCTGCTATCGGATTGAAAGCGTAACCTGCCGGGTAGCGAATGGGCATCAATCCCGGAAGCCAGGTTAAAAGGGGCAACGGAGGGCAGTACACCGCCGCCCCCAAGCAGGTCTCTCATGCGGACGAAC
>CAZSTZ010000338.1:0-5426 GCA_964609515.1 uncultured bacterium | reverse complement strand
ATTCCCTATTCCCCATTCCCCATTCCCTATTCCCCATTCTCTATTCCCTATTCCCCATTCTCTATTCCCTATTCCCTATTCCCAAAATTGGTAAGTCCGCTATAACCGGATAACTGGGATAGCTCTTCTAAAGAGCGCACTCCGACGTACAATTGACCGTCAATTTCCCAGGTGGGATAGCTTTGGATTTTGGCGGCTTGACATAATTGGGGTTGGGGATTTTCACCTTTAGGATCGCATTCAATATAAGTCAATTTGGCGACGGCTTCTTTGCCGAATAATTGTTTCTGAGTTAGACAAGCACCGCACCAAAAAGCACCGTACATTTTAATCCCTTTTTCTGTTAAATGTTCTGCTAAAGCAATATTAGCTGGGGCGGAATTAGTAGTTATGGCATAAGTACCTCGTTCGGCCCGAGGACTGTTAATTGGGGAGTAAACTGCTAAGGTACCAATTAATGTTACCATCGTGACAATTACGCCGAGAAAAATTAATTGTCCGATGTCTTCCCAATCTCGACCGATTAAAACTAAAATCAACAAAGCTAAAGAACAAATTGCCGAACCAACACAATAGAGGCAAAATGATTTAATAACAGCTACCATTAAATACATTAAATAGCCGCTAAAAATAGTCATCGCTGCGGCACCGACAAACATCAACAACCAGGTTTTTTCTATGAAGAGCGATCGCAACCCTTTATTAGTCTCGGGATTAATTAACCAAGGCCCCACCGCCATTGCCCCCATGCCGGCATAAGCCAAAAAACCAAACAGGGCCAGGGGCAAACCAAAGACTACGGCGTAGGGGCTTTCCAATACTTTATCGCAGCCAGTAACCGGACAGGCAGCCACCCCCCCACTGAGTTTGACTATAGTAAGATAAGCGGTAATAACCGCGCCAAAGGCTGCGATACTGGCAATAATAAACCTAGATTTACGTTGAATCCAAGGTTGAGAACGTCGCCGCATAATAATCTCCTTATTTTGAACTTAACGCCGTGGCAACCCACGGTTAATTGCAATATAGCAATCTTAAAAGATTTTTGGCAAGTTCTCAAATATGACGTTCCACCCCCGAATTAAGAAACCCGGTTTTTTGGCAAAACCGGGTTTCTAATTGTTGGGAATTGGGTTGTAGAACAGGCAGGAAAGCCTGTTATTCGCGCTGATATGGAAACCATTCGGAGTCGGGAGCGATCGCCCTTGGTTTTAAGCTTCGATTAAAACTCGCAAATCTCCTTGCTGCTTCACCACCCGACAAATGGTAGAATCTCCCGCTTTTTCTAAGTCTAAATCGATTAAACTCGAACCTGCTTTGAGGTTTTGTACCGATAAGCGATCGATGAATTGAGGTAAAGTTGGATTCTTCAAAATCAGACAATTATTAACAGCATCGGGAATGGGATTAACCGTCATTTGCAACAGTTGAAAAATGCTGCCGGTTGCCCATGCTTGGGGAGAACAAGCTACCGGATATTGAATCGAACTGCCGTTAGCTTCCCGTTTGAAACCGCAGAATAATTCTGGCGGGCGATTGTTGGGTTGGAGTTTGGTCATGTCTATTAAGCCTCCGGCAATGTCAAAAGCTTGCTCCACTCGGCCCAGACTGCGCAAACCTACGGCAGTTAAGGCGCTGTCGTGGGGCCAAACGGAACCTAAGTGATAGCCCATGGGGTTGTAGGCGGGGGAGAGACTGCTAAGAGTGCGAATGCCCCACCCGCTAAACAGATCTTTTGCACCTAAGCGATCGCTCGTTGCTTGGGCTTTTTCTGGTGTAAAAATCCCTAACTGCAAGCAATGTCCTGGGTTAGAGGTAACGCTGTCGATGGCATTGCCATTTCCATCTAAAGCTAGGGCGCAGTAATTTTCCGACTCCACCCAAAAATCGCGGTTAAACCTTTCTTTAAGTTCTGCTGCTTCTAACTCCCACTTTTGGGCTAACTCTGGACGTTCGAGAATCTTAGCGAGATGGCTCATGCCTGTTTTGGCAGCATAGACATAGCCTTGCACTTCGCAAAGGGCAATGGGCCCCACTTCTGCTAATTGACCTTTGCTGTTGACAATAGAATCGCCGGAATCTTTCCAACCTTGATTTTGAATGCCCCCAGAGGAACGCCGCAAATAGCTTAAATATCCCGTTTCTAGGCATTCCGAGTCAATCCAGTTGAGGGCGGCGATCGCGTTGGGCCACAACCGTTCTATGGTTTCTTTATCCCCCGTCCAGGCGTAATAGTCGGCATACAGCATCAACCACAGGGGGGTAGCATCGACAGTGCCGTAGTAGGGAGTATGGGGAATTTCTTGACAGCGGGCGAGTTCCCCCGATCGCAGTTCGTGTAAAATTTTGCCTGGAGATTCATCGCGCCAGTCGCTATCGGTGGTTCCTTGGTAGGCAGCTAAGGCGATTAAAGTATCCTTAGCAATTGTCGGAGCGAACATTAAAGTTTGAGAAGCCGCTATTAACGAATCCCTGCCAAAAAGGGTAGAAAACAAAGGGATTCCTGCTACTAAAACTTTTCCTTCTCCAAAAGATTGTAACAACAAATAAAGGTCTTTTTCTGCTTGTTCGATTACTCGATTTAGAGAATGTTCGTTAGTTCTAATTCGCGTTATTTTTTGATACCATTCTTCCCATTCTGTCCTGGCATTTTCCTCAGATTTTTCCCAATTAGAATCGAAAGCAACCTTAGAATTAGGTTCGTTGTTGGTATAGGTTTGCAAGCTGTAGCCCAACTTAATTGTTTCTTGGCTGGCAATTTCGAGCTTCCAAATAACTGTATTTCCTCGAATTTCATCGGGCTGGCGAACAAATTCGATTCTCGATTCCATTAAGGAATTATCCAAACCTTCATAAGCGAGTTTTAGATAGTTTTCTTGTGGGGATGCCGCCTGTAATTTTTGTCCTCTGGCGGCACGAGTGCTAAAGTTTCTGACTTCAAATAAATCCTGAAAATCGGCATCGAAACTCAGGCTTATTTTTAAGCGAACTGCATGAGTATTATAGTTTCTAATTTCGATATTTTCCAACAAACCGCCGCGCAGTAATATTTGCCGTTTGATGCCGATACTGTCTGGTTTTAATAAGTTACTAATTTCCTGGTTGGTGCAGCGAACTACCAGAGAATATTCTGTTTCGACAGAACTGTTGAAAAGTACGGGAGATTCTCCTTCGATTTGTAATTCAGAACGGCTGAGAAACCTCGTATCGCGACTGAATAAGCCGGTAACTGTCCGTTTTTGACTTTCGGCACGGCAGGCAACGTTACCCAGTTGGTCGGTAATGAAAAATAAGTCGTTGTCTTTAATAACTAGGGTAGGTGGCCTTTGAAAATCTACAGCGGACGGCCATTCTTGGTAGGCTGAATCTGAGGAATTAACAAAAGTTTGACCGTAAAATTCGTGGGTTGTTTGTGTCATTTTTTTGGGTTGTTAGTTGAAAAATGGAGTTGTAGGGGCAAAGGATTCCGGCGGTCAATCTGGATAAAAAGCATCAAGTTTGGTGTCCGTTTCGTTTGCCCCCACCCAAAGTTTAATTTTCTCAATTTTATCAAAATCAGAAGAAAAATTGTCAAAGAAACCGGGTTCAGATGGCAGAAACCCGGTTATTGTTAAGCATTTTTATCTCAGAAACCCGGTAACTCATGGGAAACTTGGTTTCTTGACGAAAGTAAAATTGAATTCTAGGCTACCCTTGCTAAGTCAATTTCACTGGTATTGAGATGACCGTTTTGGGCAAAATGTTTTTCTAAAACTTGGCGATAAACTTCTTCGTAACCATCCACCATTTGAGCAACGCCAAAATTATCTAAAACGTGTTGGCGGCAAGGGTGACGCTCTAAAGCGGCAACTTTGCTAACTGCGGCTACCATCTCGTCAATATTGTTACATAAAAATCCCGTTTTACCGTCAGCAATTACCTCTGGCGCTGCCCCCATTGACATAGCAATTACGGGAGTACCTGTTGCCATAGATTCGGTCATTACTAAGCCGAAAGGTTCGCGCCAATTAATCGGGAAAAGGGTAGCGACGGCGCCGCCGATTAAGTTGCTTTTTTCTTCTTGGCTGATTTCTCCGACGAGTTGAATTTGTTCCCCATCGACGTGAGGTAAGACTTGGCTTTCAAAAAATTCGCGATCGACGTCATCCACTTTGCAAGCCATTTTCAAACGCCACCCGGCACGCTTGGCTATTTCAATGGCGCGAGCGGGGCCTTTTTCTGGGGACACTCGTCCTAAAAAGGCTAAGTAAGGTTCGCGATCGCTTTCGGGGTGGAACTTGTAACTATTGAGGTCAATGCCGTTATAAACGGTAGCTACATAGTTAAGTTCGGGTAGAGGTTCCCGCTGAGAATTGGAAATGCTAACGTAGTTTTGGTTCTTAGATTGAGCAAATACCTGTTTGTTGTCATTATAAAACTGCCCGTGGAGGGTATGAACTGTTGGCGTTTTGACAAAGTTGGCGTAAGCTAAAGCTGGATAATCAACGTGGGAGTGAATGATATCAAATTCGTTCGCCCGTTGATAGACTCGATTGAGTTCTAGGGTTAAATAAGCGTTATAGTCTTTAATGCTGGGATCGGTTCGCGTGGCTCGGGGATAGACTGACTCTAATTTTGCTAAGGTTTGAGAATCGCCAGAAGCGAATAGAGTGACTTCGTGACCTCGACGCACTAATTCATCTGTGAGTAAGGCTACGACTAATTCAATCCCACCATAAGCAATGGGGGGTATTCTTTCTGCAAGAGGAGCAACTTGAGCAATCCGCATATTTAAACCTCCTAAGTTCTGATAAGTAATATAGATCTGGCTGTCGGGAACGAAAAATTCAGTTATAGCAAAGGTTTGAGGCAGCCTCCATGTAGAGAAAATGCGACGTTTTAGGCTTTAGCGCCCGAAAAACGGCTTTTCTTCCCTTTTGCATGCATGCCACACGAGCTCTTGTCGAACTAGCTAACTAACTTTTTCACCTCCGCCTAATATAGCATTTTATTTACAAAGTTTCTAACAATAATTAAAACAATTAGTAAATATACGCCTGCAACCTGCATTCTACCGTAGGCGTTTAAAAACTGTATTTGGCAATAGTGATATAAACCGCCCTAAAAGTAGTGTTATCCACACCTACAAAACAAATACTTTGTCTGTTGCCCTAGCGATCGCCCCCTTGACTCTCTAGTTAACTGGAGGGTTCATAATGGTCTGTAGCCGGTCAAGTATTCTCAGAAACCCGGTTTTTTCAAAAAACCGGGTTTCTTGACTTTTGGGGTTTCTTGACCGGTCCTCTAGAACGGACCATAACAGGAAAAAATCGATGAAACGCAGACAATTTATAACCTTAAGCGCCTCTACCGTTGGGGCGGTTTTTCTGAGTAGATGCGCCTTTGGCCAGTCTCAGGCCCAATTGGTCGCCCCAGAAAGCTATGCC
>CAZSTZ010000337.1:4370-5428 GCA_964609515.1 uncultured bacterium | reverse complement strand
TTTTACTAGATTAAAAGCTAATTTTTGCTATCTTAATAAATTGTTACAATTTGCATACTAAAAAACAAAAATGCCCTACCGCTGGAAGCAGGTAGGGGACAAGGACAGTTAAACGCTACTATTATCTTGACAAAATAAAGGGGTTATTGCCAAAGGGGTGTGACACCCTAAAAATTGTCAGTTAAAAACAAAAAAGGGCCATATCCCTAAGATGCCAACCACAGATTAAGGTAGCCCCCTACTCCTAAACCAGCTAGAGAAATACTGGTAAGGATTAAAAACTCTTGCCATTGATTAAAACCTGCTTCTATAGAGTCCAACCGTGCTAAAATAGCTGCCGATATTAAAACTAAAGGTTTAACAAAAAAATCGATCCAGTTAAGGAAAACGACAAATAAAAAGGCAACAAGAATCACGGAAATAAAAGTCCCAATATCAGATGTAAACCATTGCAAAATTAATCTCTGTAAGTTGGGCAAGGGTACAGTTAAGAAGGTGGCCAAAAGGAAAACACTAGCTACCACAGCTAACCAAGCCAACCAAGAAATCGACTCAGAGGCTAAAATCCAGCCAAGAGTAACAGATGCAATTAAAAGTATTGTTAGGGACAACCCAACTTGTCTGATGAAACTCAATGGTTTAGAGATTGGTAGAAATTGCCTGAACGGGACAAGTAGGAATGCACTGTTCGCAAACGATACAGCGCGATCGCGAAAATTGAAGGCGAAAATTTTCTGGGGAGAGAGTCAGCGCTTCAGTGGGACATACTCCAGTACATAAACCGCAATCAACACAGGTGTCTTCGTCAATCAGAATCTCTCGACTGGCAACAGATACTTCTATTTCTTGCGATCGCATCCACTCGATGGCAGCATCTAGTTCGTCAATATCCCCCGACAGTTCCAATACTAATTTACCTATTTGATTCGGTGCCACCTGAGCTCTAATGATATTGGCAGCGACATTAAAATCCTTTGCCAGTCGATAGGTCACGGGCATCGGAATGGCTCTTCGCGTAAAAGTTAACCTTACCCTTTTTTTCACGGCATCCTCCTCTT
>CAZSTZ010000337.1:0-4270 GCA_964609515.1 uncultured bacterium | reverse complement strand
TCTTTTTATAAATTCTTAATCGTTCGAGAAATATGACCGAAAACTTAGGAAACTCAAATACTACTACCACTGGAACTTTATCAGAGGCTCGGGCAAAGGGTCTGAGAAATCTATTAGTTGTCTTGGCAGCGATCGCTCTTTCGGTGGCCCTATTTTTGGGTTTGAGGACCGAGACTAGCTCTATAACAGTTGGCGAACTGGCAGAAGAAGCAACTCCACTAGAAGTTGCCTTAGCCAATGGCAAGCCCAGCTTAATGGAATTTTATGCCAATTGGTGTACCAGCTGTCAAGCAATGGCCCCCGACATGAAAGAAATTAAAGAGGAATACGACCAACAGCTTAATTTTGTCATGCTGAACGTCGATAACAATAAGTGGCTGCCAGAGTTAGTCAAATATAGAGTCGATGGGATACCTCATTTTGTATTTTTAGACTCTGCGGGCACAGCGATCGCTCAAACCATTGGCGAACTGCCGCGCCCGATCCTTGAGGCCAACCTAAAAGCTTTAATTGCTGGGGAGTCTTTGCCTTATGCCCATGCCACGGGGGCAACTTCCCAATTTAATCCCTCAGTAACGCCAGCAGCAGCAAAAACTACCGACCCTCGGGCTCATGGCAGTCAAGTACGATAGAGGCCTGTTTGGGAAGTAGGCGGGGTAGGTTTTCGGAAGAAACTGGTTTGCTAGGGGTGGGACGGGTTAATTTTTTACAAAAATTAACAGAAATTAATTTGACATTCAGAGTCAAAGCCGATCATAATAAGAGATTGTGTCCAATAGCGGGAAGAAGACCCTTGGCTAACGTAATAGTGATTGGGGCCCAATGGGGCGACGAAGGAAAAGGAAAAGTAACCGATCTACTCAGCAAGTCAGCAGATGTGGTGGTACGTTACCAAGGGGGGGTCAATGCTGGCCACACAGTTGTGGTTAAGGGCCAGACTTTTAAGCTGCATTTGATTCCCTCCGGCATTTTATACCCCGAGACTGAGTGCATCATCGGTTCGGGGACGGTAATAGACCCAAAACTTTTGATCGAAGAATTAGATCGGGTCGAGTCTTTGAAAATCTCGACGGAAAAGTTGATGATTTCCCAGACCGCTCATGTCACCATGCCTTACCATCGAATGTTTGACCTGGCATCGGAGGAGCGTCGGGGAACGCAAAAAATAGGTACGACGGGTCGAGGAATTGGCCCAACTTATGCGGATAAGTCCGAGCGCACTGGGGTTCGGATGGAAGACTTGATGGAACCGGAAGGGTTGCGACAAAAGCTGACCTGGACGATTAATAATAAAAACGTAATTCTCGAAAAGCTATATAATCTTCCGCCACTAGAACCCGAAGCAGTAATTAAAGAGTATTTGCAATATGCCGATCGCTTGCGACCTCATGTGGTGGATACCTCTTTAAAGATTTATCAAGCAATCCAGCAGCGGCGCAATATTTTGTTTGAAGGTGCCCAAGGCACTTTATTAGATCTGGACCACGGTACTTACCCTTATGTGACTTCTTCTAACCCGGTGGCAGGAGGAGCCTGCGTAGGGGCGGGGGTGGGACCGACGACGATAGATCGCGTCATTGGCGTGGCTAAGGCTTATACTACTAGAGTGGGCGAGGGGCCTTTTCCGACGGAAATGACCGATGGCATCGGCGATGTACTGTGCGATCGCGGGGCAGAGTTTGGGACGACAACGGGTCGCAAGCGCCGCTGCGGTTGGTTCGATGCGGTTATCGGTCGTTATGCGGTTCGGGTCAACGGCCTAGATTGTCTGGCTATTACTAAGTTGGATGTATTAGACGAGCTGGAGGAAATAAAGGTTTGCGTCGCTTACGAGTTAGACGGTAAGCGTTGCGAGCATTTTCCCAATAATTCTCGTCTGTTGGCCGGGTGTAGCCCTATTTATGAAACTCTGCCTGGTTGGAAGCGTTCCACTGCTGAATGTAGAACTTTAGAAGATTTGCCTTCGCAAGCTTTGGATTATTTGAGGTTTTTGGCGGAGTTAATGAAAGTTCCGATCGCTATTGTCTCTGTGGGAGCAGGTCGCGACCAAACTATTATTATAGAAGACCCCATTCACGGTCCGAAGCGGGCTTTATTGCACGCCGACGGAACCCCGGCTACTACATCAATTGGGTAATGGGTAATGGGTAATGGGTAATAGGTAATAGCTTCATTAGCAATCGGTAAAAATTGATAAAGATTAGTATTGAGGAATTGAAAACATGGAACTAACAGTAGATTGTCAAAAACGACCAGAAGGAAGCAAAACAAAAGCTCTGAGGCGATCGGGTTTAATTCCCGCAGTTTTGTACGGTCATAACGGATCGGAATCAGTTGCTCTGACAGTTGACGCAAAAACAGTTCAACAACTATTAAAGGATGGTTCAATTAATAATACTTTAATTCAATTGAATATTCCCGATCTCCCCTGGAATGGTAAGACTTTATTGCGGGAAGTTCAAACTCATCCTTGGAAAGGTTTTACCTATCACTTGAGTTTTTTCTCCATATCCACTCAGGATAGCGTGGAGGTAGAAGTGCCCCTGCATTTTGTGGGTGAAGCTGTGGGAGTGAAATTGGAAGGTGGTATTTTAGAGCCTATTCTCTCGGAACTGGAAGTCAGATGCAAGCCAGATAGCATCCCAGAATCAATTGAGATTGATGTTTCGTCTTTGCATTTAGGACAGTCTCTCCACGTTAATGAATTGATTTTGCCCGAGGGAGTAGCAGCTATTGGGGAAAAAGAGCGGGTTGTGGTTAGTATCGCTTCCCCCAGAGTTGAAGCTCAGTCTCAAGAAACAGAAGAAGTAGCAGAGTAGGTTTTTTGGCATAAGGCTTATGAGAAATTCAGAGAGTGACTTATGCGAACAAATTGGGGACTTGATTAGACCACAGCTCTCTAAACAACAAAAGACCCAAAAAAGTGCGCAATTGCGAACAAAAACTGGACAAAAATTGGACGAGAATTTGAAAAGGCCCCAAAAAAGTCCGCAATTGCGGACAAAAATTGGACGAGAATTTGAAAAAGCCCCAAAAAAGTCCGCAATTGCGGACAAAAATTGGACGAGAATTTGAAAATGTCTAAAAAAAGTCCGCAATTGCGGACAAAAAACCTAGCGATCGCTTTTTCTTCAGGCGATCGCTTTTTTATGGCCATTGAAAGGCCATACTAGAATTTCTGGCCACAACCAATTTAGGCCCTTGAGATAACAAATAAGCAATTATGCGGCCATTGCGTAAAGCTGAGTATAAAAAAATACAAGCAAGATTGGGTCAATCTAGGGGGATTTGAGGAAACAACTTTTAGGGTTGAGTGACGGCGATCGCAAAGACAACTTCCAGTTAGGCAAAGGTACTGAATTAACAAAAATGCGCGTTCTCACGGCTGACAATGCTGGTTTAAGCCCATAAGATGAAAGTAGCTGAGGGGTAAAACCCCCCAAACAAATACCAGATGATTTAGAGGCATAACGAAATCGCCTAGTTGCGATTTTTCTAACATTCGTTTCTCCAGGGTATCTACCAGTAAACCCATAAAAGGAGTAACAAGAATGCTAGACACCAGCAAAGTCAACAACCAAGCCAAAACGATCGCTTTTATCGATGCCGGAGTTAACGAATACCAAAGTTTAGTCAAGGGAATAGCTACAGGAGTAGAGGCGATCGTCTTAGAAAGCGATCGCGACGGCATCGAAACCATTACCGCAGAACTAGAAAAATACGCATCTCGCCACGAAGTTATAGAAGCGGTTCATATTATTTCCCACGGCAGTGCAGGAAGTCTGCAACTGGGAAATAGGTTACTTAATAGAGATACTCTCGCCGAATACCGAAGTAAGTTGAGTCGCTGGCAGGAAGCGCTGACATCAACTTCGGAGCTCTTGCTCTACGGTTGTAACGTCGCTGTAGGTATGGGGGCGAATTTTGTCCGGCAACTGAGCGAACTAACTGGGGCGAAAATAGCAGCTTCAGTTAACCTGACGGGAAATGTTGCTAAAGGTGGAGACTGGAATTTAGACTTTAGCACTGGAGAAATTAAAGCGCCAATAGCTTTGATGCCGGAAGTGGTGATAGCTTATGGGGGTGTTTTAGCTACGTTGACTGTAACTAATGTTAACGATAGCGGTATTGGTTCTTTAAGGGAGGCGATCGGCAACGCTCAAAGCGGAGACACAATTAAATTTGCTTCGACTCTCGCGAATAAAACAATCGCCCTAACAAGCGGTCAATTAACAGTTGATAAAGACTTGATAATTGATGGTGGGGATGC
>CAZSTZ010000336.1:0-5508 GCA_964609515.1 uncultured bacterium | reverse complement strand
TTTTTCGTAGGTTGGGTGCAGTGAAACGGAACCCAACGCAAATGTTGGGGGGAGCATCTCATAGAAAGTAAAAACACTCAAGATGTCGGGTTTCACTGCGTTCCACCCGACCTACAAGATGCATCGGCTTTTTTTGAGTATGAGTATGAAAAGGTAAGTTGGCATAATTGAGATGCCTCCAACCCGATTTTTTCATGCATACCGGGTTTCTTAATTTCAATTCCCCCCTAACCCCATTCCCCATTCCCCAATTCCCCAAAAAATAGTATGTTTATTGATGTTGTTATTAGCTAAATCAATGACAAACATACTAGATTCGTTAGTTGTGGGTGCGGGAATTAGCGGGCTGAGTCTAGCCCACCACCTGCAGAAAGAAACGGGCAATTTAAAAATCTTAGTAACAGAAAGCCAAAATCGAGTCGGCGGCAACATCACCACAGTCAGTCAAGGAGAATTTCTCTGGGAAGAAGGGCCAAACAGTTTTGCTCCGGGCAAAGACCTGCTCCAACTAGCAGTAGAAGCGGGGTTAGAAAAGGAATTTGTCTTTGGCGATCGCAAACTGCCCCGCTACGTTTACTGGAAAGGCGAATTAATACCGGTGCCCATGAGTCCGCCGGCCATGCTCAAAACCAACCTGCTAAGTTTTGGAGGAAAATGCCGGGCCTTATTGGGAGCATTAGGCTTCGTACCTCCAGCAATGGGCGCTCAATTATCAGAACAAGGAGGAGAAGAAACCGTAAGTCAATTTTTTGCCAGACATTTAGGCACCGAAGTGATGCAGCGATTGGTGGAACCCTTCGTCTCTGGAGTGTATGCCGGAGATCCGAACCGATTGAGTGCGGCGGCAGCCTTTTCCAGGGTAGCGCGAATGACCGATACGGGAGGCGGAATTTTAGCGGGGGCGGTGGCATCTCGGCAACAGCAGCCAAAAGTAAAAGAAGTTAAAGATCCGCGAGTGCCCCAGACCAAAACGGGAGAGTTGGGCTCTTTTAAACAAGGATTGGAGGCCTTACCAAAAGCGATCGCTGCCAAATTAGGAGATGCAGTGAAACTCCAGTGGCGTTTAACTAGCCTGCAACCGACAGAAAATGGAACCTACATAGCCCAATTCGCCACGGCAGAAGGGCCCCAACAAGTAGAAACTCGCAGCGTCACTCTCACAACACCGGCTTACGTCGCAGCCGAGTTATTAGAATCGTGGCTACCCGAAATTAGCAGAGAATTAAAAGCAATACCCTATCCGCCAGTAGCCTGCGTAGTTTTAGCCTATCCCCTTTCTTCATTCAAAATCAGCTTAAAAGGTTTTGGCAATTTAATACCCAGAAGCGAGGGAGTACAAACTTTGGGAACCATTTGGGCATCAAGTTTATTTCCCGGTAGGGTACCTCAGGGGTGGCAAACTTTGACCAGCTTTATTGGTGGGGCAACCAATCCAGAAATCGGAAATTGTGACGAGACAGAAATCGTAGAAATAGTCCACCAGGATATTAGTAGAATTTTGCTCGGGCCCAATCCTCCATCGCCAAAAGTCTTAGGGGTGCATTTGTGGCCGAAAGCTATTCCTCAATATAATTTAGGGCATCCCCAAAGATTAGAAAGGATTAATTGCGGCTTAAAATCTGCCCCCGGTTTGTATCTTTGCAGCAACTATATGGATGGAGTGGCATTAGGAGATTGCGTGCGTCGAGGTCGGGAACGCGCTGAAGAAATTGCTAGATTTGTCAATTGTTAATTGTCAATTGTTAATCGGCAACAAATCATTCTGTGGTTGGAGTGAGTTCAAATTTATAACCAACGCCTCGAATTGTTTTAATAAATGTAGGGCCCTCGGGGTTAGGTTCGATTTTTTTGCGTATTTGCCCGACGTGAACATCTACCACTCGGGCATCTCCGACATATTCGTAATCCCAAACTTCTTGAATTAATTCCGAACGTCGCCAAGCACGACCCGGTTTGCTTGCCAAACAATAAAGCAAATCGAATTCTAAAGCTGTTAAAGAAATTAATTTCCCTTTTAAACTTACTTCGCGACTAACTGGATCGATCTTTAAATCGCCAAAAGAGAGATTTTCTGGTTCCGAATGAGTTACAGCTCTTTGGCGCTTCAACATCGCTCTGACTCTAGCCCCGAGTTCTACTAAACCAAACGGTTTAGTGATATAATCGTCGGCGCCTTGCTCGAATCCTTTCAGTTTATCCGCTTCTCCTGCCAGACTCGTTAGCATCAGTACGAAAACATCGGTGCGACTTTGCATTTCTTTACAAAGTTTAAAGCCAGTAGTATCGGGCAAATTTACGTCCAAAACTACTAATTCGGGTACAAATTTCTCGAAGGAAGCTAGAGCGCTTTTACCATCACCGGCAGATTCTACTTGATAGTTTTGTTGACTCAAATAGCGATGAATTAAGGTTCTGATGGCCGGGTCATCATCAACTACAAGAATTTTTGCTGGAGCCATAATCGCATTTTTTTTTATATTCTTTATGTTAATTGTTAACTGTTAATTGCTAATTGTTAATTGTTAACTTTAAGGCGGTTATTCTAATTTCTATTAGAGCCACCCCTGCTGCCTTTGCCCAACTTTTATCGAGGGTTCTTGCTTATAAACGACGTAAAATTTCTGGTAATAAATCGCCTGGAAGCTTGGAGAGGGCAAAATTTTGCCCTTCTAACCCAAATTCCTGGTATAAGGCACGGATAGTTTTCACAATATAAGCTAATGCAGTTTGATGGCTCTCGGATTTGGGTTTTCCCGATAGCTTTTGCCATCCAGTATAAGCTACCAGATGATGTTCGAGGGCTGTCTCCAGATGGCTGCGGCAGCGAGCCTTTTCTAGTTGAGAAGCTATTTTGTTTGTGGCTAGCTGATAGTGGGCGAGTCCTAAATTGTTATGAGTGGCCAGGATGTCGAAGGTTAGTTGGTGGGCAGAGAGCTCCTTGGCTAGTTTAACAGCCCTACTGTAAGCAGCGATCGCCTCTTGGAAGAAGTTAAATTGCTCTTTTGTCTGGGGGGCCTGGTTATTAATGGCTAGATGCCAATAGGCGGTGCCTAAATTATTATTGGTGGCGGCGCAGGCAGATGGGACTCGCTCGGGGGTTCTATATTTGAGAGCTTCCTTGTAGGCCTCGATCGCTTTTAATAATAACTCAACCTTCCCTTCGATTTGAGACAGGTTCCAGTAGGCCGTAGCCAAGTTATTTTGAAGCATCCCATAATTTAAGGGTTCTTCTTCGGGTTTGGAGTAGCGCAGGGCTTCGCTATAAGCTGAAATTGCCCCTAACAAGTGGGATGCCGGTTGACCGTATTGGGCTAAATTCCAGCAGGCCGCCCCTAAATTATTTAAGGTGGCTGCATACTGTTGGGGGTTGGCCTGGGGGTTGCAGTGCCACACTGCTTCTTGATAGGCGACAACTGCTCGACGGAGGTTTTCTGGGGGCTCTCGGTGGCGGGCTAAGTCTCCTAAAGCCATGCCTAAGTTTTTTTGCAGTCTTATATATGTTTCTGCTTGAGTTTTTTTGTCGATTTTACTGGCGGCTATTTGATAGAGGGCGATCGCTCTTTCTAAATAAAATAAGGTCTCTTTTTTTCCGTCAGTTTCTGTGGCTGGTTGCCGAAATAGCATCCAGTAAAGAGTGCCTAAGTCGTTGAGAATATCTCTGAGGGGAAGTTGGCTATTTTCTAAAGATATTTGGGAGTTTAGTAGGTAGCCGAGACTCCAATTATTCTCAGATTGATTCTTGTTTTTGGGTCGATCGATTGAGAATTGTAATAAGAGTTCGTAGGCATGGATGGCGATGGCTAAGTTGGACTGACTGACGTTGCCTGCAGATACGCGATCGCGATAAAAATCGCCTAATTTCTGAAAACCTACTGCTATTTTTTGCACTTCAAACTGGGAATTACCTAGCTGTTTCTGAAGTTTTTGTAAAGTTTCCAGCGGTAAAAAATTCTCGGAGCTATCTTCTTTGTTATCTAAATTTTCCGAAACATTTGCTAGTACCAATTCTACCAGAGAGGCCAATTTATCCTGGTTTATCTGCCATTGACTATTGCTAACATTTGTAGGCGATTTTAAAGACGGTTTTGAGGATTTTAAGCTATCTCGATTTTCTCTTATGCCATCCAATTCCTTTACCTTCAGAGGCAAAGGAGGTAGGGGATAAAATTTTGCATTTCTACTTTTTGTTTTGCTGACGTGGCGGGATGGTGGTGGTGGCGGCGGTGGAGATAAACGACGACTTTTATTATTATCGAACTGGGATTTTTGACTTTTATTATTAGGTAGGGTTGGTTCTCCTTCAAATTCAAATACTTTGCTGCGGCAACGCCAAAATTCCGGTGCTGAATGCTCGATAGTATTTAACCAAGGACGGGGTATCCACAATAATAAATTTAATTCTAAAGTTGACAAAATCGACTCTATTTCCCTCAGATTTCTTAAAAAAGACCACTGTAATTCTGGTGGTTGGCGGGTTAAGTTTTCTACTCCTAATATTTGAAATATTGGTAAGCTCAATTCTTCGGTTTTATTGGGATTTGGATGTTGGGCTAACCACTGACTAATCTGATTTAGGGGATTGGCTTCTTGAATATTTAAGTCGATTGTCACTAGATGTGGGTATCGCTCTTTTCTGGGTTTTTGATTTTCTAACTGTGGCGATTTATAAATTAACTCTTGCTGTTGGTTTTTAATTGATGGGGTAAAACCTTGACTGTTTAATGTTGTTAATTCTGTGGGTAAAGTAGCAACTAGACTATCGCGCAACCCTAAATCGTCGCAGACGGCTAAAAAAATTTGACGGCGCAGCTTTAACCAGAGCGCCTGTTTTAAATGTTGATAAACTTGTTGATTTAAGTCTGAAATTTGAGGATGACTTATATCTATAAAACTCATTTTTGTAGGGCTGCTTTGAAATTTAAACAATTAACAATTAACCATTAACAATTAACCATTAACAATTAACCATTTCTTCAGAGTTGCTTTTTCCGGTCAGGATGGATGAATGGTGGCCGTTCCTTTTCATTTTAGCTAAAATTAAAAAAAACCTGGTTTCTCCCTTTGGAGAAACCAGGTTTGGCAGTAGATTATCTGTTTGAGGCTTAACTTGATACTGAAAAGGCAAGGAATAGCAAGCCACTAACCACTACGGCAGCTACAGTACCTAAGATGATGTAGTTGCGCTGTTCTGCTTTTGTCGGTGGTTCGGCCTTGTAAACTTTAGGCTCTACAGCAAAGTTATTCAGACGTCCGCCTTCTTCAGTTGTATATGGCATAATTAAAAGTCCTTTTTTTTTATCTTAACCTAGCTTAACACAACTTAACAAAACTATGCAATAGTTGACAAAGTTTATACTTTTTGTTTGACTGAAGGTGGTAATAAGAGACAAGGGCGGACTTGCGGCAGACTTGCGGCAGACTTGCGGCGGACTTGCGGAGACAAGGTGGTTTTAACCGGGAGCATCCCATATTTGTAAAAATATCGAATATTCGGTTTTTTATCTAATG
>CAZSTZ010000335.1:0-5556 GCA_964609515.1 uncultured bacterium | reverse complement strand
GAAAAAACCGGGTTTCTGGTTAGGGATATATTTTCTAAATTAATAAAAATATGGAAGAAATTATTCAACAAGCAAAAGCGGCAACTAAGGAAGGAAATTGGTCTTTAGCTAACCAATACCTACAACAATTGACACTGGAAAAAAATACTAATGCTAGGGAAATTAGAGAAGCATTAGAAGTTGGTTTAAAAATTTTGGAGTGGGGGGATTTTCAACAGCGGTGGGATGTGGCTAAAATTTTTCCTAAATTTGGAGAAATAGCTCTTAACCCTTTGATTGAAATTGTGGCAGATGAGGAAGCAATTTTAGAACATCGATGGTTTGCCGCCCGACTGTTAGGAAAGTTTGATTCTCCAGAGGCGATCGCTGCTTTGGTTGATTTATTAAAAACTACGGACGATGAAGATTTAGCTAATATTGCTTCTAATTCTTTGGCGGAATTGGGTAAGTCTTCAATTGAGGGATTGAGTAATTTACTCGACCATCCAGAGTCGAGGGTATTAGCGACTACTGCCTTAGCAAAAATTGGTACTCCAGAAGCGATCGAACCTTTATTTAAGGTTGTTAGCGACCCCGATATTGGAGTACGTTCTACGGCTATTGAAGCTTTAGCTAGCGTTCGCGATCCTCGCATTCCTCCACTGTTAATTGCTGCTTTAAAAGACCCGGTTGCAGCGGTGAGAAAGGAAGCTATTACTGGTTTGGGAGTCAGGACTAATTTAAAAGAAGAATTAGATTTAGTAGGAGTAATAAAACCGCTGCTTTACGATTTTAATTGGGAGGTTTGTCAGCAAGCTGCTTTTGCTTTAAGCAGACAGAAAACTGATGAGGCTGCGGCTGCTTTATTTGAGGTTTTAAATTCTCCCGCCACTCCGCCGATTTTACAAGTTTCTTTAATTCATGGTTTGGCGTGGATGGAAACTTTAGCTAGTTTGTCTTATTTAGAACTATCTTTGTCTGTAGTATCCCCAGAAGCAGTTTTAGAAATAGTTCGAGTTTTGGGCAGAATAGAAACAGCTAATCTAAAGCCTAAATCTGCTCAAATTTTATTAAATTTCTTCTATTCTAACAACTCTTTGGTAGAAACAATTGAAATTCAACAGGCATTAGCTCATGCTTGGGGACAATTAGGAGAGGTAATGGCTGTGAATGCTTTAGTGGAATTAAAGGAAAAGGAAGATAAGAGGGTGAGCTTGCACGCGATCGCTGCTTTGAAGAATTTTAATTAACAAAGGAGTAAAAAAATGCTATTACAACTAAAAGAATTAACCGTTCCTCCTGGAAATAAAGTTTTATTAACTAATGTAAAATGGGCGAACTTTGAGGATATTTTGGAGGATTTAGGAGAAGAGAGAGCTACTCGCATTGCTTATGAAAATCTGACCTTGGAAATTATGACACCGTTACCGGAACAGGAACGGAGTAAGGAAGTTATTAGCGATTTGTTAAAAGCATTATTAGAAGAACTAGAAAGGGAATTTATAACTCTAGGTTCTACTACTTTTAAAAACGAGTTAATGACTGCGGGAATAGAACCAGATAACTGCTTTTATATCGAACATGAAGCGTCAGTAAGAAATAAAGAACGTTTAGATTTTTCGGTGGAGCCGCCACCAGATTTAGTGTTAGAAATTGATGTGACTTCTCGAACTCATCCGAGCATTTACGAAGCTTTAGGAGTTCCCGAACTTTGGCGGTTTGAGAAAGGTAAATTAAAAATTTATGTGTTGGAAAATGGTAAATATGTAGAGTGGGATAAGAGTAAAATTTTTCCAGATTTGCCCTTAATTGAAGCGATTCCCGAATATCGCGATCGCGTGAAAACTGACGGCAGAAATAAAACCATGAAGGCTTTTAGAACTTGGGTAAAAGAACAAATTTCAGAAGGGAATTAATAATTGATATAGCAGTTCTTGAATCGATGAGTTCGACCTACGATCCCCCCCCGCCCCCCTTGAAAAGGGGGGAGCCATTCGACCTGAGATCCCCCCCCGCCCCCCTTGAAAAGGGGGGAGCCAGAGGAAGATTTTTTATTAAACGGGGGAGCATTTTCAAAGTCCCCCCTTTTAAGTTTTCAAAGTCCCCCTTTTTAAGGGGGATTTAGGGGGATCTCAGATGTACCTCACCCATTCGACAAACGCTATAATTGTTAATTGTTAATTGTTAATTATTAATTGTTAATTGTAAAATGAGCGAACAATTTAGAGAACTATTAAAAAAAGTAGGCAGCGGCGAACATACCCATAAAGATTTAACCCGGGAGGAAGCAGCTATAGCCACCAAAATGATGTTACGGCAAGAAGCAACTCCGGCTCAAATTGGTGCTTTTACGATCGCCCATAGAATTAAGCGACCTACTCCTATTGAATTAGCAGGAATGCTGGATGCTTACGAGGAGTTAGGGCCGCAACTTCAACTATTACCAAATAACGAGGAAAAGGTAGTAGTATTTGGTATTCCTTATGACGGTCGAAGTCGCACAGCTCCGATTACTGTAATTACTGCTTTAATCTTAGCAACTTTTGGCATTCCCGCCATCATGCACGGTGGCGACTGTATGCCGACTAAATATGGAGTGCCATTAATCGATATTTGGCGGGGTTTGGGGTTAGATTTCTCTCAATTATCTTTAGCAAAAGCGGGGGAAATGCTGGCAAAAACTGGTTTGGGTTTTGTTTATCTTCCGAACCATTTTAAACTAGCTAATGATTTGGTTACTTATCGAGAACAAATAGGCAAAAGACCTCCATTTGCTACGGTAGAATTAATTTGGTCTCCTTATCCAGAAAAGCAGATTCATTTAATGGGGGGTTACGTTCATCCACCGACGGAAGCGAGGTTTCGAGAAACGTTTAAGTTGCGGGAAATCAAAGATTTTACTCTGGTAAAAGGATTGGAGGGTAGTTGCGATTTGCGTCGTTCTCAAACTAATATTATTGCTATTAATAATGCTCGAGATCCAGAAGGGTTTGAGTATTTAAAAATAGACCCTCACGATTACGGTTTTGCGGGTAAGGATGTGGAGTTGGAGTCAACTTCTTGGTTGGTTGAGGAGTTGGAGGAAATTTTGCAGGGGAAAGGTTCGGAGTTGAGAGATACTGTTATTTGGAATGGGGGTTTTTGTTTGTGGCGTTTTGGGGTTTGCGGGGATATTTCTGAGGGTTTGGTGAAGGTTGAGGAGGCGATCGCTTCTGGTAAAGTTAACGAACAACGGGCGGAGATTAAGGAGTTTTTAAAATAGGAGGTTTTATGAAAGCCATTAAAGTTATGGGTACAATTGATGAAGGAGGAAAATTAGCTTTAGACGCGCCATTGTTAATAGATAAAAAGCAGCGTGTAGAGGTAATCGTGTTAATTCCTGAAACGGCAGATAGCGATGAGGATGAATCAAAAGCAGAAATTCTCAAAGATTTTCGGCAAGCATGGCATGAAGCAATGACCGGTAAAACAATTCCAGTAGCCGAAATTTGGGAGGGAATTGATGATGAATGAAAAGTCCGCGATCGAGGTCGAAGCTACATCCGTTTTTAACCGAAATATTCGTCGTCTGACTAAGAAATATCGGAATATCCGCAAAGACATACAGGGTGCATCTCAATTTTGTCAAAACCCAAAAATTAAACGCTTTTAGGCAAGAGGCAAGAGGCAAGAGGCAATAGTTGGGGAAAAGGCAAGAAGGGAAAAGGGATGCATTAGATAAAAAACCGAATATTCGATGTTTTTACAAATATGGGATGCTCCCGACATACAGCCTGTAATCGAACAACTGGAGAGAGGAGAATTACTAGGCGATCGCCTCTCCGGGCTCGATTACTTGGTGTTTAAGTTGCGGGTTCGCAACAGCGATATTCAAAAAGGAAAAAGTGGTGGCTATCGTCTTATTTATTACCTGAAAATATCAACAACTATCATTTTGTTAACTATTTATTCAAAATCAGAGCAAGACGATATTGCAGTAAGCGATCTCCAGCAAATTATTGTGGCATACGAACAGCGAGCGATCGAAGATGAAGAAAATATTAATTAACGATTACTATCTCCTTTGTTATTAGAGAAGTTTTAGTGTTATGCTAGAAAAATATTCTAAAATAAGGAGGGAATTTATGCCTACTTATAGCGAGGTACTCGGTCAAGCTAAAAATTTAACTGTCCTAGAACAAAGGCAGCTTTTAAAAGAATTGAGCATTCTAATCAGTCAGCAGGAAAGTTCTCAACCAGAAAAGAAGTTTTCTGATAATTCAGAAAAAAATAAGTGGCGAGGATTTTTACCGCAGCGTGTAGATGCTTTAGAATTTCAGTTGGAACTAAGACGGGAGTGGGATGAGTAACAGATATTTGCTAGATACTAATATCCTAATTTATTACTTCAACGATTTACCAGAAGTACAATTTGTTTTTGAATAAATTATAGAGGGCGATGCTTTAGGGTTTTATTGTCCTATTAGTTGGGTAGAGTTGCTTTGTTACCCTGCCTTGACAGAAGTCGAAGCTAACCTCATGCGGTCATTTTTAAGAACGTTAAATTCTGTCTCTTTAACAGAAGCAGTTTTAGATCGGGCAGCAGAAATTCGTAGTAGCGATCGCCTCCAACTAGCAGATGCTTTAATTGCTGCTTGTGCTTTAAAAAAGAGATGTACCCCACTCGTAATGTTGACGATTTTAAGCGTGTTAATGGCTTAAATGTCTTAAATCCTTTTGAATAATAACGTGGCGATCGCTTCTGGTAAAGTTAACGAACAACGGGCGGAGATTAAGGAGTTTTTGTAACCAATATAAGAAACCAGGTTTTGCCGAAATTACCTGGTTTCTGGATTAACGATTAATATCTGCTTAGTTTTTAACCTCATCCTTATTTTCAAATTCATTTAGATCCACTTCTGGACTTTCTGTAATTACTACTAAAGATTTGCCAGGTTTTAAAGTAATAACTTCCGCCCTGCCACCCATCGTCGCGTGTAAAAATGCTTTAGAATTTTCTGCTAAGTCTGGCGGTCCTTTAAAAGAACCAATCAACGGACTGTTTTTCAATTTCGCTAACGGATCGCCAACGGGGGGTTGAAGTTGCCGATAGCGGAGGTCGATGAAAGTTTTGATATGCTGTAGTAAGTCTATTTCGGTTCGTTCTTGAATGTACTCAAGTTTTTTGGCGTATTCTTCATCCAGTTGAAAATCGATTTGCATTACTCTATTCCTCCTTTAAGGGTTGCGATCTATTATAACGCCTCTGAAGTTGGCTTTCAAGTGAGCCATTTGCCAGTTTTGGGGTAGGGTTTCTATATTAGGAAAGTTGCATTACTAAACTTTTGCTGAGGATTTACTGAAGAAAATAGAAGAGGGTTTGGTGAAGGTTGAGGAGGCGATCGCTTCTGGTAAAGTTAACGAACAACGGGCGGAGATTAAGGAGTTTTTGTTAATGAGCGATCGGTAATTGAGAAAATTAAGAAACCAGGTTTTGCCGAAATTACCTGGTTTCTGGGTTAACGATTAATACCCCCGGCAATTTTTGACACCAATTTGGTGTCATTTTCAGTGGCCCGAGTAAATTTTGACACCAAT
>CAZSTZ010000334.1:2084-5615 GCA_964609515.1 uncultured bacterium | reverse complement strand
TCATCGAGCGAATTTAGCGATCGCCGACGTTGTCTTGGATACTTACCCCTACAATGGTGCAACAACGACATTAGAAACTCTGTGGATGTGCATTCCTATCGTCACCAAAGTGGGTCAGCAATTTGCAGCACGCAACAGCTATACCATGATGGTGAATGCAGGGATTACTGAAGGAATTGCTTGGAATGATAATGAGTATGTAGAATGGGGCATTCGTTTGGGTAGGGATGAAAGCTTGCGGAAACAGGTTTCGTGGAAGTTGCGACAGTCCAAACGTACTGCACCCCTTTGGAATGCCAAGCAGTTTACTCGCGATATGGAAGAAGCTTATCAGCAAATGTGGCAAATTTACACCGAAACACAGTAATTTGTGAATTGTGCTTTGCAGAGGTAAACTATTAACTTAAATGTCTATGGATAACGCGAGTATGACAACCGATCTAGTGGTAGATATTAAACAACAAGCAGAACAATATTTGGCAAACCGTAGGTACGTCGAAGCGATCGCTTTTTACGAGCAGGCAATTGAAGCAGAACCGGAAAATAAGTATTATTATTTTTATCTGGGCTTGATGTTGCTATTACAAGATCGAGAAGAGGAAGCGCAAATGACTTGGCTGTTAGCAATGACAGAGGAAGAGTCAGAACAGATTGAAGCTTGGAATACCGAATTAATTAACATACTCGATAAAGAAGCAAGTCGCCAGGCGAAGATAGACAACTATAAAATCGCCTGGGTAATTCGCCAGCACATCAGGGAACTTAATCCCACAGAAATTAATAATTTACTGCGCTTAATTTATTTGTCAATTGAAATTAAAACTTATGCGGAAGAAACATTAACTGAGTATGGAGTTATTGACTTGCTGCAAGACAACTCGTTAACTCTAGATCTTAACCAAGACTTATTAATTAATACTTGGGATAGAGTTTTAAAAGCAGCAGCACTAGAACCATCGTCCTTAGAATTAACGAAAGCGATCGCCCCTCATATTCAACAGCCTCAAAGATTCATTAGGATCCTTCTAGACTTAGCTTTTGAGTTGGCTTATGCCGGACACCAACACTTTAAAGCTATAGAGTTTTGCAAAATTGGCTTACAAGTGGCATCGAAAAATTCAAAATTGCTAAATGCACTTGCCACTTTTTGCACTGATACGGGAGATTATGCGGAAGCGATCGAATATGCTCGGCTTGGATATTCAGTTGTGGAAACTGTACCCGAACAACTTTATCAAAATCTAGTTGTTATCAAAACCATGATGAGCGCGGGTGGATATTGGGAGCAACTATCCCCTTTTATTAAAAAGCAAAAATTACTAATTGATAGGGCGATCGAGGAAAAGCCAACTAATTTAGGAACCTCTGAACTTTTAATCGACCTTTACAGCACGTCTTTCTACTTTCCTTATCTTCAGGATAATCCTCAAGAAAATCTCAGCCTCAGACAACAGGTGAGTCAATTGTGTCAAGTGAATATTGAAAATGCCTGGGAAGACCTAATAAAAAAATATAGCAACAGAAATACTACTTTATGCCAAACAGCTAAATCGTTGGATCGACCTCTGAAAATAGGATACATTTCATCTTGTTTTAGAAGGCACTCGGTGGGCTGGCTGGCTCGCGCTTTGTTTCAACACGGCGATCGCGATCGGTTTCAAATTTACACCTACATGGTAGCATCCAGAGTTCTCTACGATCCTGTTAAGGAATGGTATATTGCTCGCTCCGACAAAGTACATCAATATGGCTTGGTAACGCTAGAAGTCGCAGACCAAATCCATGCAGATGAAATAGATATCTTAGTAGATCTTGATAGCCTAACTGCAAATACGATTTGCGGTATTATGGGACTTAAACCCGCACCCATACAAGTTACTTGGTTGGGTTGGGACGCTTCCGCAATACCAACTATTGATTATTTTATTGCCGATCCCTATGTTTTGCCAGAAGGTGCAGAAGAATATTATCGGGAAACTATCTGGAGACTTCCTCAGACTTATTTAGCTATAGATGGCTTTGAAATTGGCGTGCCAACGATTACCCGTGCAGATTTAGAAATTCCCGATGATGCTGTAGTTTACCTTGGAGCGCAAAGAGGACCTAAGTATAACCCGCAAATAGCGAAGTTGCAAATGCAAATTATTAGAGAAGTTCCTAATAGTTACTTTTTAATTAAAGGTTTTGGCGAACTGGATTCTCTCAATCGTTTTTTCTATGAAATAGCCGAAGGAGAAGGAATAACCAGAGACAGGATAAAATTCCTTCCCAAAGTTAAACTGGAAGAAATTCATCGCGCTAACTTACAAATAGCCGATGTCGTTCTCGATACTTATCCCTACAATGGCGCAACTACAACTATGGAGACTCTATGGATGTGCATTCCGATGGTGACGCGGGTGGGACAACAATTCGCTGCCCGCAATAGCTACACGATGATGATTAACGCCGGCATCACCGAAGGTATTGCTTGGAATGACGAAGAATATGTGGAGTGGGGTATTCGTTTGGGAAAAGATGAGAGTTTGCGAGAGCAAATATATTGGAAGTTGCGACAGTCGAGGCAAACTGCCCCATTGTGGAACGGGAAGCGGTTTACTCGGGAGATGGAGAAGGCTTATGAGGGGATGTGGCAAAGGTATATTGAAGGGGGAAGCTGATGGTTTGGCGTTGCAAAAGACGGGATGCTGCGGCTTCATGATTTGGATCGTGGCTGCGTCCTTTTTGCCATCTGACGACATCCCCTATTTTGCTACGCCAAAAAAATCCAAACTTTATCTCAATCCCTGTTGCTTCAATAAATTGTCCGCCCAAACTGCATCGACCTCGGATAAACGAGGCGCGGGGGAAGTTCTATAATCTATCTTCAAGTCGTAGCGGGCTCGGTCGTAAATTTGGTTTAATAAATCGTGCAAGTCTATTACTGGTTCGGTATCTCTCGGTTGCAAGGGTACGGGAAATAGGGGGATTTGATTTTGTAGCTTAAAACCATACAGAGCAGCTCGCGATCGCTGTTCTTGCCGACTGACTAGGATTCGATAATCGCTTTTGAGGTTGCAGTCCAAAAGTAGCATGGGTTCCCAGTTTCTTAATAAGTCTATTTCTACTAAATGGGTACGACTGTTAAAAATTTGCTGGCGCTTGCGATCGTATTTTTCTCTGCCTTTACCGGGGCGCTTGTTGGTGGGAGAGAGAATTTCTATAGCCGTTACTACTTCTTTGCTGTCAGCTTCTTTGATTTCTAGATAATTGAGCTTGACTTCTTCGAGCATCGGCACTGTTACCGCTACCGGTTCCGTCGCGGTAAGCGAAGCGATGCCCGAAGAGCTTTTCGCTACTGCTACGTTAGTGCCAGGGTTGGGGTTAAAGCGTTCGCGCTTTACTGTCACGTCGGGAACTACCACTGCTCTCTCTTCCCCCGCAGTTAGATAAATTCGCTCTTCGATATCGACAAAGTATTTGGGCAGGAGTTGGGGAGTGAGAAAATCGGCTAGTTCGACGATTAAGCGGCTATGGACTGAGGGCCAGCGA
>CAZSTZ010000334.1:0-1984 GCA_964609515.1 uncultured bacterium | reverse complement strand
CGGGATGTTCCAAGTACGGGTCCATTCCTGGAAATGGTAAGGGCATGGGTTAACCTCTTTTTTGGTGATTTACTTTTGACAGTATTTTACCACGACTTTGTGCAATTAATAGATGAAGCCAAGGCAGCAGAATACAATCTGTTTGAGGAGTACGGCGAGACGGAGGAGACTCTTCCCGAACTAGAACAACTCCAAAATGGGGCAGAAAGGCTGAGAAATCCCTATTCTCGCCTTTCTACCCTTGCTTTGGCAATTGCCGAGGCCCAACCTGTGGCTCCCCATGCTATGCTAAATTTGTTGGCTCGAACTCTCGAAGACGCATCGGCTACTGCTGATGCGGTAGAGGCAAGCACTAACGAAAGTAAAAGGATTTGGAACTTGCCATGCACAACCAAAAAAAGATACCCGATGCCGAAACTAGGGCCCGTTCGGTTGCTAACTGGCGGGAAACCATCCGCAAGGTAGATGCTCTTACTCTAGCGCTAGGTGAGTTAATCGCGATGTTGAACGCGGCGGTTAAAACCGCCTGAGTCGAACTTCCTCCGCGAGGCGTAAACGTCGCGGCTCCCGTTCTCCCATCTTTTTTTCGTGGAAGAACACAACCGGAATAGTCCTTTAACTGCTTACCGCGTGGGTCAATATAAAATTTCTGCCACTGAAGAGGTAGAATAGTAGGCTAGACCTCTTGCAAAAATCAAAATGTCTCGAAAAGATACTTATCACGAACTGGTTAAGTCGGCTTTGATAAAAGAAGGATGGACAATTACACACGATCCTTATTTTCTTGAATCAGATCCTAAACTTTCGATTGACCTGGGAGCTAAAAGAACAATTGCTGCTGAAAAAGATTGCGATAAAATAGCGGTAGAAGTCAAAAGTTTTATTACCCAATCCCAAGTAACAGAACTCGAAAAGGCTGTAGGTCAGTATGGAATCTATCAAGAATTACTAAAAATACAAGAGCCTGATAGAAAGCTTTATTTAGCGGTTCCTATTGATGCTTTTGAGAATATTTTTAGCAGACAAGTGGGAAAAGTTGCCATTCAGAAGTTTAATTTAAAATTAATTGTTTTCTATTTCACTGAGGAGAATTTGTTATGGATAGCAACGTAAATTTTTATCGGGAATGCGTGAAACGCTTGCTAGGCGAATACGAATCGCTGCAAGATGAGGGTTCTCAAATAGAGCTAATTTTTGATGACGAACGAATGCGCTATATGGCTTTGTGGGTGGGATGGCATCAATACAAACGCATTCATCAATGCGTTCTGCATATCGATCTGATTGGCGATCGCATTTTGATTCAGCGTAACGATACGGAAGAACCCATCGTTACGAAACTAACAGAAATGGGTATTTCTGAAGATAAAATTAGTTTGGGTTTCATACATCCCAAACATCAAGAATATATAGGAAAGGAAGCAAATGTAGTAGCTGCGGGTGGGTGATAAAGTTTGGTTAGCAACGGATTTTGTAACGGATGTAACGGATGGGTTATTGGTGTGTCGTTGGCTCTTCTTCCAATAACAGCAAAAATCTCTCCACTGTCATTGCGAGGCGGTTGGTATGCCAGTTAAGATAGATGGAAAAGACGTTAAGCCAGCCGAAGCAATCTTTACCACTAGATTATGAGATTGCCACGGGGGGAAATAACTATCAAACCAAAGGCTTAACTCTTACCCACTCCCCCCTCGCAATGACAAGAGCAGGCTTTTAGATTATGAGATTGCCACGGGGGGACATAACTATCAAACCAAAGGCTTAACTCTTATCCATCCCCCCTCGCAATGACAAGAGTCGGCTTTGTCTATAGTTCCTAGTTTTGTAGAGGAGCGATCGCCCGTGTTAACATAAATCTTGGGTAAAACTTAAGAAAAAACCAGAAGTAGCGTGAAACTTCCTAACCCAGAAAACACAGTTGTTGATGACAACAAACTCGCTGGCTATTCGCTTAACCCCGACCATTCTGAAGGCAAGCATAAAG
>CAZSTZ010000333.1:194-5686 GCA_964609515.1 uncultured bacterium | reverse complement strand
AAATCTCAGAAGGGACCAAAAAAATGACACCAATTTGGTGTCAAAATCTCAGAAGGGACCAAAAAAATGACACCAATTTGGTGTCAAAACCCTTAGCCTACAATTCAAGTCAGTCTCATGCTAAATATCCAAGAACCCGATATCCAACTAAATACTCAAGAGCAAGCAAGATTGGACGAACTAGAATCTACGATAGAGCAAGGACTTAAGAGATTTTATGAGATAGGTAAAGCCCTTGATGAAATTCGTCAAAGCAGATTATATAGACAAAGCCACAACAACTTTGAGGCGTACTGTAGAGATAGATGGGGTATAGCAAGACAAACAGCAAACCGATTTATTGCGGCAACTCAAGTGGTAGATAATCTCGCACAAACTAATCTCGAAATTCCTAAAAAAGAAAATCAAGTTCGCCCGCTAACTAAACTCGACCCAGAGTTGCAAATTAAAATTTGGGAAGAAGCTCTAGAGATGGCTACTAATGGCAAACCTACTGGGGCCTCGGTTAAAAGGTTGGTCGATAAGCATCTTTCTTCAGACGGAGAAAACACAAAAGCATCTTCCAAAAATGGCTATTCCGAAATAGACCGGCTGCGCTTGGAAAACCAACATCTGAAAGAACGAGTCAAGCAAAATGATGCAGAACGCGAAAGGCGAGCTGCCGAAGTAGCTAAAGAGCTAGAAAGGCTGCGTGCAGAAAATCGACAACTCAGGTTACAGCTAGCAGACATGACTGCTAAATATGAAGCCGTATTGGCAAGACTTGAAACTATAGAAAAAGGAAAGTAAGTGTAAATGGTAGCAATACTAGACAATCCTTTAAGAGTGGGGTTACAACAAGACAAAGTTCCAGAGCCACAAATTCTCACTATCTTTGGTGCATCTGGAGACTTAACCCAAAGGAAATTAGTACCGGCACTCTATCAGATGCGACTAGAACGCAAAATTCCGCCGGAACTAACCATAGTCGGAGTAGCCCGGCGCGAGTGGAGTCACGATTATTTCCGCGAACAAATGCGCGAAGGAGTCGAAGAATTTGGCGGCGGAATTCAATCAGAGGAAATCTGGAACGACTTCGCCAAAGGATTATTTTACTGTTCCGGTAACATCGACGATCCAGAAAGTTACCAAAAACTAAAGGATTTTTTAGCAGAACTAGACGAACAACGGGGCACTAGAGGCAATCGGGTTTTTTATCTATCCGTCGCCCCTCGCTTCTTTGGAGAAGCTGCCCTACAACTGGGCTCTATGGGAATGCTCGAAGCTCCCAAAAAGCAACGATTGGTAATCGAAAAACCCTTCGGTCGAGATTTGGGTTCCGCTCAAAGCCTTAACACAGTCGTGGGTAAAGTGTGCGCCGAAGAACAAGTATATCGCATCGACCACTATCTCGGCAAAGAGACGGTGCAAAATTTAATGGTGTTTCGGTTCGCCAATGCTATTTTTGAGCCGTTATGGAACCGCCAGTTTGTAGATCACGTTCAAATTACTGTTGCGGAAACGGTCGGTTTGGAAGGAAGGGCGGGTTATTACGAAACAGCCGGGGCCCTGCGGGATATGGTGCAAAATCACTTGATGCAGTTATTCTCCCTCACGGCGATGGAACCGCCCAACTCCCTCGATGCCGATAGCATCCGCACGGAGAAGGTAAAGGCAGTACAGGCAACTCGCCTGGCAGATTTAGAACGTTTGGAACGAAGCGCGGTGCGGGGGCAATATACTTCGGGTTGGATGAAGGGTAAGAAAGTTCCCGCTTATCGCGAAGAAGGCGGGGCCGATCCTAATTCTACTACTCCCACTTATGCCGCTTTAAAACTATATGTCGATAACTGGCGCTGGAAGGGCGTTCCCTTTTATTTGCGCACTGGCAAGCGGATGCCGAAAAAGGTGACGGAAATTGCAATCCAGTTTAAGGAAGTTCCTTATTTGATGTTCCAGTCCGCCGCAAAACAGGCAAATCCTAACGTTCTCGCTTTGCGCATTCAACCGGATGAGGGGATTTCGATGCGCTTTGAGGTGAAAACTCCGGGTAATTCTCTGCGCACTCGTTCGGTGGATATGGATTTTCGTTACGATACTGCTTTTGGTAAGCCGAATACGGATGCCTATAGTCGGTTGCTGATTGACTGTATGTTGGGAGACCAAACTCTGTTTACTCGGGGAGACGAAGTTGAGGCTTCTTGGCGGGTTCTAACTCCAATATTAGAAATTTGGGATGCTCCCGCTCCCCCAGATGCAATTCCTCTTTATGAGGCGGGCACTTGGGAACCGATGGAAGCAGAATTACTGATTAATCGCGACGGTCGCCGCTGGCGTCGACTGTAAGTACGAGGCATGCATGCAAGAGGCAAGAGGCAAGAGGCAAGAGGCAAGAGAGAAAAATTCTCCATTACCGATTACCCATTACCGATTACCCATTACCTAAAAATCTAAATATGACTACTACAATTGTTGCTCTCCAAAAACCGACAGATATTTCTCTGGACGAAATCGAAGGAGAACTTAATAAAATTTGGGTCACTCAAAATGGGGGGAAGGCTTCTCCCGTTGCCACCAGAGCTGCTACTTTTAGTATGGTGGTTTACGAACCTGAAGAATTTCAACAACTGTTGGGAGCTTTGGGTTTCTACGATGGACCTATTGATGGCGTTCACGGCCCTATTACCAGAAATGCAATTAAAGAGGCTCAAAAAGTTTACGGGATCTCGATAACTGGTCGGGTCGACCAAGAAACTTTGGATAAACTTCGAGAAGAGTTTGCCAAGCAACCGGAAGACCGCAAGGAAGTATCCAATATGAATGCGAGGGGATTTAGTATTGCGGATGCGATCGCTGCTCAAAATCCCTGTCGCATTATTACTCTGTGTCCGACTATGGGAGAGGATACGGGAGTAACCGCTCAGGTTTCTGCTTATTGTCCGATTCAAAAACAAAGTTCTACTAGCTTAATTTGCTGCGAATATATCACTCTGCGGGGAACTAAGGAGGCTCTGGAACGGGTGAGCGATGTGGTGACTTCCTTGATGATTCCAGATTTGCCTAAGTTTGTCTGGTGGAAGGCTACTCCTAACCCGGAGCAGGAATTGTTCCATAATTTGTGCGATTTCAGCAATTGCGTTATTGTTGACTCTTGCTATTTTAGCGATCCGGAGTCGGAGTTGTTGAAGATTCAGCAGTTGATAGATAACGAAACTTATATCGCCGATTTGAACTGGCATCGTTTATCTGCTTGGCAAGAATTGGTTGCTGCTGCTTACGACCCTCCAGAGCGTCGCGCTTCTTTGGGTGAAATCGATAATATTACTCTGGACTACGAAAAGGGTAATGCCGCTCAAGCTCTTCTTTATTTGGGTTGGTTTGCGAGTCGTTTGGGTTGGGAACCGATTTCTTTTACGGAAAAAGGTGGCGATTACGACCTCAAGTATGTTAAGTTTAAAGGGCCTAAAGATAAGGATATTATGGCAGAACTGGCGGCTATTCCTACGGCAGATTTTGGCGAGATTCCCGGAGATTTGGTGGGGGTTCGCTTGACTTCGAGCAATCCTAATGCAGATTGTTGCACGATACTATGTTCTGAAACTACTGGTTGTATGCGTCTGGAGGCTGGCGGTAGCGCTCAGTCTTGTCGGACGGAACAAGTGAGCGCTCTCACAGACCAGAAGGCGGAATCGTTGATGTCACAGCAGTTACAGCGTTGGGGGCGCGATGTGTTATATGAAGAAAGCTTGGCGGTGACGGCTAAGATGTTGAGTTTGCGAGGTTAGATGGAAGGCAAGAGGCAAGAGGCAAAAGGCAAGAGTAAGCTTTTTGTCCGCCTTGTCTTCCTACTAAGCTAAGACGCATTTAAAATGCACGGCCCCAGATGAGCTGTTGCCTCTTGCATGCATGCCTACATCGCAAATGTCGCTCGGTAGTTTAGATACTTAACAGCTTATTGCCTTTTGCCTCTTGCCTTTTGCCTTTTGCCTAAAAGCGGCAAGATTTTGAACAAAACTCAGATAGGAATGCTATAAAAGTGAGCGAAAAGCTTAAGGAAGTTACTATCTATACTGATGGAGCTTGTAGCGGCAACCCCGGGCCTGGCGGCTATGGTGTTGTCCTTATTTATGGGAAACACCGCAAGGAACTGTCGGCGGGTTTTCGGTTGACTACTAATAACCGCATGGAGATGATGGCGGCGATCGCGGGTCTGGAAGCTCTCAAGTTTCAATGCGCGGCCACAGTCTATTCTGATTCTAAATATTTGGTCGATGCTGTAACTCAAGGATGGGCAAAACGGTGGCGGGCGAACGGTTGGAAGCGCAATAAAAAAGATAAGGCGATGAACCCGGACCTCTGGGGGCGTTTGTTGGATTTGTGCGATCGCCACCAAGTTAACTTTCTCTGGGTTAAAGGTCATTCGGGAGTGCCAGAAAACGAACGTTGCGACCAGTTGGCAGTAGGGGCATCCCAAGAAGATAATTTACCGATAGACCCAGGTTACGAGCAATAAAAAAACCTAAAAGACAACTGTCGGCGACCTATTACCCATTACCTATTACCCATTACCGAAATCAATGTTACTAGAATTAGCAATTGGCGATGCTTACGGTGCCGGTTTTGAGTATGCCGATGAAGCTTTTGTGGAACGATATAACGACCTTAGTTGTTATCGCCAACATCCCAGACACAAACTAATACCCGGTTTCTATACGGACGATACCCAGATGAGTATCGCTATTGCGGAATTAGTCGTCTCTGGCAAACGTTGGAGTCGGAGAAATTTAGCTGCTAAATTTGTGGAAGCGTTTAAACGAGACGAACGAGAAGGGTATGCGGGCAAATTTTATCGGTTTTTGCAAAGCGTTAATAGTGGGGATGAGTTTTTGAATCAGATTCACGGAACCAGCGATAAAAGCGGGGCGGCGATGCGGGCAACTCCTATCGGCGTTTTTCCCACGATAAAAAAAGTGAAGGAAAGAGCGAGCCTTCAAGCTGCTATTACTCATAACAGTCCCGATGGTATTGATGCGGCGATCGCTTCTGCTTTGGCGAGTCATTATTTTATTTACAATCTCGGCGAAAAAAGCAATTTAGGTGAGTTTATCGAAAGTCACGTTCCCAGTCATCGACGGTCGGAACCTTGGGAGGAAAAGGTAGGCTCTTTTGGTTGGATGAGCGTGAGGGCAGCTATTACCGCGATTCAAAGAAACGATAGTTTGAGTGGTTTGTTGAGAGATTGCGTGGATTTTACTGGGGATGTGGATACGG
Organism: uncultured bacterium; assembly: GCA_964609515.1. Classification (GTDB taxonomy): domain Bacteria; phylum Cyanobacteriota; class Cyanobacteriia; order Cyanobacteriales; family Microcoleaceae; genus CALKCV01. The sequence continues at coordinate 436 of CAZSTZ010000333.1, read as the reverse complement.
TAGCTACTATTGCTCTGGGGGCGGCTTCCTGGAGTAAGGAAATTGTAGCAGACTTGCCAGAGCATCTGAAGTTGAATTTAGAAAATGGAACCTACGGTAGAGATTATTTGATAGAATTGGACAAGCAGTTAGCTAGTTTGTAGTAATCGCTTCAGCGATTTAAAAGTCTATCCTTTATGAGTTAACCAGTTTGTAGTAATCGCTTCAGCGATTTAAAAGTCTATCCTTTATGAGTTAACCAG
>CAZSTZ010000333.1:0-94 GCA_964609515.1 uncultured bacterium | reverse complement strand
TTTGTAGTAATCGCTTCAGCGATTTAAAAGTCTATCCTTTATCGCTAAAGCGATTACTACGAACTGGGATTTCCAACAAGTTCTATATCGCTAA
>CAZSTZ010000332.1:0-5703 GCA_964609515.1 uncultured bacterium | reverse complement strand
TTCGTAGTAATCGCGGAGCGCGATTGAAAGTTCGTAGTAATCGCGGAGCGCGATTCTTCTGTCGCGATTAGTACAAACTAAAACAATCCTACCGCAAACCAGCCTAAGAATAAGGTTAGACCGACGAGAATTGTTAGCAAATAAAATTGTGATTGACCGGTGACGTTGTACTTCAAACCTTCGCCGCCAAATACGGTTGCCAAACCGACAAAGTTAACTGCCCCATCGATGATATAGCGGTCGAACCAGTAGATGATTTTAGAAACTAAACCGACGGCAAAAACAATGGTTAGCCGGTAAAGTTTGGCGGTGTAAAAGTCGTAAGCGAAAAAGTCTTGTAAAGCTTGGGGAACGAATGTAACAGGCTTTGGCCAGTTGTCGTTCGTATAGATAAGTCCGCCAAGACCAAAACCGATCGCGCTAGATAAGATTAACAAACCGGCAACGGTTTTATTAATAGTTGCTAAGTCTGGTAATAACTGCCATTCCAACAATAACAAAGGCAGGTGTAGGGTGAAACCTGCCAAGACCGTCATGGGCAAAACTAAGGCCCACAAACCTTCGGGCGATCGCGCCGTCATCTGGGTAGGTTTGCCGCAGAAAATAAGACCGAAATCGCGGATAATGCCAAACGCAGTAAAGGCATTAACCAATAACAACACTACCACCAGCTCTGGTCGAGTCTCCCAGAGGTTATCGGTCAACTGCAACAGGGCCCAAAAACCTCCCAGGGGCGGAAATGCTACCAACCCGGCGGCGCCGACGAGATAGGATATGCCGGATATGGGGCGGCGAGACCACAAACCGCCGTATTGGGTGAGGTCTTGGGTGATGTTGTTTAAGACTACTCCTCCCGTACTCATTACTAATAGTGCCATAGCGCAAGCGTAGGTCAGGAGTAGAATGAGGGCCGTTTGTTCGTTGTTCGTGCCTACGGCGATGAAGACTAAGCCCATGTAGGTACTTACGGAGTAGGAGAGCGATCGCTTGATGTCTATTTGGGCGATCGCGATTAAAGATGCTCCAACTGCAGTGGCGGCACCGATAGCGATCGTTACCGTGGAGGCCACGGGAGAAAGTGCTAAAACCGGTTGCAGTTTTATCAAAACCCACGCCCCGGTTGCTACCACCACGGAGTTCCGCAGAATGGTACTGGGCAGGGGTCCTTCCATCGCTTCGTCCAACCATAAATGGAGGGGAAATTGAGCGCATTTACCCAAGGGACCGGCGATGAGGGCCAAACTCAAGAGGGTGGCAACGCCCGGATCTATAGTTGCCGTTTGCGCCCACTCCGCAAGTTCCGAATAGTCCCAAGTTCCTGCGAGAGGTAACAGGGCAACTACTCCCATTAATAAGAAGAGGTCGCCTACCCGTTTGGTAAGGAATGCGTCTCTTGCACCGGTTACTACTAAGGGCTGACTGAACCAGGTTCCTACTAATAAATATGTTCCTAGAGTGAGTATTTCTAGAATCATGTAACTGAAGAAGAGGGAGTCGCAGAGAACGAGGGCGCACATTCCCGCTTCAAATAGTGCTAGCAGGGAGTAGAAGCGAGCCCATCCCCAGTCCATTTCCATATAGGCGATCGCGTATATTTGCGCTAACAGGTTTAGACCTGTGATTAACATGGTCGCCCCGATGGTTACTGGAGAGATGAGAACGGAAAGGGTCAGCTCTAAACCCGCGACCTGCAACCAGGGAATAAATAATTCTGTCGGCGGTTGGTTCCAACTTGTAACTAGGGCTATCAGGCCATGCAAAAAAGCGATACAACTCATTAAAAGATTGAGATAACCCGAGGGCCTCGGGCCCGTTCGCCTAATGATGCCTGGAGACCAAGGTACGGCCAACAGGGCCCCGATGAGGGCATAGCAGGGTATTAACCAAGCTGTTTCTAAGAGGTAATTGGCCAGCATTTATCTGTTTTTTGTTATTGCAACTGCTTGAGTTTGGGTAGTTTGCCCCCCAGACTCATCGTTCCATTGATATTTGTATTTTATTTTAATAATTGTCATAGATCTTAATATTTTGTTTAAAAAGCCCAATTTAATTTTTTTATCGAAAAGATTAGGCATAAATGGCCACCATCTAAAATCTAAAAATGAATTTTGAGGAATAGGGAATGGAAAATGGACAATGGGGCAATCCTTCGACAAACCAGTAAAATAGGGTTGAAGCGTTAAGAGGTTGAAAAACAAACTATGCAAGGTTTCTTATTGACGTGGTTGTTAGCTACTGTCTCTCTATTAATCACTGCTTATTTAGTGCCGGGAGTGATAATTGAGAGCATACCGGCGGCGGCTGTGGCAGCAATTGTGATGGGGTTAGTAAATGCTATCGTCAAACCAATTATTACTCTTCTCACCTTGCCTCTGACTATCCTAACTTTAGGGTTGTTTTTGTTGGTAGTTAATGGCATCTCTCTCTCGTGGGATTTTTTACTCCAGGAGTAACGGTAGAAGGTTTTTGGCCGGCAGTTATTGGGGCGATCGTGCTTTCTTTGGTTTCCAGTTTTATCGGTAAATTTGTTAACCAAGAAAGCGAATTAACCGATAATTAATAAGTAATGGGGAATGGGGAATGGGGAATGGGGAATTTGGCGATCGCCAAATTACCTTTTATTAAAAAATAATTAATTGTTAATTATTAATGATGGGAAATGAGAGGCGATCGCCCTTGGTAATAGATAAATAACAAGGGGCGATCGCCTCGTTTCAAATCCCATAAACTCTCGTCAATTCTCTTTACGAGTTAGTCCACCCTTTCTAACTGCCAGAGAATTTGGTTGCCTTCGCGACGGACTCTAGAAACTACCCAATTGCGCCAAACCCAGTTGTCCCCCCTGCTGGTAACGGCACTGGCATTAATGTCCATGAGGTCGGCTAGTTCCGAACTCGCGATGAGATAGCCCTTAGTGGCCACTTCATCAGCAATATGCAAGGTTTCGATCAGAGAGCGGAGTTGATTTACCCGAACTTCGCGGGGCAAATTCTCCTGGGAATCGTTAATAATGTCGTTCATCTTAGAATCAGATATGGGATTGTCAACTGCTATGAATTTGGATTGTATCGTTTTGTTACCGATTTTGGCGATCGGTTTGAACATTCTGGCATGAAGCCGGAGTCCGGTGGTCCACTTACGGGCCCTTGTACGCCTCTATGGCATACAGAGATAGGCCAAGGGTTTCCTTTGCAGGCATAGTAGTTGTTGGTACAGCTTACCATACCTAAATGGACATTGGCCACCCTATAAAAAACCCTTTTTGTTTTGTACCATATTTTTTAATTCTTGTCAAGGATCGATTCTGCTAGGGGTCTAAAAATACTACAAATTAATGGCAAAGATTAAATTAAAAAGAAAAATTTAAGAATTGTTTGGCCCCAGGAAAATTTTTCTACTAGAGCCTTAAATAAAATTAAGAGATTAAATCTGCTAAGATAGCCAGAGGCATTTTGCCTAAGAATAACAGTGTAGGGAAACGCCGGTGAAAGTCCGGGGCTGTGCGGCAGCTGTAAATCGAGAAAAAACTTCGGTTAAAATCGATGAGCCAGAAGACCTGACTGTTATTTGTAAACCCTTATTTCCTGCCTCGCACGGGAAAGGAGCTTTAATGAAATTAGACACAAAAAAAAACCAATCGATTAGCAGCGAAAATTTGTCGCCCTTGCCTTTAAAACGACCTTTGTTAATTATCGGTCACGGAACCCGAGATGCGGAAGGACGGCAAACTTTTTTAGATTTTGTTGATGCCTATCAGGCATTGGATAAGTCTCGACCGGTGGAAGCGGGTTTTCTGGAGTTAACCGGCCCCACTATTCAGGAGGCTGTAGATAAATGTGTAGAAAAGGGCTATACGGAATTATCGGCGGTGCCCCTTTTGTTATTTGCGGCGCGACACAATAAGTTTGATATCACCAACGAGTTAGACCGGGCAAAGGAACGGCATCCGGGGATTAAGTTTCACTACGGACGGCATTTCGGCATCGCCCCGGGGATTTTAGATTTGTGGCGATCGCGCCTGGCGGAGTTGGATCGGGAGGATCTAGAGCGATCGCAAACGGCCTTGTTATTCGTGGGGCGAGGTTCCAGCGACCCGGACGCTAACGGCGATGTTTACAAACTGGCCCGCATGGTGTGGGAAGGCAGCGGTTATTTGACGGTAGAAACTTGTTTTATCGGCATCACTCATCCCCGTTTGGAGGAAGGTTTCCGCCGGGCGATGCTGTATCAACCGAAACGAATTATCGTTTTGCCCTACTTCTTGTTTACCGGAGTTTTGGTGAAGAAAATCTTCGACGTCACCGCCCGACAACAAGAACTGCATCCCGATGTTTCCATGACTTGTCTGCCAGAGATGGGAGTGGATGGGAAGTTATTGGAGTTGATGCGGGAACGGGAGATCGAAACTCAGTTAGGGGAAGTTAAGATGAATTGCGAAACCTGTAAGTTTCGTTTGGTTGCTTCGGAAGGTTCTAACGGCGATCGCCACCACGACCATCATCACGGTCACGGTCACGACCACGACCACGGTCACGGTCACGGTCACGACCATTCCCACGGGGCGGAGGATCCTTATGCGGACTTAGATGCGTATCACGAGCGTATTTGGCGGACTCCTTAATTTTTGGGGAATCTTCCGTCGGTCAAGAATACCTTCGCCATTTTCTTGTAGGTTGGGTGAAGCGAAGCGAAACCCAACATCTGATAAGCATAGAGACCTAAGAAACCTGGTTTTTCGCAAAAACCAGGTTTCTGGCGGGTGAGTTAGTTCTTTGTAGGTTGTGCGGACCTCCGTGGAACCCAACATCTTCGTTGGGTTCCGTTGCACTTCACCCAACCTACGGGAAAATGGCGAAGGTATTGTAGCAGAAACCCGGTTTCTGGACCTGCCAACAATCTCCCTGCTACCTGGGTTCCACTTCGTTCCACCCGACCTACAAGATGCTCAAACAATAGCCAAAACGAAAAATGCCTCAACTGTCATTGCGAGGGGGGGTCGCGCCACGTTAAGGTGGGAGTTTGAGCGTTTGCGCCCCCCGTGGCAATCTCTGAGATTGCTTCGACTCACTCATAAAAAGCATAAATTTTGATGTCCGTTTCGTTTGCCCTCCCGTCTAACCGACGGCGGATGTTTGGGGCATGACTTTGAGCGAACAATGTTCGGAGGAAAGCTTGCAATAGCGACATTCCCATTGACTGGGTTGTGCTTTAACGGGTTTGGGGTCGCATAAGGTGGCGATCGCTTCTCGGAGATGTTGTTTGAAGGGGCGATCGACTTGCCAATGGGGAATTTCTACGATGTCGTCGTTATAGATGAGGCGACCGTGGGGAATTTTTCCTTGGCAAAGATGTTTGGTTTCTGGGGCTACGGGCAAGAGCAACATATAAAGAAGCACTTGCATTTTATGGGAATCTTTGCGCTTGCCGGTTTTAATGTCTTCCACTACTACCCAATCGTTTTTAATGGCGACGATATCTGGTTTGCCTGCGACGCGGATATCGTAGGTTTTGCCTTGGACGCTGAAGGAGTTGTCGTTTTCTACATAGACGGTAAAACCTTCGCTTTTTAGTTGGCAAGCTCTTTTTAATACTTGCTCGTCGTGTTTTGAGAAGTCGTAGTCGCTGGCAACTGGGGGAAGGTAATAGTTAGCCTGTTGGCGGATGGCAAAGGTGCATTTTTTTTCTCCTGTTAAAAGAGCGGCT
>CAZSTZ010000331.1:1537-5732 GCA_964609515.1 uncultured bacterium | reverse complement strand
TCCCAAAAAGCGTTGAATTGTTCGTTTTCTTCTTGCATTGAGATGCACCGCGTTAATTGCTTTCTTTTACTGGCTGCAGCTTCATTATTTAGAGCCTAAAAAAACATGACTCAAATTACTTACGAAGACTTCGAGAAAATCGAAATTAGAGTTGGTAAAATTGTCAAAACCGAACCGTTTCTAAAAGCTCGAAAACCGGCCTATAAACTATGGATAGATTTTGGCGAATTGGGTGTTAAAAAATCAAGTGCCGGTTTAACTAAATTGTACCGTTGCGAAGAATTGGTGGGTAAGTCAATTTTGGCAGTGACAAACTTACCGCCCCGTCAGGTGGCAGATTTTATGTCGGAAGTTTTGGTGTTGGGGGTGGTGATGGACGATGGGGAAGTGGCCCTCGTACAGCCCGATCGCGACATTCCCCCGGGCCTGAGAATTTTGTAGGATGGGTTGAAGCTTTCCCCATTCTCCAAATTCACAGTTCTTCCAACAACCACTCCGATGCCCGATCGCCCAACTCTACGGGAATATTGACAGTTTTACCAAGGCGGGGCCGTTCGTTGGTTTTTTTAAGATCGGCTTCTATCTGGGCCGTAGCGCCAAAACCGTTGATATAGGTGGCGATCGCTTCTAAATTCTCGAAATATTCGGCTTCGGTTAGGGGAAAGGAAGCCTGTTCTAAATATTTCCACATAATCTGGACTAAGATTTGGCCCCGGACTCGCCGCAAGCGGACATCGTAAGATTTGCCCCATTTGTCCAGCAATAGTTGGTGTAAGTCTTTGCCATTCATAAGTAATTAACAATTAGCAATTAACAATTGAGCGATCGGTGGGTATTCCCAAATATTGGTTTGAATTGGTATCTCAGAAACCCGATTTTTCTAAAAAATCGGGTTTCTTGACTGGCTCTATAGCCTAAAAAGTGTTTTTTGTCAACAAAATGTTACATTTATTAAAAATAAAAGAGAAGGTTAAAAAAATGTAATAATTATCCTGAGAACGGCTCAAAGGTCTATTCTGACAAAGAATTGTCCGAGCCCTCGCAGTAGCAGCAGACTTCCTATTGTCTGCCCGCACTCATATTAAAGAAACAAAAGTTAGCAGATAAAACCCAAGGATCGCTCATGGCTCAAGCTTCAGGAACACCAGACGTACCGGGAATGGGTCGTCGTCAATTTATGAACCTCCTTACCTTCGGTTCGATTACGGGGGTAGCTCTAGGGGCTCTGTATCCAGTGGTGAAATACTTCATTCCTCCGTCCGTCGGTGGGGGGGGGAGCGGCGTAACCGCTAAGGATGCCCTGGGCAACGATGTTATTGTCAGCGATTTTTTGGCCAGTCATAAGACGGGCGATCGCGTATTGGCCCAAGGATTGAAAGGAGATCCTACCTATCTCGTGGTCGAAAACGACAGCTCCCTCGCGTCTTACGGATTAAATGCCATTTGCACCCACTTGGGTTGCGTGGTACCTTGGAACGCCAACGAAAACAAGTTTATTTGTCCCTGTCACGGTTCCCAGTATAACAGCGAAGGCAAGGTGGTAAGGGGACCTGCACCTCTGTCCTTGGCTTTGGTCCACGCCGATGTCATCGAAGATAAAGTTCTTGTTACCGAATGGACGGAAACGGACTTCCGCACCGGCGAAAAACCTTGGTGGACTTAACCAGTTTTAGGCTTTAGATTTTAGATGGCTCTAAAATCTAAAGTCCTTTCTCTGGGGCTCGGGTTCTTCAAGTTCGCGCTTCGCGCTCCCTTGCCAGACCGAGAGTCGCCAGACCGTGGGACATGGAGTATTTGAGAATGCTCCATTACCGATTACCTATTACCAACTAAAAAAGATTGAGAGAGACGCAGTAATCTAATGTCAAAAAACGCTCTATGGACAACTTGGGGACGCATCGGTAAGGCGATCGCCAAAACCCTAGCAGTGGCGATCGCTGCCGTAGCACTATTGCTAGTCAGCGACCTGGCCCATCCACAAGCAGCCGCAGCTTATCCTTTCTGGGCTCAAGAAACGGCGCCAGAAACTCCTCGCGAGGCTACTGGCCGAATTGTTTGTGCTAACTGCCACCTCGGCGCGAAACCTACGGAAGTAGAAGTGCCGCAGTCTGTACTTCCAGATACGGTATTTGAAGCAGTTGTTAAGATTCCTTACGATACTAGCTTACAGCAAGTATTAGCAGATGGCAGCAAGGGCGGTCTCAATGTAGGCGCGGTCTTAATGTTACCCGAAGGCTTCAAAATCGCACCTCCCGATAGAATTCCGGAGGAGATGAAGGAAGAAGTAGAAGGTCTGTACTTCCAACCCTATAGTCCAGAACAAGAGAATGTAGTCATTATCGGACCTTTACCAGGAGAACAATATCAAGAGCTGGTTTTCCCGGTTCTCTCTCCTAATCCGGCAAACGATAAATCTATCCACTTCGGCAAATATTTAATTCACGCCGGCGGCAATCGCGGTCGCGGTCAGGTTTATCCTGCTGGTAATTCGAGCAACAATACTGCCTATAACGCTTCTGCTAGCGGTACTATTACTAGCATTACCTACGAAGAATATGTGGGCAACAACATTACCATCCAAACTGAATATGGCGAAACTGTGGTCGATACAGTTCCCCCAGGTCCGGAATTGCTGGTATCTGAGGGCGATACTGTAGAGGCAGGTCAAGCTATCACTAATAATCCCAACGTGGGCGGTTTCGGTCAAGCGGATACGGAAATCGTACTCCAAAGCGCTAACCGCATTAAATGGTTGATGGCTTTCTTCGCTCTGGTAATGTTATCTCAAATCCTGCTAGTTCTGAAGAAGAAACAAATCGAGAAAGTTCAAGCCGCCGAAATGAACTTCTAATAAGTTCGTAGTAAGCCAGTTCGTAGTAATCGCGCTTGACTCGATTGAAGTTCGTAGTAATCGCGGAGCGCGATTTCCCTTAACAAGGAGCGAGGCATCGGAAGTGGAGCTTAAAAAACTTCATTGACGAAACCTCGCTCCTAATTTATTATAGGCATTTAATCAATCAACAACAAAATCGTGAAACCAGAAGAGAAAAAAATTTTAGTCGGAAACTGCGAGTGGTTTTATCGGGAGTCAATTCCCAACAACGAAGGAAATAAATTGCCGGTGTTGCTATTACACGGGTTGCCTTCCCAAAGTTATAGTTGGACTGTAATTATGGAAGAATTGGCGAAAGAAGGTTTTCAATCGCTCGCCCCAGACTGGCCGGGTTCGGGTTATTCTGGCAAACCGGATAAACGAGATTTTGCTTACACTCCCGATGCTTTTATCGAAGAGCTCGACGGTTTTATTAAGGGTTTGGAATTAGATAAATTTCACCTGGTGGTTCAAGGTTTTTTAGGTTCGGTAGGTTTGCAATACGCTTTGAGAAATCCTGAAAAAATCGAACGTTTGGCTATTCTTAATACGCCTGTTTCGTCTGGGGCGAAGTTGCCCTGGAAGATGCAACAGTTGGGGTTGCCTTTTATTGGGGATATGCTGACGCAGGATCCGCTGTTTATCGACCGAACTTTGGAAAAAGGGGCCGGTTATACCATTAGCGAGGATGATTTGGGTGTTTATCGGGGTCCTTATTTAAGGAGTTCGGCGGCGGGGCGATCGATTTTGTATGCGGTTAAGAGGCTCCAGTTGAAGGAGGCGATGACAGAAATTGAAACGGGTTTTAATGGTTGGCAGCAACCTACTTTAGTTATCTGGGGAACGGCAGATCCTTGGTTAGATATTTCGGGGGCGGAAAATCTAGTTAGTATTTGCGAGAACGCCCAATTAACTAAACTGGATAAGGCGGGACATTATCCCCAAGACCATTGGTCGATAGAAATTGCTCCAGAGTTGGCGTTGTTTTTGAGGAAGAAGTTTTAATAGCAATTAACAATTAACAATTAACAATTAACAGTTTATTTTGCACAATCACTTAATTGTTAATCGTTAATGGTTCGGCCTCCCTTTTCAGGGGGGCTTAGTTTTGGTCGGAGAACTATTAACAATTGACAACTAACAATTAACAACTAACAATTAACAATTAACAATTAACAATTGACAACTAACAACTAACAATTGACAACTAACAACTAACAACCAACAACTAACAACTAACAACTAACAACTAATAACTAATAACTAATAATTATGCCATCTCAAAAAAAGGGTACGTCTAAGACTAATAAGACTAAGTTGAGT
>CAZSTZ010000331.1:0-1437 GCA_964609515.1 uncultured bacterium | reverse complement strand
AATTATGCCATCTCAAAAAAAGGGTACGTCTAAGACTAATAAGACTAAGTTGAGTTTTGAAGATAAGTTGTGGAAGGCGGCGGATAAGTTGCGAGGACATTTAGATGCGGCTGAATATAAGCACGTCGTTCTGGGATTGATTTTTCTTAAGTATATTTCCGATGTATTTGAGGCCCGTTACCAACAGTTACAAAAAGAGGATTTGGCGGACCCGGAGGATAGGGATGAATATACTAGGGAGAGGATTTTTTGGGTTCCAGAAAAAGCCCGATGGGCTTATTTGCAAAATCGGGCAAAAACTCCGGAAATAGGTAGTTTAATTGATGGGGCGATGGAGGCTATAGAAAATGAAAATGGGTCTTTAAATAATGTCTTGCCCAAGATTTATAATAAGCCGGAATTGGAGCGGACAATTTTAGGGGAGTTAGTGGATTTAATTGGTTCGATTCAGTTGGCAACTGGGGGTAAAAGTAGGGATATTTTGGGGGAAGTTTACGAGTATTTTTTGGGGAAGTTTGCTAGTGCTGAGGGAAAAAAAGGGGGGCAGTTTTATACTCCCGGCTGCGTGGTGCGGTTGTTGGTGGAGATGCTGAAACCGTCTAAGGGAAGGGTTTACGACCCCTGTTGCGGTTCGGGGGGGATGTTCGTCCAGTCGGAAAGGTTGGTGGAGGCTGGCGGTGGGGATAAGAGTGATATTTTTCTTCACGGGCAGGAGTCTAATCCTACTACTTGGAAGCTTTGTAAAATGAATTTGGCTATTAGGGGGGTTGAGGTTATTTTGGGGGAGCATCATGCTGATAGTTTCCAGCAGGATTTACATAGGGGTTTAAAGGCGGATTTTATTTTGGCTAATCCTCCTTTTAATGCTAGCGAGTGGGGTGGGAAAGAGTTAACTAATGATGTTCGGTGGAAGTATGGAACGCCGCCGGCGGGTAATGCTAATTTTGCTTGGGTGCAACATATTATTTATCATTTGGGGTCGAGGGGTTATGGGGGGTTTGTGTTAGCTAATGGTTCGATGAGTTCTAACCAGTCTGGGGAGGGGGAGATTCGCGAGAAGATTGTTGAGGCGGGTTTGGTGGATTGTATGGTGGCGCTGCCGGGGCAGTTGTTCTATAATACTCAGATTCCGGCTTGTTTGTGGTTTGTGACTAAGGATAAGAGGGGGAGGGGTAAGCGCGATCGCTCTGGGGAGACTCTATTTATCGATGCTCGAAAGTTGGGGGTGATGCGCGATCGCGTTCGTCGGGAGTTGACTGGGGAGGAGCTAGAACGGATCGCGGCGACTTATCACGCTTGGCGGGGGGATAAGGGGGCGGGAGATTATGAGGATGTGGCGGGTTTTTGTAAGGGTGCCACCACTGAGGAGATAAGGGAGAATGGTTATGTGCTGACGCCGGGGCGATATGTGGGGGCGGAGGAGGTTGAGGATGACGA
>CAZSTZ010000330.1:5634-5734 GCA_964609515.1 uncultured bacterium | reverse complement strand
TCATCCATGCTTTTAAAAGACATGGCTTTCAAGCTCTCGTCCTTCTTTCGTAAGGTGCGCACTGCGCACCCTACGAACAATTGGCAGTAAGGTGCGCAGT
>CAZSTZ010000330.1:0-5534 GCA_964609515.1 uncultured bacterium | reverse complement strand
GCGCACCCTACGAACTAACGACAGGTGTAAGGTGCGCGGTGCGCACCCTACGAACTAACGACAGGTGTAAGGTGCGCGGTGCGCACCCTACGAACAATTAACTATCTCGTTCCATCAATTTCTCGACAAAATTCGTATAAACTTCCCCATTGAGAAACTCGGAAGTTTCTAAAATTCTTTGATGGAAACCGATGGTAGTAGGAACGCCGGTAATCGCACATTCTCGTAAAGCTCGCTTCATCCGTTGAATGGCAGTAGGGCGATCGCCTCCCCAAACGATTAATTTACCAATCAACGAATCGTAATAAGCGGGAATCTCATAATCAGTATAAACATGAGAATCCATCCGCACTCCCGGCCCCCCCGGTGGCAAATAACCGCTAATGCGGCCCGGATGGGGGCGGAAGTTGCGGTCCGGGTCTTCGGCATTGATCCGACATTCAATGGCATGACCGGAAAACGTTACCTGGTTCTGGGTTAAGGAGAGTTTCTCTCCTTGGGCAATTTTAATCTGTTCGGCAATTAAGTCCGTTCCAGTAATCATCTCCGTCACTGGATGTTCGACTTGAATGCGAGTATTCATTTCCATAAAATAAAAATTGCCAGAACTATCTAGGAGAAATTCCACCGTTCCCGCCCCGAGATAATTAATAGACTTAGCTACCCTTACGGCAGCTTTTCCCATTTTGTCGCGGAGTTTGGGACTAAGGGCGGGACTTGGGGCTTCTTCGAGTAATTTTTGGTGGCGGCGTTGGATCGAACAATCTCTTTCGCCCAAATGGATGACGTTGCCGTAGCTATCGGCCAGGATTTGAAATTCGATGTGGCGGGGCCGTTCGACAAATTTTTCGATATAAACTCCCGAGTTGCCAAAGGCAGCTTCGGCCTCGCCTTGGGCAGCTTGAAAGAGTTTGAAGAGGTCTTTTTCTTCTCTAACCAATCTCATGCCCCGTCCGCCACCGCCGGCAGTAGCTTTTATCATTAGAGGATAGCCGATGGTACGAGCGATCTCGAAGGCTTCCCGTTCGTCGGTCAAGAGGCCATCGCTGCCCGGGACCGTGGGAACCCCTGCTTTTTTCATGGTTTCTCTGGCAGTAGATTTGTCTCCCATTGCTCTGATGGCTTCGGGAGAAGGGCCGATGAAGGCTAAATCGTGGTCGGCACAAATTTCGGCAAATCTGGCATTTTCTGCCAGGAAACCGTAACCGGGGTGGATGGCCGAGGCATTGCGGGTGAGGGCCGCCGAGATGATATTGGGAATGTTGAGATAGCTTTTGCTGCTGGTAGGTTGGCCGATGCAGACTGCTTCGTCCGCAAGTTGGACGTGGAGGGCGTGGCGATCGACGGTAGAGTAAACGGCCACGGTGGCGATGCCCATTTCCTCGCAGGTGCGAATGATTCTAAGGGCGATTTCGCCACGGTTGGCTATCAGAATTTTGGAAAACCCCATTTTAATTAAGAATTAATAATTAATAATTAACAATTAGAGCTTACGCACTTATAACGTATTTCTGTCATTGCGAGCGATAGCGTGCGCAATCTCAAACGTCCAAAGCAACGTTTCTCTGATGTAAGTCCTAACAATTAAGCAGACTTTAGATTCTATGAATGACTTTTGGAAAAGGTCTATTTATTTTCTCTTGTTTTTAAGTATGGGCGGGTGGATGCTGCCCCCTGCTAAGGGACAAGAAGCCCAACCTCTAACCTTACCACGTTTCTTGGAGGAACGGCCCCAGTTAGAACCTACTCCTCCTCCTCCACCCCTGGAAGTGCCAACTCCTTTGCAAGTGCCGGAGGCGGAGGTTCCGATTCCCGAGAGCGTAGAATATACTCTGGGGCCGGGCGATCGCATCCAAATTGATGTTTTTAACGTACCGGAGTACAGCGGACAAAACGGCCAACACCGAATCCAAATTGACGGTACTCTCAATCTACCTTTAATCGGCAATGTCTCGGTTAGGGGGATGACGGTGGAAGAGGCCAAAGCGGCCATAGAGGCCAAGTACGCCAAATACCTGCAAATTCCCCTAGTCACTCTTAACCTGATAACTGCCCGCCCCCTGCAAATAGCTTTGGCCGGAGAAGTCCAGCGGCCCGGTTCCTACACGATGTCCCCCACTACGGAGGGGGATGGGCCCCGACAAGCTTCTCAACTGCCAACGATAACGGCAGCGTTGAAAATGGCCGGGGGCATTACGGGTTCGGCGGATATTCGCCAAGTAAAGGTTCGCCGCCCCAGAAGTCAAGGGCCGCAACAGGTTATTAATATCAATCTCTGGGAGTTAATCCAAAATGGCGACTTGCGACAAAATATCGCTTTGCGGGATGGGGATACGATTTTTGTTCCTAGCGTTACGACTCCCGATTTGATAGAGTCTAATCAAGTGGCGGCGGCTAATTTTTCTGAGACTAAAAGTCAGCCTATTAATATTGCTGTAGTTGGAGAGGTTGCCCGCCCCGGTCCTTATATTTTGATGCCAGAAAATCAATCTTCTGCTAATAACGGAGAGGGTGCTTCTGGGGGTAATTTAATGACGTTAAATACGGTGACAAAAGCGATAAAAATTTCGGGAGGAATTACGCCGACGGCTGATATTAGAAAAATTCAAGTACGCCGCCAAACTAGAAGTGGTACGGAACAAATTATTGAGGTTAATTTGTGGGATTTATTGCAAAAGGGGGATTTAACTCAAGATTTGCTGTTACAGCCAGGAGATACGGTTTTGGTGCCGACGGCTGCTAATGTTAATCCAGAGGAATTAGCAACAGTGACGGCTTCGAGTTTTTCTCCAGAGGTGCTTAATATTAATGTGATTGGAGAGGTGGTTAAACCGGGTTCTATTCCGCTGCCGCCGAAGTCTTCTTTAAATCAAGCTTTGCTGGCGGCGGGTGGTTTTAATAACAGGCGAGCTCAAACTAAGGAGGTAGAGTTAATTCGTTTAAATCCTAATGGTACTGTGTCGCAAAGGACGATTGAGGTTGATTTTTCGGCTGAGGTGAACGAGGAGACTAATCCTAGTTTGTTGGATAATGATGCGATTGTGGTGGGGCGATCGGGCAGGGCTGCTTTTTCTGATAATGTGGGTTCTGTTTTGTCTCCTTTGAGTCCTTTGTTGGGGATATTTCGGTTTTTTAATATTTTTGATTGATGGGTGGAAAAAATTGATTATAATGGAGAAATATAAACTATTACTAGGTTAGATATGAAACAAAATCTTAATGATTTAAAAGTTGAAGATAAAGACAGTCAAGGATATGATGAAACTTATAGTTTAAATTCTAATCCTGGCTTAAATGCTCCGGTAGAAGCTAAAATACAGCCAATTTTTAGAGATATTGATAAATTTTTAATTGATAAAATTAATCAATATCCTGTTGTTGTTGGTTGTGTGGCATGGTTGACTCATACTAGCATATTAAAAGCTTTGGCTTTAAAAGAAAGTGTTTCTTTAATTATTCAACGCGAAGATTTTTTAAGACCAGATTATAGAAATCGTATGTCGAAAGACAAATTACGAAGTCTTTATGAAGCTTTACCAGCGGGTCCTACTGGTTCGGGAAGTGGGGTGTATTGGGGGGATTTAATATCTATTTTAAATTATAATTGGTGTTGGAGTTCTGCTCCTGTTCGATGGTTAGGAGAACCCTCATCTTCTCGCACTAAAACTAAGCCAAAAATGCATAACAAATTTTTGGTTTTTTGTAATAAAAATAAATCTGATGACGATCCTAATTATGATGATTCATATTATTTAGAGGACATAGAACCAATAGCTTGCTGGACGGGTAGTTTTAATTTTACTTACAATGGTTGTTTATCATTAGAAAATGGCTTATTTATTATAGAATCAGAAGTTGTTCAAGCTTATTATGATGAGTGGCAAAGAATATTTGCTTTGTCTGAAACTATTCCTGGGTATGCTTGGAATTTGGAATGGTATGAGCCTGAAGAATTTGCTATAGGTACTTAAATATCAAGTTTTATTAACGGTCTCCAAGAGTACCCAGGAAAATAGCGTTCGCCTTTTTCATCAAACACTGTATCTAGTCTAGTTTTGCCGTGGGAAGGACGAAATTGAGCGTATTTTAAAATGATTTCTTTTACTATTTCTTTTGAGTCCTTTGTTGGGAATATTTAGGTTTTTTAATATTTTAGATCGCTCGAATACCTCTTGCCAAAAAATCAACCTTCAGTTAATCTAACTTGCAAAGGTACGATCGCGAAATAGTGCCCCCAGACAAAAATGACGAGAACCCCTCACGACCAATTCGCCAAACAATACTTAGATTTAACAATACCTTCGCCATTTTTTGAGCGATGTTCCATCCGCAAGGCAACGCCTTCGCGCTTTTGGCCCCAGCAGAAACCGGGTTTTTGCGAAAAACCCGGTTTCTTAGGTGTCCGTGTCGAGCGGATGTCGGTTTGAGCCACAAGAAAAGAAACCAGGTTGGCAAAAAACCTGGTTTCTGGCAAAAAACCGGGTTTCTTAATCGGAACCCAACTTTCGGTGTTGGGTTCCACTCCGGTCCGCACAACCTACAAAGAATTGGACCAACATTGAGGGCCGGAAACATCAAAATTTTAATACCCAAAAATTTTTGTTGTCGTTCGGCGAAAAACTGTGCTAGGATGATTTATTGTCAGCGAAACTTTTAAAAGTTCCTGGCCAAAAACAAGTGACTGCGCGGATGTGGCGGAATTGGTATACGCGCACGTTTGAGGGGCGTGTGGCTTTGCCTTGCGAGTTCGAGTCTCGCCATCCGCATTTAGAATTAAACTAATAGCTAAATGTAAAAGGAGTTACGAAGTTGTTTCGTTAAACTCCTTTTTCTATTAATGAAGGGGCATCGGGACGGACCGGTCGAGAAACCCGGTAATTTCGGCAAAACCGGGTTTCACCGGACACCAAAAAACGTGGTTTATGATAATGCTTGACCGATTCTCTAGAGAATTTAAGTTGTTAAAAGCTAGGATTAAGCTAGCTTAAAGTTAGTGGCTGTCGAGCTGCTGGCTTCTGTTAAATTCCGTTGACTCATAATGGCGCAATACCGCTCCACTTTATTAATAGTAGTATGGCTGACTGTCCTGGGCCTTTCTCCCTCTCCCGGCAGAAGTTCTGTCTATCATGGCCAAAAACCAGGCCCCCTAACTGCCTCCTCTCCAACAAAGCGATCGCTACCGCCAACGGCCCATCGCTCTCCGAAATTAATGGCCTTAGAATTGGCCCAAGCCGATGAATCGAAGGCCGCTGAAGAGGAAGAAAAGAAGAAAGAAAAAAAGGCCGATTCTAACGTGCCAAAACCGGTGCGGGTGGTACTGGGCCTGTTAAGGGGCCGCAAGACTCTGTTAGCTTTGAGTTTAATCTCTGTTTTGATAACGGGGATGGCAGTCTTTATCCTCCTGAAACTGTTTGATGACAGTCAACCGGAAGATGAAGAAGCAGATTTCCCCCCAGAAGAAGAGAACTTAGAGCGATCGCCCCAAACAGAGGTTTCCCCAGATATAGAAGAAGAACAACCTTACTTCGAGGCAA
>CAZSTZ010000329.1:0-5736 GCA_964609515.1 uncultured bacterium | reverse complement strand
GTTTTTTGGCGTCCCAGAAACCAGGTTTTTTGGCGTCCCAGAAACCAGGTTTTTTCAAAAAACCTGGTTTCTTGAATTGCTTTATAGCGTGCTAGAATAGTCTTAAAAAGTCACTGTTTTTAAATAGTTCTGCAATTGAGGGAATAGATTAAAATTAACCGATGAAAACAGACCACATTTTTTACCGCATTTTCAAAGAATTACCCGACACTTTCTTCGAGTTGTGGGGCGAGTCGCCAGAAATGGCTAACGATTACCGTTTTGATGCGGTAGAATTAAAGCAAACTGCTTTTAGAATAGATGGGGTATTTTTGCCCCTAGACGCGGAAAACCCGATTTATTTTGGGGAGGTCCAATTTCAAAAAGACCCGAGCATTTATATTCGCTTGTTTTCAGAGATTTTTACTTATATCCGAGAAAACAACCCAAGTTTGCGCTGGCGTGCTATGATTATTTTCAGAAGTCGTAGTATCGAGCCAACTGTCAGACAGAGGGAATCGGTTCAACCCCTTTTAGATTCTCCTCTGGTAAAGCGGATCTATTTGAACGAGCTAACAGCTAATGAAAATAGTTCTTTGGGGGTGCAAATTATTCGCTTAATAGTCGCTAAAAAAAGGCAATTTTTAGGAGAAATAACCGAGTTAATCGAAAGGGTAAAAAAACAATTCGATCGCGACGAACCTACCCGGTTGGAATTGCTGAATTTATTAGAGGCTATTATTATAGCCAAGTTACCAAAAATGAGTCGTCAGGAGTTAGAAGCTATGTTTGGAGTTGAAGATTTGAGAAATACTCGCTTTGCCCAAGAATTGATTGCGGAAACGGAGCAACAAACAAAAATTAAAACTAAGTTGGAGACAATTGTTCCTTTATTACAAGAGGGTTTTTCTCCAGAAAAAATTGCTGCAATTCTGCAATTGGAACTACAGCAAGTCCGAAAATACATTAATAACATGAATTGAGGTCATTAGTTTCTAATCAAACAAGTAACCTGGTGAATTTTTGAGGTAAAACAACAATTTATCGAGGAAATTATCAGGTTACTAATTTTGAATTTATTAGAGGCTATTATTATAGCCAAGTTACCAAAAATGAGTCGTAAGGAGTTAGAAGTTATGTTTGGAGTTGAAGATTTGAGAAAGACTCGCTTTGCCCAAGAATTGATTGCGGAAGGGGAACAAAGAGCAGAACTTAAAACTAAATTGCAGATAATTTCTCCTTTATTAGCCAAAGGTTTTTCTGTTGAGGAAATAGCTGAAGTCCTTCAATTAGAAGTACAGCAAGTCCGAGAGTTCATTAATAAGATGAATTGAGGTATAGCAATTCTAAATCATTCGTGTCAAATTTTTTCTTACAAATAAAACTGTAGGGGCAAAGCATTCGGGCGTTAATTTTTGATAAAAAACAAAAATGTTGATGTCCGAATGCTTTGCCCCCACCCAACGTTTAATTTTCTGTACTTCAAAGTAGTTATAAATTTTTTAGGATTTCTATAATTATTCTCTAATCAAACAAGTAACCTGGTTAATTTATAACAATACCTTCGCCAAAATAAAAATAACATTATAAGTAGGTTTGGTGGAGCGAAACGGAACTCAAGAAATATGTCGGGTTCCACGGAGGTCCGCACGACCTACAAAAAAATGGCTAATCAAACAAGTAACCTGATTAATTTATAACAATACCTTCGCCAAAATAAAAAATACCATTTGTAGGTCGGGAGCCGCGACAGCGGAACCCAACTTTCTATGTCGGGTTCCACGGAGGTCCGCACGACCTACAAAAAAATGACTGTTGAGTTAGAGAATACATCGAACAGAATTTCAATTGTTAATTGTTAATTGTTAATTGTTAATTGATATTACCTATTCTACCGCGCCTAAATTCTGGAGAAGGTATTTTCCAGCCACGGTTAAACCTCTAGTTTCTGCAATTTTCATCCCTTCGCAAGGTCCGGGCACTTTTAAGGTTTGCCAAGAACGATCGCTCTTTAAATTCCAACATTTAATCTTACCGTCCAAACTACCGCTAATAATAATGTCGCTACCCGGACTTATACCCACCGACATGACGCGATCGCGATGTTCCCGAAAAGTCCTCAAACATTGCTTGCTGGCAACTTCCCAAACTTTGAGAGTTGTGTCTTGACTGCTGCTAACGATAAATTTACCGTTGGAGCTAAATTTTACGGACCAGACCACATCTGTATGTTCGTCAAAAGTTGCCAGACATTTTCCCCCGCCGATATCCCAAAGTTTTACAGTGCGATCGTCGCTGCCGCTGACTAATAACTTGCCATCGGGACTAAAGGCGATCGCTCTAACATTCCCCTCGTGTCCCTCTAACGTCTGCAAACACTTACCCTCAGAAACATCCCAGATTTTTATCGTGCGATCGTCGCCACCGCTGGCGAGAAGTTCTCCCTTCTGGCTAAAAGCTACCGTCCACACCCAACTGGCGTGGCCTTCTAACAAGCGATAATTACCAGCTTGCCAATCCCAGAGTTTCACCGTCGCACTTTGTCCGCCGCTGGCAAGAAAGCGATTATCGGGACTAAAAGCTACCGTCCAGATACCCCCTTGATAGGTCTTTTCTTTATATCTTAAAACTTTGATACACTCCCCCCTGGTAACATCCCACAGCCTAATAGTTTCGTCATCGCCGCTGCTCGCCACCATCCCACCGTCGGCGCTAAAGTCAACGCTCCAAATCCAGGCAGTATGCCCGCTTAAGCTTTTCAGACATTCTCCGGTACCAACGTTCCACAGTCTTACTCGATGGTCTAAGTGAGCGCTAGCAATAATCTCGCTTTCTCCCTTGCACTTAGCAGGACTATACGACACGGACCAAATCCAATGAGTATGACCGTGGAGGGTTCTCGCGCATTTTCCCGTTCGTGGGTTCCAGATTTTTAAAATTTGGTCGTTGTCGCCGCTGGCAACTGTTTGACCGTCGGGGCTAAAAGCAATGCTTCTGATACCGGTTTGATGTCCTCTCCCAGTGGCGAAGCATTCTCCAGTTTCCAAGTTCCAAAATTTTACTAACGGCTCGAAAGACGCGCTGACTAAGGTTTCGCCGTCGGGACTAAAGGCTAACGCTTTGATTTCTTTTTCGTGTCCGGTTAAGATATCCTCGCATTTTCCCTCTTCGACGTTCCAGAGTCTAATATCTTTGTCGAAGCCGCAACTAGCTATAGTTTCGCCGTCGGGACTAAATGCCACTGACCAGATGGCGTCTGTATGTCCTAACAAAGTTCTAACGCAAGCACCGGTTTCTACGTCCCAAAGTTTGATAGATTTATCGTAACTGCCGCTGGCTAATAACTTGCCATCGGGACTAAAGGCGACGCTTAAAACCCAACCGTTATGACCGGTTAAGGTTTTCAGACATTGGCCGGTGTTCGCATCCCAAAGGTTAATCGTATTATCGTTGCTGCCGCTGGCGAAGACTTTGCCGTCGGGACTAAATGCAACCGTCCAGATCCAATCGGTATGTTTTTCGAGGTCGTACAAACGTTCCCTAGTTTCCAGGTTCCACAGTTTCAGAGTGCCATCTATACTGCTGCTGGCTAATTTTTTTCCGTCGGGACTAAATGCGAGAGATACTACCCACCAGCCGTGTTTTTGGATTACTCCTATTTGTTGTAGGTCTGTGGTTCTGACTAAATGAATTTCTCCGCCATCGTCTCCCAGGGCTAAAATTGCGCCGTCGGGACTGAATGCCAAGCTATGAACGCCGCCAAAAGCTTGAGGAAAAACTGATTTACTTAAGTCGCAGTAAGAAAAGTCAACATCGTGTAAGTTGACGTTTTGGAGGTAGGCTTGCCAAATAGCGAGGCCGGAGAAGTTATAACCTTGTAGGTTAATCTTAGCATGGTTTAAAAAATTGATGATGTTTCCCCCTGCATATCCAGGTTTATTTGGGGAATCGCGGCGCAATTTTAAAATGAGTTTTTGCCAGTGTTTTTCTAATTTTTCCTGACTGTTAAAGCGTTCGGTTAATCTGGCTGCGATCGGTCGAACCAGAGTTCTAATTTGAGTTTCTCTGACGTAATCTTTAGCTTCTGCTTGAGTTAAGGCGTGACTGTTTAAGATGTCAATTTCGCCGCTAATAATTTCGGCAAAAACTCGGTCGATTAATAAGTCTGTGAGGTACTCGATTAGCATGGGTTGGAGGGCAAATTGTTTGCCGCCGTCGCTTTTTTCTAGGGGTAGTTTGCTTTGGAGCGATCGCAAATTTTCTCCCACCTTTTCTTTGGCATCAATTGTAACTAAGTTATCTTGTAATTCTGCAATTGTCATCGGTTCTCGATTAATTGCCAGCCACAATACTATTTCTTTTTCTCTAGCGGACAACCGCTGGTAGTGGAAGTCTAACAATTCTCTAATATCGGCAAAAACCGCTCTTCCTCGTTGCCAAAAATCTGTCAAATTACCGGCGAATACTTCTTCGATATGATGGGCGGCTAATTCTAAAGCTAAAGGGTTGCCGTTGTAATATTCTATTAATTGCTGCCATTCCGTTTCCGACCCAGAAAATTCGCCGATGTCTCGAAAAATTTCTTTTCCCGCATCTAAGTTTAATCCCCGCAATTCTAAGCAGCGAAACGGTTTATTTTTTCCTTCTAAACGTTGGAGTTGGAGAATTTTTTCGCGGCTGGTAAAGAGCAAACAACTTTCGTGTTTGACTTCGCCAATTTTTCTTAAAAGTTGACCGTAATTTTCATAGCCTTGTTTGTATTGTCCGGCGTAAGTTCCTCCTTCTAAAATTGATTCGAGGTTATCTAAAATGATGAGGCAGCGATGGTTTTTTAAGTGTTTGAGTAAGTCCGATATTTGCCGGTCTGTTGTGTTGCGTAAGTTGTGTTTTTTTTGACGGGAGAGAAACTGAAGTAAATCGGGGAGAAGTTCGGTTATGGGTGGGGCGTTGATGAGCGATCGCCAGATAATATATTCAAAGTCTTCTCGAACTCCTCGCGCTAATTTTACCGATAAGTCAGTTTTGCCGATACCGCCCTTGCCTAATTTTACCGATAAGTCAGTTTTGCCGATACCGCCGATGCCGACAATTCCTACCAGACGGCAGCGATCGTCTATTATCCACTGTCGCAGTATAGCATCTTCGCCCTCTCTGCCAAAGAAAGTCGAGACGTCGGGAGCATCTCCCCAGTCGTCGTAGTGGGGAGGGCTGGCATCAACAATTGACTCCCAGTCATCTACTCCCACCGCTTGACAAATTGCTTGAAGGTTTTCTGGTCGGATGTGTTTGCGCTGCCAGAACTTTTTCAAAAGCGGAACCGATACTCCTGCCTCGCCGGCCCAAATAGAAGCTTGTTTGTTCCAGCCCTTCTTTATTCTCTTTGGGTCGATAATTTTATCTAACCCTTCTTGAGACGCCCTAACGGAATTGTCGATCGGCATATTTGCTCTCCTTTGATATTCTATTAGGTTATAGTTTACCCCATTTTTTTGTAAAATCCTACGGTAGCTAATAATTCATTTTTTTGATTTGATTTACCGATTGTTAGGCCAGATTTGTATAAGTAAAGCCTGGGGGGTCGGGCCCAAATCGGGTTCGGTGGCCCTGAGAAGTTGGTTGGCAGCGGATTTTGTAACGGATTTAACGGATTGGTTGTTGGTGGGCCTTTGGCCTTGGTTGGCAGCGGATTTTGAAGCGGATGTAGCGGATGGGTTGTTGGTGGGCCTTTGGCCTTGGTTGGCAGCGGATTTTGTAGCG
>CAZSTZ010000328.1:0-5882 GCA_964609515.1 uncultured bacterium | reverse complement strand
CATTTTGCGGGTCTTTCCTGTTAATATCGTCCTGGAGCAAGGCGCTCAGTTTGGGCTTGCCAAAATGTTCCCGCAATGAAGTAGAAGGAAATTGCCCTCCTTCTACGTCATCCACCGAATTTTCCAGAGTCCACTTGAGAACATCCTTAATTAAAATTCGTGGATTAAAGTTTCCAGTATTGACCCGACCGAGCATTTCTTCTAATGCTTTAGGGGTGAATGGATATAGACCGATGTTATTAACTGCGGCAAACCCCCCATGACAAGCTCCATTGTGTTCGCACTCCGAACAGGCACTTTTTAGCTCGTTTCCTTCTGAGTCTTGGTGGAGAGATTGATACCAATTTTGAAGCTCTTCCTCTTGCAAGCGAACTGCATTGAGATATTTGGCAACAAATTGTTGAATATCTGTCCGAGTCATTAAGGATTGTTCTTTGACCGAGCCCACATTAAGGGTAACGCTGAAATTGACCCGCTGCCGCACGGTTTCAATTAAGCTTTGAAAGTAACCGGTAGTACAAGCTAAAGCAGTTCGGATCGCGCACAATCTTTTTCCTCCTGGTTGCTCGGGTCGTGCTAAAACGGCTTCTAAGACTTCTCGGTCAATGCCCTGCAATTTGGCAAAATCTTCGATGAGTAAAATTAATTCTATACCTTGTTTGGCAAGTGCTTCGCGGACTTCGCGCATTAATCGTTGCAAGTCTTCGCGACCCAAACTCAATACCCGAGCGATCGCTTCATCCAAATGCTGATTTAACCATTCAACCGTTGCTTTTTGGAGAGCCTCATCGCCAATCAGCAAGCTATAAAAATCGCGAGCTTTTTTTCCTGCTTTCTCCAGATAGCGAACCTCAAGCGGTAAATCATTAAGGGAAAACTGCCGTCGTTCCTCAATAATTTCTAAGCGGTTGCGATGTCCGAGAATGTGAATTACTAAGCGATCGATAATTCCATCTTTTTTGAGCCAGTGTTCTTCTCTAAAAAAGGGATCGTATAAAAAAGCGCCTAATTCATCTACTAAATAACTTTCCGCGTCCGAAAGCTTGGCAGAATCGTGAGCACCGTTAGGACCCACTGCCGCCGCTAACTGATTGAGCAATTGTTCCCGCGCTTGCGCTTCAGTTAAACTACTGGTGGCGCGATTTAAGCGCTCTCGGTATTCATCAAATAGATGCCCCTCCATTCCTTCGAGAATCAAACCGAGAATATCCTTTAAGTTCGTTCCAATTTTGGGAATTAGAATTACTTTACGCTTTTTCGTCGATTGAATCTTGGCGGACAACCACCGAATCAGATGAGATTTACCGGTTCCCGACTCCCCTAAAACCGGTACGAAGGCAAAATCTTTGGATGCTAAAAAGTCTTTGAGAAATTGCTCCTCGCTATAGGGAATTTGTGATTCCCCTTCAATTAATTCCTGGCGATACATGGGAATGGGGTAGTGGGTAGCTAGAAAATCCCAGTCTGAAGCTTGAGTTGCTTCTACTTCCATCACCCGACGCACGCTATCTCGGTTCCAGCAGACAAATTTTGTGAAAGTCATCTTGATTTATCCCTCCAAAATAATATGAGAAATTCGGCTATCGTTATCGATTGTTTGATTTGCTTTTGGTAGAATCATTAAGTCAGCATCCGACTTTCTAACTAGGCTAATCTGCCCCTCGTCTTGAAGTCGAAATAGAGCAAAAGCGGTGCTAGTTGAAAGGTGATTTGGCTGGCGGCGACCTATTTTTTCCTCGACTCGTTCGCGAAATTTACCTGTTTCAAATAAAGGACACCTTTTAGCAAGGCGATCGATAAATTCTTTCAAGGGCAAGTCTTTTTGACCTTGAAATAGTTCCTTTAAATTTCGCTTTAAATAAGCAGTTGGATCGGGAACGCAATTTTTCTTATCATTTAAGCTATGTGCCCAAGCTAAACCTAGATAATACATCCAATCTTTTAATCTATCAAAAAGCGTATCGCTAGACAATTTTAAATCTAAAGTTTCAGCAACTTTTTGTGCCGCTACTTGTTTTTCTACTTGTTCCCAAGTGCCTAAAGATTCGTAAATATCTTGGGCTAAATACCAAGCGCAATCTAAGCCAAAATCTTCCTCGTCTTGATTGTCGCAACCAAAAAACAGATAAGTTAAAGTATCGGGCAATAATTTATCTCCTAATTGCGGGTCGCGAGCTTCTTGGGAAAGCTCGGGATTAATCGCGATCGCCCCATCTTCTTCTATCAAAAGTTGACATTTTAAACTTTCATCGAGTGCCGCACGGAACATGGGGCGAGGCGGTGTTTTATCCTCTGACAATTTTTCAGGTGACAGCAGTTTTTCGAGATTCTCTCTTGTTTCTCGTTGCCCTTCTGCCTGAAGTAAATATCTAAAAATACCTCGTATTCTGCTGGGGTGGGCTAGACTTGTTTTAAGTACGCTCATAAGCTAATCTCCTTATAAAAGTGGTTAAAGCGAAAATAACGTCCTGAAAAAATGTTAATTAGTTTTCTATCTTCTCTACTTGGATCGGGAGTATCCTCTGGCAGCATCAAAATCCTTGGGGCTTGAGAATTATCGTTTAATAATAAATGCCTCTGAGAAATTTCTGTCTCTTGAAAAATCAAGGTAGGAATTGGAGGCATTTTAATAGGTTCGTACTTTTCAAACAAGAAAATAAACCCGTTATTGATGCTATTTGGTCGAAGCTCTTCAATAAGTTCTAGTTTTAATTCAGGAGGAATAACTAAATTACGAACTCCCCGCTCGATTAACCATTTAAAGGCGCGATCGCGATGGAATTTCCAATTTTTTATTTGAAGGCGATCGTAAAAAATGATCGACAATTTCTCATTAGCAATTAACCGTTGTAATTCCGCTCCAATCTCCCAATAAGGTTCTGGCCAGACAGGTTTAGGCCAGGGCATAATACCCGAAAAAGTCTGTTGGTGACGTTTCCGGCAATAAGGACAACCACCGCAAGCTTTAGAAACTGTCACTTTATTTCTGGATGAATCTACTGGAGAAATAGTGTAAGTTTGAGCAAATATTTCCGATAGGCAGCGTCTTGGCCGCAAAGCCTCTTTCATCAACCCAAGATTTTGATAACCCCATTTTTGGCTTTTTAGTCGAATCGGTTCCACTTCAGTTTCCCATATTTTAGGTTCTAGATGATATTCATTACAAATGCGAATAATGCGCGAGTTTCGATGCTTTTCTAATATTTTTTTGCCCTCCAATCCTAATTTAAAAGCATTCAATTTCGGTGGCTTTGCTGCATGAATCTCGATTATTCCCGCACGACTCATTAGAGTTAAAGTACGAATATTCCAAGCTTTATTTTGTTCGCTGTTCATATCAATATCCCCTTCTCGTAAAGTAGGAGGGATATCTATGGGAACTCGAAAAAAGCCATTTCCCCAATTTTCTTTTTTAGCAAACATACTCCGCCATCGCTCCAAACCTCTCTCAATAGTAATGTAAGATTTTTCGTTAAGGGATTTGGCTATTTCTCCATCTTGAGTGGTATGCAAAGTCAGAGAAATCGAAGCTTTTCCATCTCGTCCGCCACGCCCTACTTCTTGATAAAAACGGTCGATAGTTTCGGGAACGCAAGCGTGAATTATTGCTCGGACATCGGATCGATCTATTCCCAAACCAAAAGCAGAAGTGGCTACCACAATATCGACTTGCTTATTTTGCCACTCTTCGATAAGTTGCAGACGTTGTTCGGCGCTGGATTGTCCGGTCATAGTCTTATACCGTTTAAATCCAGCGCGAGACAATTCCTCAGCCCACTGGTGTACGTCATCCACTTTTGTAGTATAAATAATTAACGGACGGGGAAGATGGGCGACTGCTTCGAGAAGTCGCTGCTTTCTAATTTCCTCATTCTGACACCAAGCAAACCAATAGGCAGGTTCTGAACGCAACTGCACCGCAGATATAACTTGAAATTCCCCCGGTTCTCCAAATAAAGTTTCGAGAGTATCCAAACAAGACTCGGTTAAAGTTGCCGTGAGTAACAATGTCTTAAAAGAAGCTATCCGCAACAAATCTCGCCGCAAACCCGGAATTTCTTGGAAAGCAGGACGAAACTCATCTCCCCATTGTTCTACCATGTGGGCTTCATCAATAATCAAATACTTTAGCATTCCTGACTCGGCGGCTTGATAGAGACAAGAAGCTAGGGAATTAATTAAGCCCTCGGGGGAAGTAAAGATAAGGCGCTGACTGCCAGCAAGAACGCGATCGCGGATTTCTTTCCGTCTGTCTTGCCTTTTTGAAGAGCTATAATAAGCAGTGGGATGATGGAGCCACTGGCTTAAGGCTCTCTCCCGATCTAATGCCAGTGCAGTAGTCGGAACCACCACCACGCTGATGCCCCCCGTTTGAGACTCTAACAGGGCCGGCAGTTCTGCAACTAAACTTTTGCCCGAACCTGTAGGCAAATCGATCGCTAATGTGGAGCCTTTGGGAGCAGTCAAAACTGCACGAACGGCCTCTCGCTGACCGACATTGCGGTAGCTGTCTCGATCTAATACAGAGAGAAAGGGATCCCCCGGTTCGGGAGAATAGTTGCGACGCTCTTCTTCTTTGAATGTCGGAGCATCGGGGGGGTAGCGATCGCTCAAGTCTAACCATTCCGGTTGCCAAGGACGAGCCCTAATTAAGTAGCTATCCCAATCCTCCCTTAAGACATCAAACCCATGCTTGCCCCATATTTCCCGGTCAGTCGGCCAAGGCTCTCTTCGAGGCACTTTTAAGGTTTGCCGACTGCCTCCTTGCAGTTCGTCTTCCCGGCGCAAAACATGGCGCACTAAGCTGGCAATATCTCCAGCAGCTAATTTTTGTTTGGCTTTGATGTTCTTTAGAGCATCAATTAAGCGCTGGTGACAAGGTTCTCCCCAACTCTTTGACTGGGGGGAGAAGTAGTTATCTTCCTGGATAATTTTTCTGAGTTTTTGGAACGAGTCCATCCCTATTCCTCCTTCTGTTCGAGTGTTGTCTGGGGCGGATATCCAGCAATAATCATAAATCCTACAGAATCCAAGCGGATGCGAGGATTGCGGATTCCTTCTAAAAGCGCTCCCTTTAAGTCGCTTTCGACAGCCAGTTCTCGTTCTAAAGAGCGATCGATATATTGCTCCGACTCGGAAATTCGGTTTAAGCGGAGGTGAAGTCGATCGATGCGATTATCTAGTTTTCGTTCTGCTGCTTTGGCAAAGCGATCGCCCCTTTCAATAAAAGAGGGGCGCTGTCGCAATAACGTTTCCGAGGCAGTCCGGGCCTTTTGGCAAAAATGCGGCCATTCGGAGGAAGTAACAAAATTATCGATAACTGACAATTTGTTTTTAGCTAAATTGTCATCTTGAAAATGTTTGGATTCATCGGAATGCTGCAAGATATCTAACACCTTGGGTTCCTCTACAACAGACATCGGCTCGTAACGAGAATCTAAAAACATTGTTTCTAGACGAGGTGGAAATAAAGAATCTGCAAATCGCTTTAAAGCCCGGCAATTAGCATTATTTCCGTGGCGATTTTTCAAAACAATTTTAGCTGCTTCTAAATCAACTTCCACTTCATAATTAAATCGGAAGCCAAACCACTCCATTCCTTCGGCAGGATCCCAAGATGAATCGTATCGCCACATAGCAAAAGTTTGACCGCGATCCTCCCAGCGAAGGTAATCATCGAGGGCATCAATCAATTTTTCTCCTATTCGATAAAGGCGAGCCCCACGATTTTGATGGCGATTAGCAATTCTTCGGTTATAGGTACCGGGTTCCCTCAAGCAATCGGCAAAGCGATCGATGATATCGCTAACGGGAATTAAGGTTTTTATGGTAGGTTTATACCTCCGCAAACCTTGGTTTACGCAATCGTTATCTTGCTTAAA
>CAZSTZ010000327.1:0-5904 GCA_964609515.1 uncultured bacterium | reverse complement strand
AACTACGACTAAAGTCGTTACTACGAACTACGACTAAAGTCGTTACTACGAACTATGGAAATTTAGTTAGATAATTGAGACATGATTAATAGCTTAGAAATTGACTTAAATGGCGTTTCTTCAGAAACACTAAACCGCCCCTTCGACCTTTTAACTGGTGCTAGGGAGGATGACAGTTTGAACTTTAAAGAAATAATAGATGTTGCCGCTCCAATTTCTCCTGGAAACGAGTTTGCGGAACTAAATATTAATCCTTTAGACATTTACTACGACGAAGAATTTTACCTAACTAATAATCCAGATGTAGTTAGAGTCATCAGTAACGGTTTATATAGAAACGGTTTCGACCATTTAATTCGCACCGGTTTGTTCCAAGGACGCAACCCCAGTCCTTTATATAACGAAGCCGGTTATTTAACCGAAAATCCCGATGTGGCGGCGGCGGTGGCGCGGGGGGAAATTCGCAGCGGGTTCGAGCATTTCCTCAATTTTGGTTTCGACGAAGGACGCAATGGGGGTGTATCTCAATAGGGAGACAAGGGAGAGGGGGAAGACAAGGGAGAGGGGGAAGATAAGGGAGAGGGGGAAGATAAGGGAGAGGGGGGAGTAAGCTCGTTGTCGTTTTTCCCCGCAAGTCTGCCGCAAGTCTGCCGCAAGTCCGCCGCAAGTCTGCCATTTATTCAGCAAGCCCTAATTTTACTCCTCCCGCAGGAACGATGGTAACGCCGCGCCTTACTGCTTTGACTGGTCGCTGTTCTGTTAGAGCTAAATTATAGTTTAACAGAATCGTCGCTAAAACCAATTTCATCTCGAATATAGCGAGGGCGGCCCCAATACAGCGTCGGTTGCTGCCCCCAAAAGGGAAAAATTCATAAGCAGAATATTGACGCTCTAAAAATCGCTCCGGTTTAAACTTCTCTGCCTCTGGATATAAATCTTCTCGGCGGTGTACCAGATAAATACAAGGTACAAAACTCGTTCCCATCTGGTAGTTTTGACCTTCGATGGTTATGGGTTTTTTGGTAGTTCGGGGAGAAGCGATCGTTGTTACTGGATACATTCGGAGGGTTTCGTTACAGACGGCATTGAGATAGGGCAATTTGGCGATCGCTACTGGTTCGGGGTTATCCCCAAGGGTTGCTAATTCTTCTAACAGTTTAGATCGGGTTTCTGGGTGCTGGTGAATCAAATATAAAACCCAAGCGATCGCTGTTGCCGTAGTTTCGTGTCCGGCAAAGAGCAAGGTTAGCAGTTCGTCTTTGCACTCTCGATCGCTCATCGGTTGCCCCTCGGCATCTTTTGCTAACAGAAGCATAGTTAGGATATCGCTAGCTTCCGGGTCGAGGGAAGAACGGCGATCGCTAATTTCTGCATGCAATAACTCATCTATCTTCTCCCGCCTGCGCAAAAACTTGCCCCAAGGACTCCAAGCACCTAAATCTACTTGCAGTTTTTTAAAAAATAGCATACTAGATTTCCAAGGAGAATTTAAGGTGTCTAGGGTTTCAGTGAGAACTTGTTCGAGTCGTTCGTAGCGATCTCCTTCTGGCAGACCAAAGACTGCTTTTAAAATTACCTTCATGGATATATCCCGGACAGTATTTCTGGCAATAAATGTTTTATTGGGTACCCATTTTTTTGTTACTTCTCGGGTGAGGTCGCAAATCAGTTGACCGTAAACTTGCATTCGCTCTCCGTGAAAGGGTGGCATTAATAACTGGCGGTGTCGCTGGTGGCGATCGCCGTCTAGCAAGAGTAAGGAATAGTCCCCTACTATCGGTCGCAAGATATTGTTTCCTTCTCCGGAGTCGAACTGTTTGGGGTTAGTCGCGAAAATTGCTTGTATGGCTTTCGGGTTGCTCAAAAATACCAGTTTTCTTGTCAGCTCTACCTCGAAGGATTCTCCATAGCGTTTAGCATTTTCTTCCATAAATGTCAACGGCCCCAGGATCCATTTTATTAGCTGGACGAAATTAGGTGCTGTCGGGCCTTTCTGTACTGTCATGGTTGTTCTGTTGTTGGTTTTCAATTTTTTATTTTAGAGTCATCTTAGCCTTTTGAGGAGATGGAGTACGGCGGAGCTTAAGTTTGATTGCAATTTTAAGACCGAGGAAGAGTTTCCTTGCGATAGTAACTTACTATAACATATTCTACCTTGATTTATTTTTGTTTACTTTAACATCAAAAACCCAATCTTTTTTTTTTGTAAACGTTGTTTAGAGAAACTTTTTTATATACCAATAATTGATAACCGAAATAGCAATTATCATGCTCTGCCAAAAATGTCAAGAGGTTGTTAAGCCCCAATTGGGACGGTAATTCAACGAGTAACTAGCTTCAACCCTAAGATTACAAAGACTTATAACTCAGCAACGCAAAAATAATTAATTTTTGTCCCCAGAAATGTTAAATTACTATTAAGTTAAGTAAACCAAGCAAATAGCATGACTGCAACAACTCCAAAACCAGCGACCGTTCCTACTTTCTGCGAAGGCATCCAATACTTCGGGGAAGCTTGGCCGGAATTTGAAACCTACGCCAAGACGCCCGCCATCGCAGAAGGCAGCAAAGCGATCGCCTCTCCCACGGACCCCGCAGGTGTATATCAAACCCTTCTATACGCCGATGCCCTTCGCTATCTTATGTTGCAGGTAACTGCCAGCAAAGCATCGGGACACCCGGGAGGTTTTGCCTCACAAGCGGAAGCCTACGCCGCCCTGGTAATGTTAGGTTATAAAAACATTATCACCGAAGTCGGACACCACGCCCCCGGCTTCTACAGCGCTACCTTTCTCGATCGCTCCCTAGAAGACATGGGCATCAACACGGTTCAGGAAATGCGCGATCGCTTCCGGGAAATGCACGGTCTCCTGGGCCACCTCTCCGGTTACATCCCCGGACTCCTCGGCCCCGCAGGCCCCCTCGGACAAGGGCAACATTTCGCGATGGCAGCGGCCTCGCTCCACCGCGACAAGCTCTTCCCCTTCACCTTGGGAGACGGCGGCATCGGCGAACCCTACCCCATGAGCAGCATGGCGCACTTTAACACCGCCTTCCCCGACGTCACCAACTTCCTCCCCGTCTTCGTCTGGAACGGTTACAGCCAAGAACATCATAGCATGGTCTCGACCAAAACCAACGAAGAAATGCTCGCCTTCTGGAAAGGCAACGGTTTCGCCGAAGTAGTATTAGTAGATGCCAAAGACTTCGACGACAAAAATCAACCGGAAGCCTACGTCGATAGCACCGCTTTCTCGATGGAGAAGCGTTTAGAATTTGGCAAAGCAGTATTAGAAGGTATCGATAAAGCGGCCAAATCGGCATTGGGCGGCAAACTAACCGCCTTCATCATCAAACAGCTAAAAGGTGCCGGAGTCCACGCCCGGGGTTCCAAATCCCACAACCTCTATGCCAAAGACACCCTGGACAGTCCCCACATCATTAGCGCTCTCAAAGAACGGGCCCTCCCGGTGGCGGCCTGGGAACTGGTGCGGAAAAACTGCGAGCGCGCAGGTGGCGGCCCCGCTTCCAAAACAGTCGTTACCGAATTTGAGTATCCCCTCCCAGAAATTGGCAAACTGCCTTTAGAAGAATTTCCCCTTGGCGGCGATCCGAAAGTGGCGACGACGGCCATGGGAGAGTTGGTCGGTTACGTCGGGCAAAAAGACGGTCATTTCCTCATCACCAACGCTGACGGTAACGCTGCCTCGGGCATCAACAACGTCAACCAAGCGTTAAAAATCCTTCACCCCACCCCCGACGATATCTATTTCCAAGGCCCCAAAGGTCAAGTTTACGAACCTTTAAGCGAAGATGCCTGCGCGGGATTGGCGGCAGGGTTGTCGTTGATGGGGGCGCGAACTTTGTGGTGTTCCTACGAATCTTTTGCTATTAACGGTTTGCCCATCTGGCAGACGGTGACGCAAGCGATGGCAGAGTTGCGCCGCCCCACTCCTTCGACGATTACTTTGTTTACGGCGGGCGCTTTGGAACAGGGGCGCAACGGTTGGACGCACCAACGCCCGGAAATCGAGGCTTATTTTGCGGCGATGATGCGCAACGGTAACGTCTTCCCGGTGTTTCCCCCGGATGCCAACAGCATCCAAGTTTGTTACGAATGGGCGCTGACGACGAAAAATAAGGGAATTACGATTACTGCGAGCAAGTCGCCGTTGCCCATCCGCACTACTTTCGAGCAAACTCGCCAAGGGTTGCGCGATGGCGCGGTTGTATTGCAAGAAGTACCGGGGGATAAGACGGTTGTCTTTGCCGTAGTGGGAGATATGACTTTGATTCCGGTTTACGAGGCCGCAGCTTATCTGGAGACTGAGGGTATTGGGGTGCGAATTGTCTCGGTTATTAATCCCCGTCGGTTGTATCGCCCCACGGATACTGGTTGGGATACTTGTTCGGAATCCGACGGCGAGTTTTTGGACGATGCCGGTTTTGAGAAGTTGTTCGGCGGCGATGCGTTAATTGGTGTCACTGGCGGCGCGAGTTTGATGCTGGAACCGATTATGTTGCGGAGTGCGGTTAAGCGCGATACTTTTGCTTGGAAGCGCGGCGAGACTGCTTCTAGCGCGGGTCAGGTGATGGCGTTTAACGGTTTGACTGCCGAGGCGCTGACTAAGAGGGCGATCGAGTTGGTACACTAAGGAACGATTTGTAGGGTGCTAAGAGCGCACCTTGCAATTGAGGGGTTGCTGCCATTTCCCAACAACTGCTATATAGCATTTCCCGTATCGGTGAGGTACAAAAAAAACGCTAATCAAAAATGTACCTCATTAGTCTGGGAAGCGCTATATTACTAATTTAGCGGCGATCGGCAAATTAAATCTCTTAGAGGAAATCTACGGCAGGATTATTATTCCTCAAGCGGTTTACGATGAAATTGCTGGGTTAGGCTATGTAGTTCCCGGTACTATCGAGGTACAAACGCGGAACCCGACATTTTTGTAGAGTTTCGCTGCGCTACTAACAATACCAACGCAGGTGCATCTTGTAGGTCGGGTGGAGCGCAGCTCCACCCGACATTTTTGTAGGGTTTCGCTGCGCTTCACCCAACCTACATAAGCTATTTTTTTATTTTGGCAAAGGTATTGTCTAAAAAACCGGGTTTCTTGACTGGCTCTCCAAACGCCAACAGTGGCCTTTTCGACGCCAATGTATCTCAGAAAGCCGGTAATTCCTGCAAAACCGGCTTTCTTGACTGGCTCTCCAGACGCCAACAGTGGCCTTCGGAACCTCAACGATTGCCTTCCAGACGCCAACGATGGGGTTACAAACCTCAACCTTGAGGTTTGTAACCTCAACGATCGCACTTTTAACGAGAACGGTGGCCTAAAATACCTCAACGGCGGCCTAAAATACCTCGACGGCGGCCTAAAATACCTCGACAATGGCCTAAAATACCTCGACGGTGGGGTTGGGAAGGCCACCGTTCGCGTTCCCAACCTCAAAAATGGCCTTCGGAACCTCAACGTTCGCGTTCCAGACCTCAACTAAGACTCGGCTTCTTCCGGGGGCCTGCCGCCGGACTTGCGGGCAAACCGACGGGCCATGTCATCTACCGCCGCTTCTAACCCCGCATCTCCTTTGTTCTTCTTGGCGTAGTCATAAACTGCCAAAGCGGCCATATAAGCCTCGCTTCCTACTATGGCGATCGTATCGTCCAGGAGTTCTTGGAGTTGGCTTAATGCCAAAACGATGGGATAAAGGGCCTCGAAAAGCTCCACGTCTTTTTTCATTTCCTCAATATCAAAAGAACGCGGCAGAAAATCCGGATTTTGGACCGCCACCTCCAACGCCTTCGCCACAAAACCTCTACTTCTATCCCCCAAACGCGGAAAAGACTTTGTAACAAATTGTTAATTTTCTGTCTAAAACGCTCAAAAAAGAATAAAT
>CAZSTZ010000326.1:0-5925 GCA_964609515.1 uncultured bacterium | reverse complement strand
GGCAATAGTGGGAGGTGAGGAGTTTTTACTTGCTTTTTAATTTCTGACAACTCGCTTTTGGGATTGCTATAAATCTTTCTTCCCCTCTTGCCTATTGCCTATTGCCTTCTAAAATGACAGTGTGGCTTTAATATTAGCCATTACCCAATTTAAAATTACGTTTGAGAAAACTTTCTAAAGATTCCATCTTCAGATTAAAAATTCTTTCCACGGTTTCAATTTCCTGGGGAGTACAGAAAAACTCGTTAGCTAATAAAACCCGGAAAGTGCCCAAAGTTTGCTCGGTTTGGGAATTAAAAAAACCGACAACGCTTCGCACTCCATCCACCACCATCAGAGGAGATTTAATGATGGTCGGTTCTTCTTTTAAAATTGCGCCTAAAATATAAGGAATATCTTCGCGGGAGATAATTTCCGGTCCGCCGAGGGCAAAAATGCGATCGCGAGCTTCTGGCATCATCGGCGAGTCGATGGCAATTTTGGCAACGTCATCGGTGCTGACAATAGAAGTGCGATTTTTAGAATTTCCTATCAGTAAATAAACTCCTCCCGTTTGCTTAAACCTTTGCGCTTGGGGCAGCAGACTGGATGCAAAACCGGCGGGTCGCAAAATCGTATAATTTAATCCGCTAGCTTCGAGGTACTTTTCTACTTGTCGCTTTGCCTTAAAAGTGGGAGAATCTT
This sequence comes from uncultured bacterium, assembly GCA_964609515.1. GTDB lineage: Bacteria > Cyanobacteriota > Cyanobacteriia > Cyanobacteriales > Microcoleaceae > CALKCV01. The sequence goes on along the minus strand of CAZSTZ010000326.1, from coordinate 5,241 downwards.
CATAGCCGCGATCGACTCCCAATACGGAAATAAAGACAAAATGTTGGATTTCGTATTCCTTAGCTGCATCTATGAGATCCACGTTAGCGGCGTAGTCAACTGCCTGGGGGTTTCTGCCGTCGCTGTGAGTGCTAATAATGTATTTAACGTCTTCGCAAGCTTTTCTAATATCTTTATCTCGCCTCAGATCGCCAATGAAAATTTCTGCCCCTCGGTTTTCTAATTCCGAGTAGCGAGAATTGAGGCGAACGAACCCTCGGACGGGTATTTCGCGCTCCGTTATCTGCCGCACAATTCGACGGCCTAAATCTCCTGTTGCTCCAGTTACTAAAAACATAATTTTGGGAATTGGGAATGGGGAATTGGGAATGGGGAATCGTCCCATTAGCAAAAATTAAAGTTCCAGAATAACGGGTGTATGGTCGCTGGGTCTGGTCCAAGTTCTGGGGTCTTTGTCAATGATACAGCTTTTGGCGCGATCGTAAAGGGGTTTGCTGAGATAATGATGGTCGATGCGCCAGCCTCGGTTGCGCTTATAACCCGAGGCGCGATAGTCCCACCAACTGTAGTGACCTCCAACGCTTGTAAATTTGCGAAAGATGTCTGCCAAACCTAGTTCCTTTATTTGTTCTAAGGCTTGACGTTCGGCGGGAGATAGTCCTATGGAGTTTTTGCAAGCTTCGGCATCGTAAATATCTCGGTCTTCTGGAACTATGTTAAAATCGCCGCAAATACATAAATTAGAATATTTATCTAAGGTTTGATTTGCATATTCCCGCAGAAGTTGTAACCAAGTCAACTTATAACTATATTTGTCGCTGCCGACGCTGGCCCCGTTGGGAACGTAGAGATTGACGATTCTAACGTCGTCGATAGTACCGGCGATCGCTCGTTTTTGTTCGTCAAATTCTCCCACCGCGTCGCTACCGAGAAGGGGAGTAAAACCGCAGATAACGTCTGTCATCTGGGAACGGCTAAAGATTGCGACTCCATTGTAGGATTTTTGACCGCTGGTGTAGATCTGGTAGCCCAATTCGGCAAAGGGCGATCGGGGAAATTTATCGTCTATTACTTTGGTTTCTTGCAAGCAGAGAACCTCTACGGGATTTGCCTGCAACCAATCTAAGACTATTTGTTGGCGAGTTCTAATTGAGTTAACGTTCCAAGTAGCTATTTTCATTATTGTTCGTAGTAATCGCGGAGCGCGATTTTAACGCATTTTTTCCAAAAAACTCTTGCCTCTTGCCTCTTGCCTCTTGCCTACTCTTGCCTCTTGCCTACGTCCGACTTTCGCGGGCCTGCTGCATCCGCAGGGCCAAAATATGCTCGCAAGGCCCCTTATACAGTTTATTCTGTTGGTGCCAATTGCAAGTACATTGAGCTTGAACGATACGTTCGTCCGCATCCACCGTTAAAGAAGGATTGTAAGTTTTGCTGCCATCTCGCACGTTGCCCTGGATAAACAGCGCCCCACCGGCATCGCTAACCGAAGTAACTTCTACTTTCTTCTCGCTGAGGAAGCGAGTGGCGCTTTCCTCGCGATCGTTAGCGAAGCGCAACCGTTCCATCGGCAAAGGTTCCAGACTCAACTCTCGCACCCGATAAACCCCCTGACTCAAATCGTAAATCGCCCGCCCCGCCTGAGTATAAGCGCCCAAAGCGCCCAATACCGCAGCGCGACTCAACTTCAGTCGTTTCGCCAAACTATCGGGAGTTTCCAACCAATTCTCCTTCAAAGCATCAAAAACCAACCTTTGCGTAAACTCGTCCGCATCCGCCCTGGGTGCCATCAAATCGAAATTACCCGCTTGCGCCCAGTCGTTGGCAGTCCAACCGGATAACCCCAAAGTAAAAGACATATCTCCCATTTCGGCAACATAAAAAGACGGCATTCCGGTGCCCAATAAATGCACCGTAAATTTATTAGCAATGGGAATTAAACGTTCCAAAATGTGCAGTCGGCGGCGGCCCCAAACGCGAATTTCTTCTTCAGAATTACCCCCATAAATCGAACGGCGACAAACTATTTCTAAGTTCCAAGGATCTAAAGTTATCCGCACCGGTTCCCCCGGTTTTAAATGGTAGCGCAAACTGCGCGGACCTTTCTTTTCTTTGTTGCGGCGGAGGAGGAAACAAATATTATAAACATCCATCGGGTGCAAGTCAAAACTAATAGCGGGTAAAGACATGGCCGAACTAACTTGTAAAAAACCGCGAACCCAACTATCGGGCAAGTCGATTTTTACTTCTTTAAAAGTTTCTTCGTTAGTGGTTTGAACTTCAAAACCCGAGGGGTCAACTTGAAATTGAGTTGTTTTATAACTGCGGATTTTTTGGAACTCGTCGTAGAGGGCGGCGGAGTAATCGATATTAGTAGTACCGCAGGCGTACTCGTTAATATTTTTAAATACCTCGTAACTGGCACCCAGTCGCCCGTAACTAGATTCATCCACGCTAAAGCATTCAAAAAACACCTGGTCCGGGTGAACTGTAATTACCGGATCGAAGACAAACCAAGCATCGTAATTAACCTTATAAAGATGATTAAAAAACTGTTTTTTTGCTCGGTAAAATGGTTGGAGGCGTTGGGTTTGACGTGCGTATAATTCGTTGAGTTCGCCTTGGAGTTTGTTAATGCGATCGCCCACTTCTTTACGTTGGGCGGCCACCAATTGCCAGTCGATTTCGTCTTGTTTTGCCCGCCATTCTTTGTAAGCAGTTTTATCTTTTGGTTTGAACCGGAGGTCGGAAACTACCACATCGTGTAGGGCGCTAATTGCTTCGCGAAAAGGGATTTTCTGTCGGAGTTCTCCCACGAAGTAAGTAGGTTCTCGTTTGGTATCTGGGGAAAACGACATTTGAGTATTGGTGCCGCTGTCGGTAATGCCAGTGTTGCCTTTATAGGAGTAGTTAAATTCCATTGTGTTTTGTTGGTTGTTAATTGCTAATTGTTAATTGTTAATTGCCTCTTGCCTACTTTTGCATCTTGCCTCTTGCCTCTTGCCTTTTGCCTCTTGCCTCGTATTAATTATTAACTTTCGCTTTCTTCCGAATTTCCCGCCAATAATTTAACTTTAGGTTTGGCTTCCATTTCTATATATTGAGATTCTTCTGGGAAGAAGATATTAGAAGCTTCTTTAAATTCCGACATTAAGGATTTACCGTTACCTTGAAACAGTCGAATAGTGGCGTAGGAAATTAACACCGGAGAAGCCAAAATCAATCCCGCCACCAAACCTACTGGGGCGACCATTTGATAGACGACAATAGAAGTCGGTTGAAATTCTTCGTATTGGGAAAAAATCCGCGACAGCCACCAAATTAAAAGTGCCATAATCGCAAAACCAAAGAGGGCGACCATCGTCGGAATTATGAAGGATAAAAAGACCGACATAAAACTGAGAAGGGCCCCCCAACCTTGGGCGAGTATTTCCTCGGATAATTCTGTCACCATTAAGGTTCCGCGCACGAACCAAATTATAAATCCAAATACTAAAGCTAAGGCAGAAATTGCTAAAAAAAAGTTAACGCTTTTGATAAAAATTGCCTTAGTTTCGATGTTTTTTGACATGGTTTTTTTCCTGTAATTTTTAATTTAATTAATAGCTCTTTTTGTCAATGGTCAATTGTTAATTGTTAATGGCTCTCCTATTGTTTTTTTGCAAATGAGAAGTCCACCCAATCGCCGTCGGGCCCTATTGTAGCAAATGCGGTATCTCAGAAACCCGGTTTTTTGGACAATTTAAGTCGCCATTTTTTTGTAGGTTGGGTGGAACGCAGTGGAACCCAACGCAAATGTTGGGTTCCACTGCGTTCCACCCAACCTACTTTTTAAGGCTAGCCCCACGAGTCGCACTCTTTAAGAGTCGATTATAACATAACCCGGCTGGAGTGGTGTAGGATTGAGGGGTTAAATTTAATGGGACGCGCTCCCTTGAATAATTTAGGAGTAAAATATGGATGCTATTTCAATAACAGGAATTAGATGTTACGGTTACACGGGAGTTTTGCCAGAAGAACAGGTATTAGGTCAATGGTTTGAAGTGGATTTAAAATTATGGTTAGATTTAAGTTTAGCCAGTCAAAGCGATTTGTTAGAAAATACTCTGGATTATCGCCAAACAATTGCTATTATTAAGGGCATAGTTAAAACCTCAAAATTTGCTTTAATTGAAAAGTTAGCGGGAGAAATTGTTGGGGCAATTTTGGAACAAGAATTAGTCGAAAAAGTGGAAGTAAGGCTAACAAAAGTTGCCGCACCCATCCCCGATTTTGGCGGTAAAATTGCTATTGAGTTGAGTAGGAGTAAGGGGGGAAACTCGTAAAAAATCTTAAATACAACAAAATTTGTAGGGGCTCTCGCATTCGGACGGCAAATTTTAAGAAAAAGCATAAATTTTAATGTCCGAATGCGAGAGCCCCACCGGCTATTACAGAAGACAAGCAAAACAAGGCACATCGTCATCCTCGTCATCCAAAACCGACTCTAAAACCTCCGCCAAAGACTCTTTTTTCTCCGCCGCTTTTTTCTCTTCCCGCGCCATTGCTTTTTGGTGTTCTGCGATTATCTCATCCTTGCGTTCTAATAACTCTAATAAACTCTCTCCCTGAATCCAAGTATATTTTCTGCCATCCTTATGTTCTTGCTCGTACTTAACAGCTTCGGCAAATAAATCTGGATGTTCTTCTGCTAGCATAACCCATTCATATTTCCGCTGAAAAAAACAGAAAAAACAACCAGAACGACTGCGCCACCGATAATATTTCGGCAAACCTATCCCGCTTTCTTCTAATAACTGAATAATATCCGCTTTAACCATTCCCCGTTCTTTAAAAGGAAAAACCGGTCTAATATTAGGTTTAGTGGAAACATAACCCTCGCGATTTTCATCGGCGCGAATGCCCACATAATTAATAGCATGGTCCTCGCCAATAAACTTTTCCAAAGGTTTAATTTTCATTTGTGCGGTACACCAGCGCGTTTTGGGGGAGGGAAGCAACCCGCCATGAACGGCCAACCAGTGGTCGAAACCGCGATCGCCCTCTAGATAGTGAATATGTATCCCCAAACGAGCTTTAATGCGGTCCAAATATTCATAAGTTTCGGGCAATTCCTTGTGAGTATCGCAGAAGAAATATTCCATCTGGGGCACTTCTTGATGGAGCAAAATCGCCAAAGCGGTGCTATCTTTACCGCCAGATAAACCGAGAATGTGTCTTACTTCTTTTTGAGTCATTTTT
>CAZSTZ010000325.1:0-6019 GCA_964609515.1 uncultured bacterium | reverse complement strand
GTCGCCCAATACGGCGATTTTAACGTGCTGCCCCAAAGTTTTTCCCTAATTGCCGAGGTTATCTCTCCTACCGATAGCGCGGAGGAGGCATTTATCAAAGTTAACGAATATCTAGCATCAGGTTGTGAGGAAGTTTGGTTAATCTTGCCAGAGAGTCAATGGATAGTTATTATTGCCGGAGGTCAACGATTATTATTTACCAAGGGAGAAACCGCTAGCACTCAGATTGTTTTGCCCGGTTTTAGCGTCGCAGTTGACGATTTATTGAGTTGAACTTTGGGACGTGGGAGAAAGAGGCGATCGCCATTGTAATAGCGCATCTAATGGTTTTCTTCGCAATTGGAGTTTTTTCTAAAAAACTCTCCCAGAGTCGCCAAAATACGATCGCCCCCCAACTGACAAGCATTATCGTGTTCGGCATCTGGAATTAACAGCAGTTGTTTCGGTGCCGAAGTCGCCTCGAACAACTTCTCGCTCATCTTCACGGGAACGCAGCGATCGCTCCCACCGTGAATAAATAAGATCGGCATTTTTATGTTTTTGATTTTACTAATAGAATCAAACTTTTGATGTATGATCGAATCTAAAGGAAAAATTCTATACCAACGCTGTCGCGCCGCATCTATCATACTACTAGGACAACTTTCTACAACTAAACCTGCTGCTTCTGGATGTTGCTGGCATAAATGAACCGCGATCGCTCCTCCCAGAGAATGTCCGTAAACAAAAATTTTCTCCGGTGGCACTTGTTTTTCCCTTATCAAATACCTCCACGTCGTTTCCACGTCCTCATACACCCTCGCTTCCGTCGGAAAATGACCTTCGCTGCGACCGTATCCTCGATAGTCGATAGTTAACACCGAAAAACCTAAGCTATATAACTTCGCTACCCGATCCAGATTCCAGCTTTCTTCCTGGGCCGCCATATTCCCCTTGCAGCCGTGGAGGTATAAGACTACGCCCGCCTCCTCTTCCTCTTCCTCTTCCTCTTGGGGACACCACCAACCGTGGATTTTTTCCCTTCTGTTGTTGGCGCTGCTAACTGGCAACCAGAACTCTTCGTAAGGAATGCCGACATCTATAGGCGTCGCTACCACCTCCGCTTGCGGTTTGAAAATAAATTTCTTCTGGGTCCAGAAGTAAAACAGACAAACAGCAATATAAGCGATCGCTATTCCCCCTCCGAAAATGAGGAAGGATTTTAAGAAAATTGAATTAACAATAGGAAAATTAAACATGATTTTTTAACTAGGTATTAAGGTTATCTGTTTTTAATTATTTGGCACCAAAATCTTTCTTTCTACCTTCTCTATGCCACTGTTTTCTACGGCACAGCCAAAAGCTCTTGATGGGGCTTTTTTGGTCCATCTAATAACTAAAATTTCCCTAGCTCTCCCTATTGAAAATTGCCCTTTAACCACTACAAACCCAGGAAGTCAACAAGACTACATTTAATTTTCCTAGCAGCTTTCTCAAATATCCCAGCCTAGCAGGGGTAGTGGACAGTTGTAAAACTGGCACAACAAGCGAACTTTGAAAATTTATTATCTATTAGATTTAAAAATTTTTTTAATTACTCTTTCGCTGTAGCTTCATCAATACTATTAATCGCAGCTACCACCTGTTGAATAGCTGCGGCCTGTTCCCTAGTAGATCGGGAAATTTCTTGAGAACTCAACACCGCTTCATTTATTGCTTGGCGCACTTCCATTAAAGCCAAAGTAGTTTTTTCGGCAACATTAACCCCCAAACTGACATTTTTAATACTGCCATCGGTGGCGATCGCCGTTGCATCGATAGCTGTTTGAATGTTACCAACTTGGGTATTAATTTTAGAAGCAGATAATCGGCTTTGGTTGGCAAGCTTGCGAATTTCCGTCGCCACCACCGAAAATCCCTTTCCATATTCTCCCGCCCGGGCCGCTTCCACCGCCGCATTGAGGGCCAGCATATTCGTCCGCTCGGCAAAGTCGCTTACTAATCTGGTAATAGTGCCTATTTCTACCGCACTATTGTCGAATAGGGCTATTTGGCGGGCGATCGCTTCTACGCTTTCTTTAAGATTCCTCATGGTTTTTAAGGTTTCCTCCACCGCTTCGCCCCCCTCACCGGCAGAACTCAAAGCCTCTTTCGCCGCCCCGCCAACGGCTAAAGCCATTTCGGCAACTTCCCTGGAGGAGAACTTTAACTCTTCCATATGCTCCAATGCCTCTTGAATAAAAGCGCTCTTGCGTTCTTGCTTTTCTAAAGCCTCTGCCTGTTGCCGCACTAAAGTCGCATTTTCCTCAACTTGTTCTTCTAAACGCTCGACACTAACGATCGCCTTACCTGCTAGGGGACGCAGCAACAGCACCATGACACCGGCACCGAGCAAGCTGAAAATTACGATTAAAACTGCTATTCTCCCGAGGCGATCTTGGATCTGTCCGTAGAGTTCTTGACGATCCATTTTCACCGCTAGCCCCCAGTTAATATCCTCCAAACGGCAAGGAATTGCGTTTATAGACAAGGGGGACAAGGAAGACAAGGGGGACAAGGGAGAAGGGAAAATTCCCCTGCAAAAGCTCTGATGGCTTAGAGCAAAAAAACGTCATTTCTGCCCGTGGGCAGTATATCCTCTATAGCTCCGAAGGCGATCGCTGCTTTTGCATTCTTCTCTATCTCCAGTATCCCCGTTTCTCCCAAAACAGCTTTTTCGATAGCTCTGAGTAACGCCCCAGAAGCACTGGCATCTTTTCTTAAGGAAAAAAATAACCGCACTTCGCCATCCCTGATGCTGCCGAGAACTGTTTCTCCCGTTTCTCCCAAACCGGTATAATCTTCGACTACTTCTTCTAATGCCGTAACTTTAAACAATACGATATCGGTTCCCACTCGTTCCGATGTCGGGTTGATTATTGCCGCCCCCACCACTAAGTAGGGCTTGCTGAAAAAGGCAGAGTGTGGGGAGTGTGGGAGGTGTGGGAGGGGTGGGGGGAAAGATTTGTACAGTAAAACTGACGGGTAAAATAAACTTTTTGGCAATCCCACACTCCCCACACTCCCCACACTCCCCACACTCCCCACCCTTCAGAACTTTGGAGACTCCCGACAGCAAGCCCTAAGTAATCTTCTTCTTGCAACCGGATCGGACCGATAATTTCGGTTGTTTGGCTTCCTTCGGACGGTATCGTCCAAAATTCCCCGGGTATCGGCAACCCTACTTCGGCTACTTTAGTACCGTTTGCCGCCAGTCTGGTAATGCCAACTACTTCGGAAGATTGGTTGAGGGCATCTGAGAGAATTTTGTTACTAACGGCAAGGAACTGGTTTAGTGGCAGTTGCCCTTGGTTGTATTTTTCTAGCTCTTGGCGGGCTCTGGTGCGACTGGCGATTTGTTGGGCGACGTTTTTTGCTTTGGATAGAAATTCTCCTACTATTAGGGTGCGGGTTTTTACCGCAAAGAGCAGATTTCTTTCTTCTTGTTGGAGCAGTTGTCGGTAAAAGGGGATGATACTGGCGATCGCTACGATGACGCTGATACCAAAAATTCCCAAGGCGGCGTAGATGGTTAGAGCTTTCTGTAATTTTTTAGAGTTACTGGAATCAGCACTGCTGCTTTTTGTCATTTTTAATTAGGATTCTCCAGATGCCTATTGTTTTTTCTATTATTATATTGGCTCTGGCGCGATCGCTCCTCCTTCCCTCGTTCTACCCTCATAACGAGTACTCTTAACGAGTACTCATACTCAACAAAAATCCGCTCGGTTTCTGCTAGAGAGCAGGTCTTGTATTTTCTGAAAGTGGGGTTTTTCGGTGTCTGGTGAAACCCGGTTTTTTCATGCATACCGGGTTTCTCGATCGGTTCTCTAGAGATAATTTCGATAGAGGATCTTTTATTATTGACTCGTACCAAAAGGAGCGATCGCTCTTCTCAACCAATTACTGACATAAAACAGATGGCTACAGACACAATTTTTGCTAAAATCGCCCGGCGCGAAATACCGGCGGATATTGTTTACGAGGACGATCTAGTCCTTGCTTTCCGAGACATCGCCCCCCAGGCCCCCGTCCACATCCTGGTTATTCCTAAAAAACCCATCCCCAAATTAGCCGATGCCTCCCCGGAAGACCGAGACCTCTTAGGACATCTTTTACTAATTATTAAGCAAATTGCAGCGCAAGAGGGACTTGACAATGGTTATCGGGTTGCGGTTAACAACGGCCCCGATGGCGGCCAAACCGTTGACCATCTCCATTTTCACCTTCTTGGAGGTCGTCAGATGCAATGGCCCCCAGGCTAACTGGAAGGGGGACAAGGCGGACTTGCGGCAGACTTGCGGCAGACTTGCGGCAGACTTGCGGCAGACTTGCGGCAGACTTGCGGCGGAGCAAGTCTGCCCTCAAACAACCCTAAATTCTGGCCCGGCCCCAAACAAGGGGCCTTTTTTATAAGCAAAACTTATTGGTTTTATGAAAATACTCAATATTTTTATATAACTAAATAGTTATAAAACTATTGACATTTAAAATTTTATTGTCTAAGATATGAATCAAGGTAGCAAACAAGCTACCGAGCGAACCTAGAAAATCAAATAGCAATCATTCATTGAAAATGACGACTACCTTACAACAGCGCTCTAGCGCCAACCTCTGGGAACGGTTCTGCAGCTGGGTAACATCTACCGAAAACCGCCTTTATGTAGGCTGGTTCGGCATTCTGATGATTCCTACCCTACTCGCGGCCACCATCTGCTTTGTCATCGCCTTCATCGCAGCACCTCCCGTCGATATCGACGGGATCCGGGAACCAGTCTCCGGTTCGTTGCTCTACGGCAACAACATCATTACTGCTGCGGTGGTACCTTCTTCCAACGCGATCGGTTTGCACTTCTATCCCATCTGGGAAGCAGTCAACATCGACGAATGGCTCTATAACGGCGGTCCCTACCAGTTAATTATCTTCCACTTCCTCATCGGCATCTTCTGCTATATGGGTCGGGAGTGGGAACTCTCCTACCGTCTCGGCATGAGGCCCTGGATCGCAGTTGCCTACAGCGCTCCCGTAGCTGCCGCTACTGCAGTGCTGCTCGTCTATTCCATCGGTCAAGGTTCTTACTCCGACGGTTTGCCTCTGGGAATCTCCGGCACCTTCAACTTTATGATCGTCCTCCAAGCCGAACATAACGTCTTGATGCATCCGCTGCACATGATGGGTGTAATTGGTGTCTTTGGTGGAGCATTATTCTCTGCCATGCACGGTTCTCTAGTTACTTCTTCTCTGGTACGCGAAACCACCGAAGCAGAAAGCCAAAACCGAGGCTATCTATTTGGTCAAGAACAAGAGACCTACAACATCGTCGCCGCTCACGGCTACTTCGGTCGTCTGATCTTCCAGTACGCCTCCTTCAACAACAGCCGGTCTCTCCACTTCTTCTTGGGAGCCTGGCCCGTTGTCGGCATCTGGTGTGCTTCTCTGGCAGTGGCCTGCTTTGCCTTCAATTTGAATGGCTTTAACTTTAACCAGTCCTTATTGGATTCAAAGGGCTATGTCATCGACACTTGGGCCGATGTCATTAATCAGGCCAACTTGGGTATCGAGGCCATGCACGAACGCAACGTCCACAATTTCCCCTTAGATTTGGCCAGCGTTGAAGCTGCTCCTTCTCTCAAGGGCTAATTCTTAAGCGTTAAACTTCAAAAGCGCCCCCCAGCAATGGGGGGCGCTTTTTGTTGGCCTTGAGTTTTGGTGTGCGGACTTCCTCTGGCCTTGACAATGCCCATGATAAATAATACTTATTATTAAGTTTAATAAATTTTTTCGGAAAACCCCTTGACAAAATTAAATTTATTGTCTAAGATATGAATCAAGGTAGTCAAAAGGCTACCGATTCGTACCTTGAAAAATACATAGCAATCATAAAACAGATGACCACCACCTTACAACAGCGTTCTAACGCCAGCGTATGGGAACGGTTCTGCAACTGGGTAACATCCACCGAAAACCGCATTTATGTCGGTTGGTTCGGCGTTCTGATGA
>CAZSTZ010000324.1:3926-6021 GCA_964609515.1 uncultured bacterium | reverse complement strand
TAACCACCGCCTCCTGCACTTTCAAATAATCCAACACCGACGGACCGGCCACCGCCATTATCCGACGCACTCCCGAAGAAATGCCCCCCTCGGAAATAATCTTAAACGCCCCTATCTCCGCCGTATTGCCGACGTGGGTACCGCCGCATAACTCCATCGACACTCCCGGATAATCTACCACTCGCACCACGTCGCTATATTTTTCCCCGAACATCGCGATCGCCCCCTTCGCCTTCGCCTCTTCTATCGGCATTTGGGCGACCTCGGCCTGATGCCCCTCGCCGATCCAACTATTAATCTGTTCCTCCACCTGTTGCAACTCCTCTGGCGTTACCGGGCGGGGGCAGTTAAAATCGAACCGGAGGCGATCGAACGATACCAGCGAACCCGCCTGAGAAATCGACGGATCCACAATTGCCTTCAAGGCCGCTTGCAACAAATGAGTTGCCGTGTGGTTCGTCTGAACCCGCCGCCGACAGGCAGCATCAATTTGAGCGCTGACCGGGGTTCCCACTTTCAGCGTTCCCCGTTCCACGCGACCGAAATGCACGAAAATATTATTTTGCTTTTGCACGTCCTCGATGCGAACCACCAAATCTTCGCCGCTGAGATAACCGCGATCGCCAATTTGCCCCCCAGACTCGGCATAAAACGGAGTCCGATCCAAGACAACTTGCACTTGGGTGCCCGCCGCCGCCGACTCCACCGCTTTGCCCTCGGCGAGTAAAGTTACCACCTGACCGGCAGAGGTCAAGTCCGTATATCCCAAAAACTCCGTGTTTTCCAAATCGTCGAATTTCAGGGAACCTTGGGCGGTAAGGTCGATAGTTTCCACGGCATCTTGGGCGCGGCGCCGTTGTTCCTCCATCTCCACCTCGAACTTTTCGACATCCACGGTAAACCCATTTTCTTCGGCAATTTCCATCGTCAGTTCCAGTGGGAAACCGTAGGTGTCGTATAAGGTAAAAGCGTCTTTGCCGGAAATCAGTTTTGTTTCCTTTTCCTTTTCCATCACCTCCGCCAGAAGTTTTTCTCCCCGTTTCAGAGTCTCCCCAAAGCGGGTTTCTTCCCTTTCCAGTTCTCCTTGGATGGCAGTTTGCCTTTCGCGAACGTTGGGATAGATGTCTTCCGAAAGAGCGATCGCCGTCTCCGCAATTTTATTCACAAACTCCCCTTCGATACCGATGAGTCGTCCGTGACGAACCACCCGCCGAATTAACCGCCGCAAAATATAACCGCGACCCAAGTTAGAGGCCGTCACCCCGTCGGCGATGAGGTGAACCACGGCCCGAACGTGGTCGCCGATGACTTTGAGAGATACTTTTGTTTTCGCGTCGCTTTTGGCGTAGTCGATGCCCGCGAGTTCCGCAGCGGTTTTGACGATGGGGAAAATGAGGTCGGTTTCGTAGTTGTTGGGGACTTGTTGCAGAATTTGTGCCATCCGTTCCAGTCCCATGCCGGTGTCGATGTTCTTGTTTTCCAGGGGCGCGAGGTTGCCCTCGACATCCCGGTTATACTGCATGAACACCAGGTTATAAAATTCGATGAACCGAGTATCGTCTTCGAGGTCGATGTTATCGTCGCCTTTTTCCGGGTGGAAGTCGTAGTATATTTCCGAACAGGGACCGCAAGGACCGGTGGGGCCGGATGCCCAGAAGTTATCTTCTTCTCCCATCCGTTGAATGCGGTGGGGGGGAATGCCGATTTTGTCGCGCCAAATTGCGAACGCTTCGTCGTCTTCGCGGAAAACGCTGACTACGAGACGTTCTGGGGGTAAGTTGAAGATTTCCGTAGATAGTTCCCAGGCGTAGGCGATCGCTTCTTCTTTGAAATACTCCCCAAAGCTGAAGTTACCTAACATCTCGAAGAAGGTGTGATGTCGGGCAGTGCGTCCGACGTTTTCGATATCGTTGGTGCGGATGCACTTTTGGGAGGTTGTCGCCCGGGGTACTTTTCGGGATTCCTGTCCGAGGAATATCGGTTTAAATTGTAACATCCCGGCAATTGTTAGTAAAACTGTCGGATCTTCCGGCACGAGAGAGGAACTGGGTAAAATTGTATGTTCTCTCTCTGCGTAGAATTTGAGGAATTTCTC
>CAZSTZ010000324.1:0-3826 GCA_964609515.1 uncultured bacterium | reverse complement strand
TAATTTCTGTTTTCCCCTACTTTTGCATCTATCATTTTAATGCTTTGCGGTAACTTTTATCAACTAATAGAGAGTAAGTCAAGAAACCCGGTTTTTTAGACAATACCTTTGCCAAAAAGAGCGCATAGAGCTCTAAGAAACCGGGTTTCTTTGAGAAACCCGGTTTCTGGCGGGCGAATTATCATTGTTCTGAAAAATTGACGAAGGTATTATTAGAAAAACCGGGTTTCTGAGATACCAAAATTTTTAGATAGTTTAAGTAGGATTGCTGTATTCTAATTTACCTAAATAGATTAAACTTTCTAAATCCTCAACGGCATCTGGCAAATAAATTTTTATGGTTTTTCTTATTTCTTCTAAAGCATTCTCATCGGCTCCTCCTAACATTCTTCCCAAGTCGCCCATATCTATAGAACGACTGGCTTTAAGTTTCATTAATATTAAATAAGGTAATGCGATTATTGGCAAACCATTGGGAGCAAGATTGGGGTTATTAACTGCCTCTTCCACCCAAGGTTGTTGAGATTCTATTACAGACAAATAAGTATTATCTGGAAGTTGCCAACTCGTGCCGTTAATCTTGAGTTTTTCTATTTTTTTGCTTCCCGTTTCTTCTAATTCTCTATAGATGTTTTTGGCATCCCGAGTTAAAACTAAAATATCGAGGTTTGCTGTCGCCCTTTCTGGCATATAAAGTCTCGTTGCTATGCCACCTACTATTACAAAAGGAGTTTCTTTGATTAGATTATTTAGATTAGTCACGGGTCGTTTCCAAGTTCTTTTTAGCAAAAATTCTCTACTGCTGCCGCTACCCGGGCGACATCTGCGCAATGCTATTTCAATAAACAGTTTTCTGCGGTTTTTTGGAAGGGTTAAGTCGCGCATATTTTTGATTTTGCCAATTGTTAATTGGTCTGTCGGTTTTATCCTAAATCGCGCTCATCGATTACTACAAACATCGCGCTCATCGATTACTACTAACATCGCGCTCATCGATTACTACGAACTATGATATAATTTTAATTGCAAATTATTTAACAAAACCATGAAATTCAACATTTTAGCTACAACTTTATTAATTACTCTGGGCGCGGCAACTCCAGTTATTGCCCTTAGTTCTCGCCACGCCCATATTTTAAGAAGTACCGGAGAATGTTTGAATTGCGATTTGAGCGGTTTTAAGTTTAGGAAATCCAAACATAATTATATTAACCTTACTGGTTCCAACTTGCAGAAAGCCAATCTCTCCGAAGCTAACCTCCAAAACGCCAATCTCAGCTATACCGATCTAACCGGGGCTAGACTCGACGCCGCTAATTTAGAAAATGCTAACCTCGAAGGGGCCATTCTCGATTCAACCAATTTTTGGGGCGCAAATCTTCAAGGGGCCAATTTACGCGGGGCCATTTTCAACGATGCAGTTTTCTGGAATGCCGACCTTAGAGGGGCGGATCTCAGAGGTACTAACCTTAGCGGTGCCAGTTTTGTTGATGCTGACGTTAACGGCACCATCCTGCCCGGTGGTTTGATTTATATTGAAGAGCAAAAATAAACACAGACGTAGAACGGGCATCCTGCCTGTTCCCCATTCCCCATTCCCCATTCCCCATTCCCCATTCCCCATTCCCCATTCCCCAAATCGTTAACTTTTGTACCGCTTTCCCCTTAAAATCTGAAAGTATTGTAAACCTCCCCCCAAAAGAGCTCGGTAATTATGGCTATTGGCTATCTCGCTTTGGTTCTCCACGCCCATCTACCTTTCGTTCGGCACCCAGAAAGCGATTATGTACTAGAAGAAGAATGGTTGTTTGAAGCGATCGCCGAAACCTACGTCCCCCTGATCCAAGTATTCGAGGGACTAAAACGGGAAAGCATCGACTTTAAAATCACCATGAGCATCACCCCGCCACTCCTGGCGATGCTGCGAGACGAACTCCTGCAAGACCGTTTCGACAAACACTTGGCCCTACTCCAAGAACTAAGCGAAAAAGAAATCCAACGTAACGCCCATCACGGCCATCTCAAATATCTAGCCGAACATTACGCCACCCTCTTTCAAGACGTCCAGAAAACCTGGGAAAGCTACGATCGCGACTTAATTACAGCCTTTAAAAAATTCCAAGACTCGGGCAACCTCGAAATCATCACTTGTGGCGCTACCCACGGCTACTTCCCTTTGATGAAAATGTACCCAGAAGCAGTCTGGGCTCAAATCAAAGTAGCTTGCGACAATTACGAGCGCAATTTTGGTCGTCCGCCCAGGGGAATGTGGGTGCCCGAATGTGCCTATTACGAAGGTCTCGAACGCATCATCGCCGATGCCGGCATTCGCTATTTCTTAAGCGACGGTCACGGAGTCCTCTACGGTCGTCCCCGTCCCCGTTTTGGCACTTATGCCCCCATCTTTACCCCCACCGGAGTAGCGGTATTTGCCAGAGACCAAGAATCTTCTCAACAGGTTTGGTCTTCGGAACTGGGATATCCCGGAGACCCAGAATATAGGGAATTTTATAAAGATTTAGGCTGGGAAGCCGAATACGAATACATTAAGCCTTATGTGATGCCCAACGGTCAGCGCAAAAATACCGGTATTAAGTACCACAAAATTACCGGTCGCGGTTTGGGTTTGGGGGACAAACAACTCTACGACCCCTACTGGGCGAAGGAAAAAACCGCCGAACACGCAAGCAATTTTATGTTTAATCGGGAACGCCAAATCGAACATCTCTATTATTTAATGGATCGACCGCCCATTGTTGTTTCTCCCTACGATGCCGAATTGTTCGGTCATTGGTGGTACGAAGGACCGTGGTTTTTAGATTACGTTTTCCGCAAGACTTGGTACGACCAAGGTACTTACGAGATGATTCATTTGGCCGATTATTTGGTCAAATATCCCGAACAGCAGGTATCCCTCCCCGCCCAGTCAAGCTGGGGCTATAAAGGCTTCCACGAATATTGGCTCAACCATACTAATTCTTGGGTTTATCCTCATCTACATAAAGCTACCGAACGCACCATCGAGTTGGCCAAACTAGAGCCGACAGACCAGTTGCAAGAACGGGCCTTGAATCAAGCTGCCCGAGAGTTGCTCTTGGCTCAGTCTTCAGATTGGGCCTTTATTATGAGCGCGGGGACCATGGCTCCTTATGCGGTGCGGCGAACTAAGTCCCATTTAATGCGTTTTAATAAGCTCTACGACGACCTCCGAGAAGGAAGAGTAGATTCCGGGTGGTTGCAGAAGGTGGAGGCGATCGACAATATCTTCCCTAAAATTAATTACCGCGTCTATCGATCGCTTTTCTCAAAAGCACTGGCGAGTTAATCATCTATTTCTCTACATCCTTCTCGACACCTTAGCGCCACTGGCGCTTTTTTTATGGCCAGTTAAATCTAAAATCTAATAAATGTAAAGTTTTATTACAAAAAGGCATTTTGTAGCCAATGTTACAGAATTCTCTGTTAATCTAAAAATATGGGAAGGAAAAACACCCGGCCCACCATCAACCAACTCAGGAGACACCAAATTATGTGTACCGAATCTCAGGCCCGCAGCTTAATGACCCGCCACCATCAATTAATCAAAAACCGTCAGCGCTCTATGCTTAACCGGGCCGCAACGGAAGTAGGAGTAGAAGCAGATGGATATTGGAGCAATATTCAAGGTAAGCCCCACTCCAGTTTCCGCGACAGCTACGATCGCTCTGGCAGTACCATGAGCTAAACTCCGGATTTTCCTTTAATTATCAACCGATAACAAAAACCAGAAAATAAACCAAGAACAAAAATAACAGAGGACTTTAATTATGGATGTCAAAAATCAAGC
>CAZSTZ010000323.1:0-6028 GCA_964609515.1 uncultured bacterium | reverse complement strand
GAATGGGGAATTGGGAATGGGGAATTGGGAATGGGGAATTGGGAATGGGGAATTGGGAATGGGGAATGGGGAATGGGGAATTGGGAATGGGGAACCCTAAAAATCTAACCCATTACCTCCGTATTTTTTGACAAGCAGAGGATCGAGTCGATCGTACTTGCAACAGTCTTAAGCAGAAATAGCTGCTGTTGCAATTCCGGTAACAGTAACGCTTGCTGACCAATACTCGAATAGTCTTGGCGGCAGGGATAGTAGCGATCGCCTGTCGTGCCATCGGGAGGCCAAAAATTGGCCTCAAAAAGTGGTAGAATTAATTACAGAAGGTCATCAACCCAGCCCAAAAAGCCAAATTGATGAAACTTCAGACCAAGTTAAACCAGACCAAAAAAGCCAAAAATGGTAGCCCAAACAGAAAAAACAGCTTACGAACCAAAAACCCTAGAAATAGCCAAAGAGCTTCTAGGAGCCACCCAAGAGAAAAAGCGATCGCTCTTCGGACAAATCAAAGACCTCGGACGGTGGGACGACAAACTTCTAGACTGGGCCATGTCCAACCCCGGCCTGCGAGTCCAACTATTCCGGTTCATCGACTGCCTGCCGGCCCTCCACAGCAAACCGGAAATAGCCGCCCACCTGCAAGAATACCTAACCGCCGAAGAGGTCGAACTGCCAGATGCCCTCAAAAAACTCCTCGACTTCGCCAACCCGGACTCGATGCCGGCTAACCTGGCAGCTACCACTGTAGCGCCGGCGGTGGAAACCCTCGCTCACAAATACATCGCCGGGGATAACGTACAAAAAATCGTCAAAACCCTCGAAAAGCAGCGCAAGGAAAAAATGGCTTTCACCGTCGACCTTCTGGGGGAAGCTGTCATCACCGAAACCGAAGCGCAATCTTACTTAGATAGCTATTT
The DNA here is from genome assembly GCA_964609515.1 of uncultured bacterium. Taxonomy (GTDB): domain Bacteria; phylum Cyanobacteriota; class Cyanobacteriia; order Cyanobacteriales; family Microcoleaceae; genus CALKCV01. The sequence continues at coordinate 5,114 of CAZSTZ010000323.1, read as the reverse complement.
GGAACTAATGGCGCAACTGGCGGGGGCGGCGAAAAACTGGTCGTCGGTGCCCCAGATAGACGAGGCGGACGTCGCTCGGCCAGGCAAGTTTAGCGATAGCGATGTTGCTTTCTCCGAGCGCCAGGAAACAGAACAACTGCCGCGAGTGCAAGTTTCAGTCAAACTTACAGCCTTCTATTCTCAATTCGACCCCTTAGATGCCAAAGGTTCCCAGGAACGGGTCTGCGATCGCATCCGAACCCTCCTTCGCCGCGCCAAAGAACTCGGAGTGGCAGTTCACTTCGACATGGAACAGTACAAATATAAAGACCTCACCCTCGCCATCCTCAAAGAACTGTTAATGGAAGAGGAATTTCGGCAACGTTCCGACATCGGCATCACCACCCAAGCGTACCTCCGCGACAGCGAGGCAGACTTGCGGGGCATTATCGACTGGGCGAAAAAGCGCGGTTGCCCGGTAACGGTTCGCCTGGTCAAAGGCGCCTACTGGGACCAAGAAACCATTACCGCCCTGCAAAACCACTGGCCCCAACCGGTCTATAACGATAAAGAGGCCACCGATGCCAACTTCGAGAAACTGACCCAGTTAATGCTGGAGAACCATCAATATATCTACTCCGCCATCGGCAGCCACAACGTCCGTTCCCAAGCAAAGGCAATGGCGATCGCCGAAACTCTGAAAGTGCCCCGCCGCTGTTTTGAAATGCAAGTCCTCTACGGCATGGGCGACAAACTGGCAAAAGCGTTAGTAGAACGGGGCTATCGCGTTCGGGTTTACTGTCCTTACGGCGACCTGCTGCCGGGGATGTCTTATTTAATACGTCGCCTCCTGGAAAACACCGCCAACAGTTCTTTTATCCGCCAAAGTTCGGAGGAACGTCCGGTGGAGGAATTGTTGGCGTCACCAAATGGTGACAGCAAGGGTACCATTCACGACACCGCCAAAGTTGTATTTCCCAACGCCGCCGATACCGACTACGCTAACGCCCAACTCCGCCAGAAAGCGTTAAACGGTCTTGCTTTGGTTCGGGAAGAGTTGGGTAAAACTTATTTACCGCTGGTTAATGGCGATCGCGTCAATACTATCGATGTCGTAGATTCCGTCAACCCTTCCAACCCTAAAGAAATAGTAGGGCAAATAGGTTTGGTAAACACCGATCGGGCAGAACAAGCGATCGCCGCCGCCAAAGCAGCATTGCCCCAGTGGCGCAAGACTCCGGCAAAGGAACGGGCGAACATTCTGCGCAAAGCGGCGGACATCATGGAAAAGCGGCGTTACGAGCTGACGGCGTGGATGACTTTTGAAGTCGGGAAAGTTCTGCAACAGGGAGATGCGGAGGTTTCCGAGGCGATAGATTTTTGTCGCTATTACGCCGACGAGATGGAACGGTTGGAAAGCGGTTATAATTTCGATGTCGCGGGGGAGAGCGATCGCTACCACTACCAATCTCGCGGCATCACTTTGGTGATTTCCCCTTGGAACTTCCCGATGGCAATTCCCACGGGAATGACTGTCGCTTCTTTGGTTGCGGGCAATTGCACTTTGTTAAAACCGGCAGAAGTTTCTTCGGTTATCGCCGCCAAACTGGCAGAAATTCTCGTGGAAGCGGGGATGCCGCCGGGAGTATTTCAATACGTTCCTTGTAAAGGTTCTACCGTCGGCGAGTTTATGGTCCAGCATCCAGACATCAATACTATCGTTTTTACCGGTTCCCAAGAAGTGGGGTGTCGCATTTTTGCTGAAGCGGCGGTTTTGCGTCCGGGGCAGAAACATCTCAAGCGGGTTATCGCCGAGATGGGAGGCAAAAACGGGATTATTGTCGATGAAAGCGCCGACCTCGACCAAGCGGTGGCGGGAACGATCCAGTCTGCTTTCGGTTACAGCGGTCAGAAGTGTTCTGCTTGTTCGCGGGCGATCGTATTAGCGCCGGTTTACGATAAGTTTGTAGAACGGTTGGTGGAGGCGACGCGATCGCTCAACGTCGGCGATGCGGCCAAAGCGAGTACCCAAGTTGGTCCGGTTATCGATGCTAAAGCGCAAAAACGAATTAAGGAATATATCGAGAAGGGCAAAACCGAAAGTCAGGTAGCGATCGAAGTGACTGCCCCCGAGGTCGGTTATTTTGTCGGCCCGACGGTCTTTGCCAACGTGCCACCAACGGCGACGATAGCGCAAGAGGAGATTTTCGGACCGGTGTTGGCGGTAATAAAAGCGCAGAATTTCGACGAAGCGTTGGAAATTGCTAACGGTACGCTGTTTGCTTTAACTGGCGGGTTGTATTCCCGGACTCCTTCTCATATAGAACGGGCAAAGGCCGAGTTTGAGGTCGGGAACCTGTATATCAACCGGGGGATAACGGGGGCGATCGTCTCCCGACAGCCTTTTGGCGGGTTCAAACTATCCGGCGTCGGTTCCAAAGCGGGGGGCCCGGATTATTTGTTACAATTCCTCGAACCGCGAACCATAACTGAAAACGTCCAGCGCCAAGGTTTTGCACCTATCGAAGGTTTCGAGTAGGGCGATCGCCGCGCACCTTCCCACCGCGCATCTTACTTTGTAGGATGCGCGTCCGTAGTGCTGGCAGCGATCGCCCTACAATACTATCCAAGGAATTCGCGAGGATCGGTGACGTATCCAGTTAAGGCGGAGGCCGCTGCCGTATAGGGCGAAGCTAGATATACTTGAGCTTGCTTGTTACCCATGCGACCGGGGAAGTTGCGGTTGGTGGTAGAAACGCAGACTTCGGGTTCGTTGAGGCGACCGAAGGTATCTTTCGGTCCTCCCAAACAGGCGGCGCACGATGGCGCGGCGGGTTCGATACAACCTGCTTCTAAGAAAATTTCCGAGAGGGTTTGACCTTCGTGTTTGATGGTAAACAGGTCTTCGTAAACTTTCTGGGTGGCGGGTACTAAGTAGGTCGGAACTTTCACCCGATGGCCTTTGATGAGGCGGGCGGCGTTTAAAAAGTCCGAGGTTTTGCCCCCAGTGCAGGAACCGATATAGACGCGATCGATTTTGACGTCGCTGCAGTTGCGGGCGAGGTCGCGGTTGTCGGGGGAGTGGGGTTTGGCGACGACGGGTTCTAATTTGGTGACGTCGTAGGAGCGATCGCTATAAAACTGAGCATCGCTATCGGTGTAAAAACACTCGAAAGGTTTATCGGTGCGGGAACGAACGTACTCGAAGGTGGTTTCGTCGGGAGCGATCGTGCCGTTTTTGCCGCCGGCCTCGATCGCCATATTGCACAGAGTCATCCTTTCCTCCATCGTCATCCCCTCGACGGTGTCTCCTGCAAATTCTAAGGTCCGATAGGTGGCGCCTGCAACGCCGATATCGCCGATAACTTGCAATATCAAATCTTTCGCTAACAGATAATCTGGCATTTCGCCGTTGAGAACGAAGCGCATGGTGGCGGGAACTTTTACCAAAAGTTTGCCGGTGCCCATGATAAAAGCCGCATCCGTGTTACCGATACCCGTAGCAAATTGTCCGAAAGCTCCCGCGTTGCAAGTGTGAGAGTCCGTGCCGAAGAGAACTTCTCCGGGGCGGACGTGCCCTTCTTGGGCGAGGGCGATGTGACAGACTCCTTTGTAGTCCGGGTTGGCTTTGAAGTTAGCGCGGTCTATAATGTCGTAGAAATACTTAAGATTCTGTTCGGCGGCAAAGTCGCGGAGAATATCCACGTTGCGGTTGGCGCGTTCGTCGGCGGTGAAGATGTAGTGGTCGGGGATGATGACGATTTTTTCTTTATCCCAGACTTTGGCACTTTCGCCGAACTCCTTCTTAAAGATGCCAATGGTCCCCGGCCCGCAGACGTCGTGGGTCATCAGGACGTCGACGTTTATCCAAATATTCTCCCCCGCTTCCACGGTGGGGCGACCGGCGGCTTTGGCCAGTATTTTTTCTGTAAGGGTCATTCCCATATCTGATTCTCCTTTATTTGGCGATTATTAATTTATTCTAATCGAAGAAAATCGAGTGCATCTCTATTTTGAGGCGAAACACGCGGCGATCGCTTTTTGGTAATGGGTCATGGGTCATGGGTAATAGTTCTTTCAATACAAGTTGGTCAACTAACAACTAACAACTGACAACTGACAAAAAGCGAAAAAATTCTTAAAGCTCCCCTTTCGTATTAAAATCCTCTTAATAAATAGCCTTGTTTGAGGAGATGTTAAAATGGAATTTCAAACCCCTGCACAGCAAGAATGCTATCAAAAAGTCCTGAGCTGGATGGATGAATTATTTAGCGATTATCCCTGGGAAAAACTCGACGAACCTGGAGTAGGTATTTGTTTGGGTTCTGCATGGGTGGAAGTGCGAATTTATCCTTGGCAGGGAGATGGGATTATTTGTTCTCGTTCTCAGGTAGTTCGCGGTGCAGAATTAACCCCAGATTTATTGCGTTTTTTATTGAGAACTAATACCGAAACCATGTTTGGCGGCTTTTCAATTGATGGCGATGATAATATTGTTTTCGAGCATAATATTGTCGGCTCTACCTGCGACCCAAACGAGTTAGAAGAATCGGTTTTATCAGTATTGGAAGCGGCGGACGACTACGACGATAAAATAGTAGAACGTTGGGGGGGAAAGCGGGCTTTAGATATCGCGCTACAGTAGTTTTTTTCTTGAGGTTTGAAAATGAATTTAACTAATTGGGAAATAGTATTAAGGCTTTACCAGTCTTCTCAAGATTTGCTCTGGACGAGCGAATCTGATTATCCTTTTGTGGTTTTTCTCTGGGAACTTGAGGAAGAAATAGAGTTAGATATTCCCACCTTTCTCGAACTAATTAAAAAACCACCAAATACCTCGATTAAAAGTTTAATATTCGAGAGTTTTTTTGAAAGAGCCTTAACTCCTAAAGATTGGCACGATGAAAGGAAAGAAGAAGAAGTGAAAAGGTATCAAAATCTGGTAGCTGTTTTGGAGGAATGTTTGAGGGATTTAAGAGTTTATAAAGTGGGGGAAGTTACCATCGATGTCTATATTGTCGGCACTACTCCTGCTGGAGATTTAGCCGGTCTTTCTACGGTTTCTATTGAGACTTAAATTTAGGGAATGGGGAATGGGGAATGGGGAATGGGGAATGGGGAATGGGGAATGGGGA
>CAZSTZ010000322.1:0-6028 GCA_964609515.1 uncultured bacterium | reverse complement strand
GAAAAGTAAATAAAAAACCGAATATTCGATATTTTTACAAATATGAGATGCTCCCAAATTAAGTATACTCCAAACGGCAAGGAATTGCGTTTATAGACAAGGGGGACAAGGAAGACAAGGGGGACAAGGGAGAAGGGAAAATTCCCCTACAAAAGCTCTAATGGCTTAGAGCAAAAAAACGTCATTTCTGCCCGCGGGCAGTATACCTGCATAAATTAATTAGACATAAACAGACAATATGTTTTACGGGGATCGCAGGTAAGCCAGTTTTGTATAAATATTTTTGCCTTGCTACTTACTATCGACCCGAGTTTAACTGGAACGGTCTCAGTTGGATAGCGAACCGGATACGCCGGGGGTGACGGAACCGATTCCTTTGCCGGATGGGGCGGGTCCGCAGGATATTGCTTTGGGGTCTCAGGGTGAGTATGCTTATATTGCCAAATAGTCGCGCGTCTCTTAAATGTATATAAATTTTCCGAGACTTACCGCGAGTTGTTGCAGACTATAGTTTTGGAGACTGAGAATAATGCGGGTTTGAATCGGTTGGCGATTAGTAGCGACGGTCGGCGGTGGTTCGCGACGGGTAAGGATGGTTATATTTATGCTGCAAATATCGACCCGTTAGATAAGCATCTGGAGTCTCAATTTAATTCCCAGAAATGGCACGAGCAGATAGGTCGGTTCGATACAAAACAAGGTGCGATGGGGATTGCGGCTACTAACGAGTCTGAGATGATGACGTTTACGAGCGGGAATAGCAGGCTTGTGGGGTGGCGCTGACTCAGGATGCTTCTTATGCTTTTGTGGCGGGTCGCAACGTGCGCTTAAGTATATTCGATAAAATGCAGCCATCGCTCTTGTATGCTTTTTGTTAATTGTTAACCTTTGATGCCGCTTCCTGCATCGGTGGAGACGATGTATTTTTGGAGGAGAATAAAGAGGGCGATCGCGGGTGCGATAGAGATAAGAGAACCGGCTGCGATTAAACGCCAATCTAAGGAAAAAGTACCTGCTAAATTAGCGACTCCCAGAGGCAAAGTGTAAGCTTCCGGTCGGTCTAAAACTAATAAAGGCCATAAAAAATCGCTCCAAGAACCGATAAAACTAAAAATAGCTAAAGTCACCAAAGCCGGTTTAATAGAAGGCAACATAACGTGCCACCAAATCCCGAGATAGCCGCAACCATCAATTATCGCTGCTTCTTCTAATTCTCTGGGTACTGCGAGAAAGGCTTGTCGCAATAAAAAGATGCCAAAAGCGGAGGCAATATTGGGAAAGATGACGCCGAAATAAGTATTTTTTAATCCCAATTCTACTGTTAAAACGTAGAGGGGAATCATGACAATTTGAAAGGGAATCATAATGGTAGAAACGACGAGGGCGAAAATTAGTTTGCCCCCGCGAAAGTTAATTCTGGCTAGGGGATAGGCTGCTAGAGAACAGAAAATTAAATTTAAACTAACGGTTAACGTGGCGATAGCGGTACTGTTAAAAAGGTAGCGACCGAAAGGGACGGTTTGCCACACTTTAATAAAGTTTTCGAGGGTTGGTTTTTCTGGTAATAACTGCGGGGGAAATTGGAAAATATTTTCCGTAGGAGATTTAAAGGCAGTAGTTAAAAGCCAAAATAAAGGAAATAGCATTAAGAGAGCAATACTACTTAATAATACATAGAGAAAGAGGGTTCTTCCCCACAGAGATAACTTTTGCCAATTGATTTTACGGTAATTCATAATTAGGGAATTAGGGAATGGGGAATAGGGAATAATAATGGGTCAGAAACCCGGTATGCATGAAAAAACCGGGTTTCTCGACCGGCTCTTTAGGATTAACCATTAACAATTAACCATTAATAACTTTGTTTCAGTACAAACCCCATGTAAAGGTTTATCCCAAACATCGGCGGGTAACTCTGGTAAGAGAGCAAAATCGAAGACAATACCAATAGTAAGTTTAGAGGCCCATTCTGGCAAACTCAACATCCGATCGTAAAAACCGCCGCCGTAACCCAAACGATAACCGCGCCGATCGCAACCGACAGCGGGAACTAAAATTGCATCCACCTCAGAAGGGTCTATAATTTTAGCGATATCGGCAGGTTCGAGAATACCATAAGTGCCTTTAACCAGATTTTCTCCCGGTTGCCAGAGATGCCAGGAGAGAGACTCGCCGGCGCAGCGGGGAAAACCCCAAGATTTGGAGGCGGGATTAAAATCCTCCAGAGACTCGGTAAATAAAGGCATGAGGTCCGGTTCTTGGCGAAAGCTGAAATAAGCTAAAATGGCTTGAGCTTGGATTAAGGCCGGGCAGTTTCGCAAGTGGGAGACGAGGCGATCGCTCTTTTCTCTCCATTCGCCGGGGGACAAAGATTGACGTTGTTTGAGGAGCGATCGCCTGATAGTTGATTTTGTCATGTTCTCAGCCACGTTCGTAGTAATCGCTTTAGGGATTTATTTTCCAAGATAACCCCAAGCTTAACCCAATTTGCAGCTAAAATGCTATAGTTGTTAATTTAGCGGCTCAAAGCCAATGGTAGTTTGGGCGAAGTAAAGTCCAACGCGACTAACAAACGAGTATGCCTGTGAAACCCGGTTTTTTAGAAAAACCGGGTTTCTGAGAATACAAGACCTGTTCTCTAGTAATCCTTTGATTTGACTATGGCTCGTATTTTACACCTTGACTCAAGTCCCAGGGGCGATCGCTCTATGTCTCGCACCCTTTCCCAGGAGTTTATCGACGCCTGGAAAAAGTCCCACCCCGAAGATACCGTCCAATATCGAGATGCAGGCCGCCAACCGGTGTCCCACGTCGATGAAAATTGGATAGCTGCTGCCTATACTCCCCCAGAAGCTTATACGCCAGAATTAGCGGCGGCAATTAAAGTCTCCGACGAGTTAATAGAGGAGTTTTTAGGGAGCGATCGCTTTGTTTTTGGCATTCCCATGTATAATTTTAACGTGCCTTCTAGTTTTAAGGCTTACATCGACCAAATAGTGCGGATTAATCGCACTTTTGTTGTGGATGAAAATGGCTATCGCGGTTTGGTGGATGGTAGCAAAAAAATGTTGATTATTGTTTCTCGGGGGAGTAGTTTTCAACCGGGAACCCCTATGGCAGCTTATGATTTTCAAGAACCTTTTTTGCGAGCCATTTTCGGTTTTCTTGGCATCACGGATATTACTTTTATCTGTGCTGAAAATATGAACGCAGGGGAGGAATTAAAAGCTCAATCTTTAGCGGATGCTAGGGCTAAAATTCAAGAGTTAGCTACCAGTTGGTAATTTAATTAACAATTGTTAATTGTAAGGTGCGCTGCAGCGCACCCTACTTTGGGGGAGGAACAGGCAAGATGCCTGTTCTACGGGTTCTGAGGTATTCCCCATTCCCCATTCCCTATTCCCTATTCCCTATTCCCTAAGTTATGATTGAATCTAATTTGAAGAAACGTTTTTTTCGGTTGGCTATCGCCAATATTATCTCTAATTTGATGGTGCCGCTTGCGGGTTTGGTGGATGTTGCTTTTCTCGGACATTTAGCAGATATTAAGAATTTAGCGGGGGTTGCTTTAGCTACGATTATTTTTAATTATATCTATTGGACTTTTGGTTTTTTGCGGATAGCAACCACGGGAACTACTGCCCAAGCTTCGGGGCAAGACGATACGGATACAGTCTTATTAATTCTGCTGAGAAATTGCGCGATCGCTGCCACTATCGGAACGGTTTTATTAATTTTTCAATACCCCATTAGAGAAATAGGATTTGCCATTCTCAATGCAGAAACAGAAGTTAAAAATGCGGGCATTTTCTATTATAATTGTCGTATTTTAGCAGCGCCAGCAGCCCTGATTAACTATGTATTGCTCGGTTGGTTTCTGGGACGAGAAAAAAGCGGCAAGGTTTTATTATTGTCTTTGGTAGTTAACGTTGGTAATGTGGTTTTTGATTATTTATTTATTATTAACTTAAAATTAGAAAGTGCCGGGGCGGGTATGGCAACGGCTGGCAGTCAATTTTTGATGTTATTGCTAGGAATAACTCTCGTATTACAAGAAGGATGGCTAGTCCGCGTCCCAAAAGTTGCGGCTAAAATCTTCGATAAAAAAGCTTTAAAAGCTGCTTTTACTCTTAATTTTAACATCACAATTCGCAACTTTGTTTTAGTTTCGACTTTTGCTATTTTTAATAACCTTAGTTCTGCCTTGGGAACTCTTGTCTTAGCTGCCAATGCTTTATTATTACAAATAATTACTTTTGCTGCTTATTTTATCGACGGTTTGGCCTTGGCTACGGAAACTTTTGCCGGCAATTTTCGCGGGGAAAACAACGAGGAACAATTGGCACCGTTGTTACGTCTTTCGGGGAGTATAGGTTTTGGTTTGGGGCTAATATTTGCAGTGATGTTTGTCATCTTTAAAGACAATTTATTTGGTTTATTAACTAACCATCAAAATGTCAGAGAATTAATCGATATTTATGTAATTTGGTTGTTGCCTGTGTTGGCTTTTGGTTCTATTGCCTACATCCTAGATGGTTACTTTTTTGGTTTAACAGAAGGTGTTATTTTGCGGAATGGTGCTATAATAGCATTGGTCGTTGGCTTTTTGCCGATGGCTGTTTTTGCTATGTACTGGAAAAGTCCCCATTTATTATGGTTAGCTTTTACCTTATTTACTGCGGGAAGAGTGCTAACTTTAGCTTGGAAGGTTCCCGAAACTTTAAGGGATAACGAACAGCAATTAACAATTGACAATTAACAACTAACAAAACATGAACTTAAGAACAATTTCTCAACAACAATCTAGTAATTTAAACTTAACAGAAGTAACCGGCACTATTTTTGCAATTACCAGTAACGACACCGTAATATTAACCGCTGACAACCAACAGCAATTTTTTGTCGATTTTATCGACCAATTGGATACTTTAACTTTGGGTTTGCAAGGGGGGCAAAGGTTGAGAGTAAGCGGTTTTTTAAACAGAGAAAATAATAGGTTGAATTTAGATAATACTATTATTATTAGCGGGGCTGGCATCCAACCGCCGCCGCCGCTTTTTGGGTTGCAAACTATCTCGGGAAATGTTGGTTTTGTTATCGATGATAACGAGTTTATTTTAAACTCCGACGGCAAAATTTACTTTGTTAATCTCTTAGAAGAATTTAACGCGATCGCCTTGGGTTTGCAAGAAAATCAACTTGTTACTATTTCTGGTTCGGTAACTTTAGAAAATAACAGGTTAACCATCGCCAGCGGCAGTATTGTAGAGGGTATAGACACCCCCAACCCTCCTCCTTTTATCCCTGACGATCGCTTTCCCGATGGGGCTATTGTCGGCAGCAATATTCCTCAATTCATCCAGGGAACTAATGGGGCAGATATTATCTTCGGACGGGGAGGCAACGATACTATAGACGGACTGGATGGAGACGATAGCATCGAGGGCAACGAAGGCAGCGACGTTATCGAAGGGGGGGGCGATAACGATACTATTACTGGCGGTCCCGGACTGGATACTATCGAAGGCGGGCTTGGCGACGATAGTATTGTCGGCAACGATGCTAACGACGTACTTAGCGGCGACGATGGCAACGATATTATTTTCGGCGACAATGGTAGCGATAATATTGAAGGGGGGCGAGGCAACGATACTATTTATGGTGGGAAAAGCAGCGATCGCCTCTTTGGCAACGACAACGACGACCTCATTTTTGGCAATGCCGATAACGATACAATAGAGGGAGGGAGCGGTAACGATACAATTTACGGCGGCAAGGATAACGATATTATTTTTGGCAACTTTGGTTTTGATTTTCTTTTGGGAGATTTGGGCAGCGATCGCTTGAACGGCGGCGAGGGCGACGACCTCATCTTCGGTGGGCGAGACGAGGATACCCTCGAAGGGGGCAACGGTAACGACAACCTCAACGGCGACCTCGCTAACGATAGTTTGTTTGGCGGCGACGGTAACGATAGGTTATTAGCGGCGGGCCGTCAGTCGGGGGCTAACGAAATCGATTTATTAAA
>CAZSTZ010000321.1:1653-6061 GCA_964609515.1 uncultured bacterium | reverse complement strand
AATTGAGATAGTTCTTGCCGTACCAGATTAAATTCTCGCTCCAACTCTTCAACATATTTCTCAGCCCCATCCAAAGAACCGTTTTTAACCTTTAGCTCCAACTGGACGCAAAGCTCCCCCAGAAAATTAGCCCCCATAGTGTCACTATTACTTTTCAGAGAATAAGCCGCAAGTTGTACCTCATCTATGCTTCCGGCTTCTATCCCTTCTCGCATCCGAGCTAGCATTTTGGGAGTATCTTCACAAAACATCTCAATTAACTCCGTCATCAACTCCGCACCTCCCTGATTTTTAAAAGTTTCTCCCATTTGCCGCAGCACTTTCAAATTAACCCGATCGCCAGCAGGAGAACTTACAACCTCTGGGGCGGGAGAAGCAACAGTTGTCTGACAAACCACCTCCCCCCAACACCTCAGAGCATCCTGCAAATGTTCCACCTTAACCGGTTTGCTAATATAATCGTTCATCCCCGCCGCCAGACAGCGATCGCGATCGCCCCCCATCGCCCCCGCCGTCATCGCAATAATAATCGGTCGAGCGTCGGGCCCCCTGCCGTATTTAGAGCGAATGCGTTCCGTCGCCTCCAACCCTCCCATAACAGGCATCTGCACGTCCATCAACACCACATCGTAAGCCGCCGCCTCCAAAGCCTGCAACCCCTCCGCCCCGTTACCCGCCACGTCAGCGCGATAGCCCATGCGGGCCAAAATCAACTGTGCCACCTTTTGATTTACCGCATTATCCTCCACCATCAAAATCCGCAACGGCAGGCGATCGGCAAGCTTAGTATCGAGATTGCCCTTGGGAACAGACTTAATTTTTACTTCCTGGGGGGGATGGGCAAAAATCTTTATCAAAACATCGTAAAGTTGAGAAGGCTTAATCGGCTTATTCAAACAAGCAGCCAAATTTTCCCTCCCCTCCCCCACCGGAACCCCCATAGAAGTAAGCATCACCAGTGGCAGGGCGTTACTATCTCGATACTTGCGAATTTCCGAAGCCAAAGCAATACCATCCATCTCCGGCATCTGCATATCCAAAATTGCCAAATCGAAATCCTCCCCCCGCCCCAGCAACTCCAAAGCTTCCCTACCGCTAGGGCAGTCTGCGCTCGTCATCTCCCACCGCTGCGCTTGCAGTCGCAGAATTAACCTATTAGTAGGATTATCGTCAACAATTAACACCCTTTTACCCGTCAATACTGGTTCGGGAGTTGAAAAAGCACGCGGTTGACTAGGAGCTGCCGTCGCCACAACCGTAAAATGAACAGTCGAACCGCCCTCCCTCTGGAGGGAACTCGCACTCAAATCGACGGGGGGCTCTCCAGCAACATTCCCCCCACTTTCTACCCACATCCTTCCCCCCATCAGCTCGCACAAACGCTTGCTAATAGCCAACCCCAAACCCGTGCCGCCATATTGCCGCGTGGTAGAAGCATCCACTTGAGAAAACGATAAAAACAATCGTTCCATTCCTTCTGGAGGGATGCCGATGCCGGTATCCCTCACGGCAAAATGAAGTTCGTAAAAACCCGATTCCCCGTTCCCCGTTTCTTCCGATATTTTCCGAGAAGCAACCTTTACTACCACTTCCCCCGCCTCCGTAAATTTAACCCCGTTGCTCAGGAGATTGACTAAAATTTGTCGCAGGCGAGTCAAGTCGCCGACAATAGTTTCGGGAGTTTCTGCCTCAAAAACGTAAGCTAACTCGATTCCCTTTTCTGCCGCTTTAGGAGCCAATAAATCCAAACAAGCTTCTATACAATCGCGCAGGTTAAATGGTTGAGCTTCCAACTCCAGTTTATTTGCCTCGATTTTGGAAATATCTAAAATATCGTTAAGAATCGTCAGCAACGTTTCCCCGCTGCTGCGGATAGTTTCCACGAAATCTCGCTGATTATCCTGCAACTCGGTATCCAGCAGCAAACCCGTCATGCCGATAACTCCGTTCATCGGCGTTCTAATTTCGTGGCTCATGTTCGCCAAAAATTCCGATTTCATCCGCGTGGCGGACTGCGTTTCCTGAAGCGCTATATCGAGAGCCTGATTTTTGCTTTCTAATTCCGCCGCCACCCGGGCAGCTTCCTCCTGGGATTTTGCTAGCTCCCCAATATATACTTCTAGCCTTCGTACCGCCGGTCTAAATACTAGCACTCCTTCTCCTAACAATACTAACAAGGCAATAGCAAACAATATTTGTTCGAGACTTGTAGTTTGAACTACCTGCTCTTGGGACTCGCGATCGTATTGGAAAACAATGTCGTTCATTTGCTTGAGGAAAGAGCCCTCATGGACGAGTATTTTTTCTACCAAGGCAGAAATAGCCCCATTACTAGAACCCTCCTCCAACCGAACCAGCAATTCTCCACTGGCCTCAATTATCGGTTGGTAGTCCTCTTCCAGCTCGGCAAACATCTTTTGAACTGCGGGACTGTTATTATTGGCAGGCAGTCCCAATTCCTCATCCCCATTTTGCAATCCTTCGTGGGACTTTTGGAATAATTGGACCACTTCCCGCAGTTCCTCTTCTCGTCTCGCCAGTAGGTTTGGATCGGTTTGAAATTTTAGGGCCAACGCTGCTTTGCTAAGTCTCTGACTTAACATTCGCTGCCTGCCAGCGATGTTGATAACTCGGGAGCTAGTAAATTGGTATTGGAGCGATCGCTCCACCAAAACCTGCTCTATCATAAAAATGCCAGCGATGGCGCTCAGTCCGGCAATATAAAGTACCGTCAATCGACTTGTTAAGTTCTGTTTTCTTTTATTTAATGGCATTGTTTATAGTATGGCAATTTTATTTTAGTTGTTAACAAATATTTATGCTTTTTGTTAATTGTCAATTGTTAATGGTAAATTCGCAATTAACAATTAACAATTGACCATTGACCATTAACAATTCCTAATGTTATTAACCGACACGCAACTACTTTCATTTCAACGCTGCCAGCGACAAACATTCTTAGAAGTTTATGGCGATCGCCTCGAACAAGACCCCAAAAGCGATTTTCTCCTCAAACTAATAGAAGATAGTTTAGCTTTTGATTCGAGTTTTTTAGAAAACCAAATCTATCATAAACCAGACTATCCTCGCGGAGATTGGAACGCCGGGGCAGAAGCTACTTTAACTTTAATGGAACAAGGGGTCGAACTCCTTTATCGAGGCATCCTACAGATGTCCTGCCTCTCCCCCCAAGGCGAACCCCTTACCCTCATTAGCAGGCCCCGCTTGCTCGTCAAACAACCCAAACCCTCTCGGTTTGGAGATTGGTCTTACGTTCCTGCAGACCTCAAACTCGGCAAGCGGCCCAAAGCTGAATATCAATTAGTGGCCGCTTTTCACGCTCAAATCTTAGCTTCCGTCCAAGAAACCCGGCCCGATACCGCCTGGCTGATTTTTCGCCACAAAAACCCCTTTGCCGTTAACCTGGAACTGCGACTGCCTCAAATGGAAACTGCCGTTTCCGAGTTAATCGAAATGTTAGCTTCCAAACAAGAACCAGAGGTTTTTATTTCTCGGCAAAAGTGCAGTCTTTGTACTTGGCATAGTAGCTGTCATGCCCTGGCTTCTTCTCGACAACATCTTTCTTTAATTCCGGGAGTAACCCCCAGTCGTTATGCTATCTTAAAAAGTCTGAATTTGACTACTTTAGATTCTCTTGCTAATGTCAAACCAGAAGTTTTAGCTATTTACCCGGAGTTCGCCGATACCGTTGCCGAACGAGTAGTTTTACAAGCTAAATCCGTCTTAGAAAATCGACCTTTTCACAGTTGGGAATTAACCGTTAAACAATGGGAAATCGCTAATTTTCCCGAACCTTTACCACTGACTCGCTATCAATTACCTCGCTTATTTTCTGCCCCGGTAGAGCTTTATTTCGATATCGAAGCCCAACCGGAAAATAACTTAGATTATTTACACGGAGTTTTAGTAGCAGATAATCGCAAAAATACTCAAGAATTTAAGGTGATGCTGGCAGAAAATCCGGCGGAAGAAGAAGCAATTTGGCAAGAATTATTAAAGTTATTTTGGCAATATCCCATCGCCCCAATTTATCATTTTTGCGAATACGAAACTCAAACGATTAAACGTTTGGCTAAGGTTTACAATACTCCCTCTTATCAATGGCAACCTTTACTTAAAAGATGCGTTGATATCCATAAGTTGGTCAGGGAAACTGTAACTTTGCCAGTAGAAAGTTACGCTCTCAAAAATATCGCTCCTTGGCTCGGTTTTCAGTGGCGAGATGAAAATGCTAACGGCGCTCAGTCCGTTTGTTGGTACGAAGAATGGTTAAAAACCGGCGATCGCTCCGTATTAGATGCCATTGTTCGTTACAATGAAGATGATTGTTATGCTACTTATTCCGTTAAACAATGGTTGGAAGATTTTCTTAATAATTAACAATTAA
>CAZSTZ010000321.1:0-1553 GCA_964609515.1 uncultured bacterium | reverse complement strand
TTAACAATTAATAAATAAAAATCAATAGCCATGAGAAAAATTCGTTGGTTTTCTAAACTAATTCTCAGTTTGTTGTTAGGAATTATCGCAGTAATTCTAGCCAATATGCTAGCGATCGCCTCTACTCCCGACCCGCCTTTTTTCTTAGGTCAAGGCTTATTTGGTGTCGATTTTACCTTCAAAAATACCCAAGTCGGCGGCCTCTCTGGCATTACTTACAATCCCGAAAAACAACTTTACTACGCCATCTCCGACGACCGCAGCAGCAAAGCACCAGCCAGATTTTACACCCTCAAAATCGACCTTTCAAAAAATTACTTCTCAGAAGAAGACATCGCTTTTATCGACGTTACGACTCTCTTAGATGAAAGCGGCAAACCCTTCCCAGAATTAAGTCTCGATCCGGAAGGAATCGCATTTACTGACAATTCTTTATTTATCTGTTCCGAAGGAGATGTCAACCGTCAAATTCAACCTTTCATCAAACAGTTTTCTTTAGATGGTAAATATCTCCGCAGCTTGCCCTTACCAGATAAAATTTTAATCAAACCAAACAGCGGCATTAGAAATAATTTATCCCTAGAAAGTTTGACCCTAACCCCCGATAAAAAATCTCTCTTCGCCGCCACCGAAAATGCTTTATTTCAAGATGGAGAAGAAGCAACTTTAACTGCGGGAACTCCCGTTCGTATTTGGCGGTACGATTTGAATAATTACCAACCTCAAGAAGAATATCTTTATCTTACCGAACCCATCGCCGCCGCCTCCACCAGCGAAGGTGGTTTTATGACTAATGGTTTAGTGGAACTTCTTGCCTTAAGCGATCGCCACCTGCTCGGTTTGGAGCGTTCTTTTTCCGTGGGGCCGGGTAATTTTATTAAACTGTTCGACATCTCTCTGGAGGGAGCAACTAACATCCAACACATCGATAACCTCCAGCAAAGCATGGCCCAAATTGTTCCCGCACGCAAAAAACTCCTTTTGGACTTAAATAACTTGGGCATTACCTTGGATAATATCGAAGGCATGACTTTTGGCCCAATCTTGGCCGATGGCAGGCCATCTCTGGTCCTGGTCAGCGATAATAATTTTAATTTCCTCCAAGTGACCCAATTTTTAGTTTTTAAGCTTTAGATATTAGACAAAACTGGCCCTCTTATCCAGCTAAAAGCAGGACAAAGCAAAATCATTCCCAGCGCCCCAACAATTGATAAATATAGTTCTTAGCTTGTGCAGACTTTGATAAATATCCTCTGCAAAAAAAAATTTTTAAATTCCCTTGACAAATCTAGAAAGAGGATGCACAATAGTACATGGCTCCGAAAGAAGGACTATTAATAAAGGGACTGTAGTTCAATTGGTCAGAGCACCGCCCTGTCACGGCGGAAGTTGCGGGTTCGAGCCCCGTCAGTCCCGTAAACCCCCCCCCAAAAAAACAAAAACCCGGTTTCTTATTCTCAAAGATAAAGAAACCGGGTTTCTTAATCAATACCTTCACCATTTTCTTGTAGGTTGGGTGAAGTGAAACGGAACCCAACATATAACCTTTTTCA
>CAZSTZ010000320.1:0-6103 GCA_964609515.1 uncultured bacterium | reverse complement strand
ACAACTAGATTTATTTCAAGAAGTGGCCGAGGGGCAACCGGACACAGTAAAAAAACGGACATCGAGAAGACGTGTGCGATTCGTAAAAAGGTTGCTGACTTCAATGAAATGTCAACCCAACCTGAGTCTAATCAACTAAACTTATTTGATTAGACAACAGAGGAATCTCCGTCTCTTTAGAGCGGAGAGGATGTCAATCCACAATAGCTGCTAGGTGTACTTTCTCAGGATTGAAGTCATAGACTTGTAAGAAATTTCCCCCTAATAGACCGGGATCGCGTCATATTTGTAAGTCGTCAAAAACGACAAGGAACGATTACCGCGTTCCCCATTCCCAAAAAGCGTTAAATCTTTGGTTTCTTTCAAAACTGACGTGTTCCCAATAGACCTCTGCAAAAATTACCATTGTGAGGCTTTAATACCAAGGGTTTCATCATCTTTTCTGGAGAGGTCTAATAAATCTCGAAAAACAGGCCAGGGCTGCATTAGAGCTAGGATTCTGTTTGCGAGTAACATTTTGTTAAGAAGTTCCCTTGATATAATTAAGGTCGAGCTGCACCCTCAGAGTCTAAAGAAAAGAGATGAACTAGATTCTGGCTCTCAGCCTCAAGTCCAAAGCTAAAGTGGAACTCGTCGGTCTATGCCACAAATTTCAACTTCAATTAGTAAGAAACACCGACAACCTCAAAGGATAATCGCTCTTGGGGATAGTCTGGTTTATGGATATGGAGACCCAGTAGCAGGAGGTTGGGTCGAACAACTGCGGCGTAAGTGGATGCATCCGTTAAGTCCGGGTCACGCCCTCTATAATTTGGGCATTCGGGGAAATGGAGTCATCCAGGTTAAAGAACGATTGGAACAAGAATTTCGCCAGAGAGGCGAATTAAGAAATCGCTATCCAGATTTGGTTATTTTATCGGTGGGAGTAAACGATTCTGCCAGACTGGGACGGGCCACTGGAAAGCAATATACCGAGTTTGATGAATTTCAACTTAAGATGGCTGAGTTATTGGATGAAGCTCTAGAACTTTGCCCGGTATTGTTTGTCGGTATGGTGCCGGTAGATGAGAGTAAAATGCCGTTTTTGGATTGTTTTTATTACAGCCACGCCGACCAAAAACGCTACAAAGAAGCAACCAGAATTGCTTGCGAACAAAGAGGAGTTCCTTATCTGGATATTTTTCAGATGTGGTTGGAACGAGGAGAAGAGTGGGGGCGATCGCGCTTATGCCCCGACGGTCTTCATCCTAACGTTAGGGGCTACCAAAGTTTATTAGAAGATTTCGTTAATTGGGAAGCAATAGACTTCTTGCAGAAGTAGGCAAGAGGCATGCATGCAAAAGGCAAGGGAGCATCTCAATTTTTAAAAAACCAAGAGTTAAACGCTTTTTGTTAATTGCTAATTGTTAGTTGTTAGTTGTTAATTGTTAGTTGTTAATTGTTAGTTGTTAGTTGTTAATTAGCCATTCTTCTAGAATGGGATTAACGATTTCTGGGGCTTCGTCGTGGGGACAATGGCCCAGGCCCTCAAGGGGAATAAATTTATCGACGCAATCGAATTTGGCAAATTCCCGTCCCATTTCAATAGGTTCCCATGGATCCTCGGTGCCCCAGAGAATAAGAACGGGACAGGTTAACTGGGGCAATAAATCTTCGGCTAGGGGGCCTTGGGAATAGGTGGTAAAGGCGACAAAGACTTCTACCGCGCCGCGATCGCCCGCCGGTTTCAAAATAATCTCGATTAACTCTTCTGTTACCGCCGTGGGGCGCTTGTAAGCTTGCAAGAGAACTTTACGGACGGTGGAACGGGTAGCTAACTGTTTAAAAAATAATTGACTAATTATCTTGACTTTCAGCACCTTTTGTGCTAGCTTTGCGCCATATTGACGATACCAAGGGAGAGTAGCTCGCTTGCGATCGTGGAGCAACCGCAGAGAGCAATTAATAATAACCACTCCCAAAGCTATCTCTGGATTATCCGCAGCAGCCTGCATCGCTACAATACAGCCAATAGAATTACCGACTAAAAAAGCTGGCCCTCCCACTACTTCCCGACAAAAATCGGCGAGCTGCTGGCCCCAAGTGTCAAAGTTGTAGGCAATTTCAGTGTTGGGGGCAGGTTTAGCCGAGGCCCCAAACCCAATTAGATCGATGGCATAACAGCGACAGCGGGCAGCAAGGGCGGGCATATTTTGCCGCCAATGCCCCCAGGAGGCGCCAAAACCATGTACGAAGACAACGGCTGGCCCTTTATCTCCGAGTGCTTGATAGCAAATAGGCCAACCTTGCCAAGTCCAAGTTTTAGGTAACAAAGCGGTAGCAGTCATTGGTTAACGGTTAAAAGTCTTAAGTAAATTGCTCGATGGCTGTATTCTGTCATAATTTAGCTAAAGATAGTGACCAGGTGCATCTCAATTTTGTTAATTGTTAATTGCTAATACGGGTATGCCTAATCCTAATTCCTCAATCGAACTGCTCCAAAATTTTGCCGAGCTTGTATTTACTAATGTTTTTAATACTAGGGCCAGTCAGTTTCAGCCCCTATCAGAAATTATCGGCGACAGACAAGCTGAATTAGAAGCAGCAATAGCCGAACTGGAAAATATTAAAACAGAGTTATCTCTGTCGGAAAAAGCCGATTTAGAATTGATTATCGGTCGGCATAATTACGAGAGCGATCGCCTACAAGCTGCCATCAAAAACTACGAAGAAAGCCTAAACTCGCTGCAAAAGAGAGCTAAAACCGAGTTAATAGAAGAGAACGTAGATTTGAATAGTTTGCTCCAGAAACAAGGGGCGGTGTTTTTTCATCTCGGCCTCTGTTACTGCGGTTTAGCTCGGGATGGTTCGGAAACCAAAAAACAGGATTGTTTGGTAGTAGCTAAAAATATCTTTGGGGAATCTTTAGAAAAATTTGAACTGGCACAACGTCAAGATTTAGTTGCTAAATTTATTAGCAAAAAAGCTGAAGTATTGCAGCAATTAGAAGCTTATGAAGAGTTGCAAGAAATAGCGCAAAAAGCTTTAGATTTGCATATTACTTATGGTTCCGAAGACCAAGTGGCTAAAGATTATGGTTTTTTAGCCGAAGCGGCAATGCATCGGTCTAAATGGGCTCATGCCAATCAATTAGCAGAGTTAGCTTTAGCGATTCAAAATCAATCTTTTGGCGATCGCTGGGAAGGTAGCAGCGATGAAAATTCTTATCTGGCGCTTTTGGCGGAATCCCGAGAGGAATTGCAGGAGTGGGAGGCAACTGTAGAACGTTTGGAAGCGGCGCGGCAAAAAACAGAACCAAACCAGGATTTAGATACTTATTTGCAAATTTTAAAGGCGTTAAAGAAGCTTTATTTCGACCAAGATAAATACGGAAAAGCTGCTACAATTAAAGAAGAAAAGCTGAAAATAGAACATCAATATGGGATGCGAGCTTTTCTTGGGATTCTTCAGCTACCAACCCCACAAAACTCGGTTGCTAACGGGGTAGTTGCTAGGGAAATTGAGGCTAGCGATCGCCTCCAAGATGTTAATAATTTGCTGGGGAGAATTAAGAGCGATCGCCACAAATTAACCGTTATTTATGGTAAGTCTGGCGCGGGCAAAAGTTCTTTGCTCAATGCAGGTTTGCTGCCGATGTTGTTGCAACCAAAAGCTATAGATGATGTAGCGATTTTGCCGATAATGTTGCGGGTTTATACCGATTGGTTGCGAGAACCGGATCCTACTACTTGGAACCTGGGAGGCGTCTTAGAAAATCTGCGAAAAAATAACCAGCAAAATAGTTTAAAAGTATTAATTTTTGACCAGTTTGAAGAGTTTTTCTTAGTTTGCACCAAACTAGAACAAAGGTTGCCTTTTTATCAGTTTTTACGAGATTGTTTGAGTCTGAGTTCGGTAAAAGTTATTTTGTCGATGCGAACCGACTTTTTGCATTATTTATTGGAGGGCGATCGCCTGACTAATTTAGAAGAAATCATCAATTATGAAATTCTCTCTAAAGAAGTTATTTACTATTTGGGGAATTTTTCCTCAGAACGTGCGAAAAGTCTGATTCAAAGTTTAACTGAAACGGCGGGCTTAAATTTAGAACCAGCTTTAATTGATGAAGCAGTTAAAGATTTAGTTTTAGAAATGCAAGAAGTCCGCCCGATAGAGTTGCAATTAGTAGGGGCGGAATTGGAATCCCGGGCTATTACTACTTTAGAACAATATCGCCAAATTGGAGATAATCCCAAACAGCAGTTAGTGGATAATTTTTTAGAAAAATACATCAAAGATTGCGGTTTTCAAAAGGAACGTTTAGCAACCCTACTTTTGTACTCGCTGACAGAAAAAAATGGTATTCGTCCGCTCAAAACAACTTCCCAACTGGCAGAAGATTTATCAAGTGAAACTAAGAAAATACAGGAAGTTTTGGAAGTTTTAGTTGCTTCGGGTTTGGTGTTATTAATACCAGACGTACCGGACGATCGCTACCAACTAGCCCACGATTATTTAGTTAATCTTATTCGCGAACAAAAAGGGGAAAGATTAATTGCGGAATTGGAATTAGAACGGGATAAAGCTCAACGGAAATTACTGGAAGAAAGACCAAATAATTTTATCGATCGCGCCATATCTTCTGTTTTTCGCTGGATGCGAGATGATTAAATTTAATGCTCGTAGTAATCGCTTTAGCGATGTAGATCGAATCGCTAAAGCGATTACTACGAACTGTGTTAAACTTTTTAAAAATTAGTATGGGGCAGAGACAAATGGCGATCGCCACTAATCCACAATCCAACAAAAAAGCCTGGGCGGGGGCAATTCTTTCGGCAGCGAAGGAATTTGACCTCGCGCCCTTACCCGTTTTGTCGGGTAAAATACCGGAAGGGTTGCGCGGTACTCTCTATCGTAACGGTCCCGGCAGACTGGAACGAGGGGGGCGGCGCGTGGGTCACTGGTTCGATGGGGACGGGGCGATTCTCGCGGTCAATTTTACCGATGCAGGGGCTACTGGTATCTATCGTTTCGTTCAAACCAAAGGCTATTGTGCGGAAGCGATCGCCGATCGCTTTCTCTACGCTAACTACGGCATGACCTATCCAGGACCGGTCTGGAATTACTGGATTAGCGTGTTAAGCAAAAATATTCCTGTCAAAAATGCAGCCAATACTTCGGTTATGGCTTTGCCCGACCGTTTGTGGGCTTTGTGGGAGGGAGGTAATCCTTACGTTCTGGATTTAGAAACTCTGGAAACTATCGGTACAAACGATTTGGGTCCCCTGGGCGTGGGATTGCCTTATACCGCTCATCCTCTCAGAGATCCCAAAACGGGAGATATTTATAACATCGGCATGGAGGCGACTTTTACTATCGATTTATTTAGGAGCGATCGCTCTGGAAAAGTCATCCAGAAAGGAGAACTCAAGCTAGATAGTTTTCCCATCTTACACAGCTTCGCGATGGCGGGGCAGTATCTCATTTTTTTGGTACCGCCGATGCAGTTGCGAGTGTTACCGTTGCTTCTGGGACGGACTTGTTACGCCGATGCTTTTGAATGGCGGCCCCAGAAGGGCACTAAGATAATAGTAGTAGATCGCGACACGATGGAAGTAGTCAGTCGCGGGGAAACCGATCCTTGGTTCCAGTGGCATTTCGGCAACGCTTGCGTGGAAACTGACGGAATGGTGAGATTAGATTTTGTGCGCTTTCGCAATTTTGCAGAAACTAACGAATATTTGCGGGAAGTTCCCACGGGGGAAACTCATACTCGTTCTCATGGAACTCTCTGGCAGATGCGATTAAATCCTCGAACCGGCAAAGTTATAGATATGCAGCAGGCGGTGGGGCGCTGTTGCGAGTTTCCAGTAGTGCCGCAAGAGGAAGTCGGGCAACCGTGGCGCTATACTTATTTTGGGATGCTACGGCGAGGGGAGGAGATTGGTAAGGAGTGGTTTGGGGCGATCGCTCGTTTCGACTACCAAACCGGCACCCTCACCGAGGCCGACTTGGGAGAAAATCGTTATCCAGTGGAGCCCATCTATGCTCCCGATAGAATAAATCCCGAACGCGGCTGGGTGCTAACAGTAGTTTACGACGGGAATACAGATAAGAGCGAAGT
>CAZSTZ010000319.1:0-6123 GCA_964609515.1 uncultured bacterium | reverse complement strand
CCCGTTCCCTCTTTTCCCGTTCCCCGTTCCCCGTTCCCCGTTCCCTAAAAGCGTTTAATTTTTGGGTTTTTACTTGCATTGAGATGCACCCAAATGACACTCCCAGGAATTAACTCGCTCATCCTCACTAAACACGCATCCGCCACCGACATCGGTACGTTTTCATAGCGTTTCATTAACGCTTCAATTTCTGCCATTTCACTACTTAGAGAAAAAGGAATCGCAATCTGTTTTGTCCTTAATAAGGAAAAAATTAAATCTACGGCTCCATAAGTGTTTTTGAGCAAAAAGTAAGACTCGACGATAACTGCTTCGCAAGTTAATAAAGGAGCGTTAATTTTGTTTAGCTCGCTTTTTGCCCACTCGTGAAATTTATCGCTTTTGCTTAAATAAGCTACTACAACACCCGTGTCTATAATCACTTTTTTGTTCATTATTTACCAAGGGCTTCTAAATATTTTTTATTAGTTGATAAGTCGCTGGGCAGACCATCAAGAGCTCCTGCAAATTCTTTATTCGCCTCATAAAAGGAAACCTGTTTTTCCTCTTCGCCGTTACTTACCCAGGGATTTTGACTTAACAAAAAATCGATAAAGTCGTGGATATTTTGACGTTGTTGGGATGAGAGTTGCTGGAACTTCTCTAATAACATTTTGTCGGAATCGCTTAGTTGATTCATGGTAGTTAGTAATCTGCTGAATAAATAGGTCTATTTTTAGGATTTTGGTGGCTGTTGCCCTCCAGTACCTTACTTTAGTTTAGTTAATTGAGTAGCTTTTGTCAAGTTTTTGGTTGCTAACTCAGAAACCCGGTTTTTTGGAAAAACTCAGAAACCCGGTTTTTTGGAAAAACCGGGCTTCTTAATATGTGGAGAAAAGGAGTTGGTGCGCGGTGCTTCTCCTACATTATCCTTCTAATTCTTTTACTCGTGCTTTCACTGGTAATTCTACTGCTTTATTCTCGGACTTTCCCAATAATTTCTCCTCTTCTTTTTCCCGATTAAAACTAAATTTATCCGCCAAAACATCCCGTTGATTAATCAGATAAATACTGACTAAAGTCAACCCAACTCCAAAGGACTGTAAATGACTCAATACTTCTCCTAAAAATAGGTTGCCAAATAATAAAGCAAATATTGGAGTGAGGAAAGTTAAGGCGCTCAAACTGGTGAGGTTGCCCCTGGAGGCAAAATAAAAGAATAAACCGTAGGCGATCGCGCTGCCAAATACCGCAGAATAAGCCATCGCCACCCAACCGGACGTATCTATATTTATCCACTGCTCCGACTCAAACCCCGCCGATAGCGCAAACAAAGGCAACCCGCCGATTATCAAATGCCAACCCGTCGCCACTACCGGATCCGCATACTTACAAACCCAACGCACTAATACAGTACCCACCGCCATCGATAGCGATGCTAACAACATCAACCATTCCCCGCCTTGTAACAATTGTCCGACTCCTGTCGATGCCGCCGCCGTCTCTGGAGAGAACAAACCGACAATCCATTCGTTCGGCAGTCCTATCAAGCTAATGCCAAACAGTCCCATCGCCAATCCCGACCAGCCCCATATACCTATACGCTCTTCAAACAACCACAAACACAGTATCGCTACTGCTAGAGGTTGAGAATCTATCATTACCGAACCCAAACCGGCACCCGTTCTCACTAACCCTTCGGCCAGGAATCCCTGGAACAACGCCCCGTCCGCTAGGGCAAATATACTAATCCACAACCACCCTTTCCAACTGTCCGGTTGTTTCCTCCCCTGGAGCGCGGCAACTAACAAAAGTAATATACCCGCAGGCACTACTCGCACCCCCGCCATGAATAACGGCGTCGTATTCGGGATAACTCCTTTCATCGCTACCATCGCCGTTCCCCAGAAGAAAAATGGCGCTATTAGTAATATCGCTCCAAAAGGTAATTTGTTATCTGTGAGTTTTAATTGCATTTTTTGTCGTTTTTTAAAAAAAAGCTTCTTTTCAATTTATAAACAAATTTTAACTTAATATGTATTTTTGTTAACAAATATTTCAAATCGGCTTTTCTTCATACTGATACTCATACTCAGGCATCTCAGAAACCCGGTTTTGCCGAAATTACCGGGTTTCTCAACCGCTCAAAACCACAAAAAGCGATCGCCGACAATTCACCTCATGCTCAAAACAGCAACTTTTTAGAGTACTCGTCATGAGTACTCGTCATGAGTTACCGGGTTTCTTGACCGACTTATGGCGATCGCTCCCCCAAGGAATGCGGCAAACTAGAGATATTCAATCAAGTTAGAGTCCAGCATGATTTGGCCATTTAAGCCCCAATACCGCAAACAAATAGCTCGCATAGAAATCGTTGGCCTCATTGCCAGCGACGTTCGCAAGCGCGTCCTCGAAGCGCTAGAAACCGTTAAAGAAAGAAAATATCCCGCCCTCTTACTGCGGATAGACAGTCCCGGAGGGACGGTAGCGGACTCCCAGGAAATCTATAAGGCCCTCCAAAAACTGGGAGAAACCGTGAAAATAGTAGCCAGTTTTGGCAACATCTCCGCCTCTGGGGGAGTTTATGTAGCCATGGGATGCCAACACATAATGTCCAACCCCGGCACCATTACAGGCAGCATCGGCGTAATTCTGCGGGGAAACAACCTCGAAGGCCTTTTAGAAAAAGTGGGAGTTTCCTTCAAAACCGTTAAATCTGGGCCATATAAAGATATTTTGGCCTTCGATCGCCAAATGACCGACCCAGAGAAAGAAATTCTCCAAGTTTTAATCGACACCAGCTACCAACAATTCGTCCAAACCGTGGCCGAAGCCCGCAATTTGGCCTTCGATACGGTCAAAACTTTTGCCGACGGTCGGATCTTTACCGGGCAGCAAGCCGTAGAATTGGGAATTGTCGATCGCCTGGGTACCGAAGAAGATGCCCGCAGGTGGGCCTGCGAATTAGCCGGACTGGACCCCGAGAAAACCGAGTGCAACACCTTGGAAAAACCCAAACCGCTCTGGAGTCGAGTTTTAGGAGGTAGCGAAAGTTCGTCTCGGGTGTCTGCTGCCCTAAATTGGGTAGAATTTGAAGTGACTACCAGCGGTCTGCCCTTATGGCTGTATCGACCTTAACTGTAATCTAAAACCTACTCATTTATGGAGGATGTTGGCGTGGCGTGGCAAGTTCGAGCAATTCGCGGGGCAACAACTGTCTCGGAAAACACCGTCGAAGCAATGACAGAAGCAGTAACGGAACTGTTAGACGAATTGGAAAAGCGCAATAATTTACAGCCAGAGCAAATTATTAGCGCGACTTTCTCAGTCACTAGAGATTTAGACGCTATATATCCGGCTGCGATCGCCCGCCAACGACCCCATTGGGATAAGGTACCTTTATTAGACGTGCAGCAAATGTACGTCAGAGGCAGTTTAGAACGTTGTATCAGATTTTTGATTCATGTAAACCTCTGCGAAAAACAAACAGTAATTCATCACCCCTATTTGCGCGACGCTCAAAAATTACGTCCCGACTGGAGTTGCTCCTAGCTAATTGAGGTCAGAGGTCAGAGGTTTTCGGTTCAAAAACGGGAGCACGTCAGTTTTGCCGGTTCGGACTATACAACTCGGATAAAGTAAGATATATTAAAATAACGATTTAGACGGTAACTGTAGGGAAATTGATTTATCAAAAGTGCTATAAATTAAACGGGAGGTGGGGGATATTCCATAAACGGGAGCATCCCATATTTGTCAAAAGACCAATTTTTGATTTTTCAAAAGCAAATGTCAAGGAACCATGACATCATACTTGTCAAATCAAAATCATTACGAGTATGATGTAAATAAAAACAAGAAAAACAAGAAAAACAAGAAAAACAAGAAAAACAAGAAAAAAAGAAAAAAAAAGATCGTGAAAATCCAAGACATCCCCATAGAGCAAATCAAACGCCCCCTACCGCGAACCAACGACAAGAGGAAAGTAGCGGCATTGATGGAGTCCATCAAAGAAATAGGCCTGCAAGAGCCCATCGACATCTTAGAAGTCGATGGGCAATACTACGGGTTCTCTGGATGTCACAGATACGAAGCCTGCCAGGGATTGGGCCATCGAACCATTCGCTGCAAAGTCCGCAAAGCACCAAAATCGGTTCTCAGAATGCACCTGGCCTGAGATAATTTTGCTAATTGCTAATTTTTAAAGAATTAGCCGTTAGCAATTAGCCCTTTGTAATTGATTCAACTAAGAAAATTATGGCAGTAGAACAAGCTCCACCAATAAACATCGGTATCGACGAAGCAACCAGAAAAGAGATAGCAGACGGACTATCTAGACTGCTAGCAGATACCTACACCCTGTACCTGAAAACCCACAATTTCCACTGGAACGTCACCGGTCCGATGTTTCAGACCCTCCACTTGATGTTTGAAGGGCAATATACCGAACTGGCTACAGCAGTAGATGGCATTGCCGAACGAATTCGGTCTCTAGGGTTCCCCGCCCCGGGTACATACAGCCAATTTGCCGAACTCAGTTCCATCGAGGAAACCACAGAAGTGCCCGATGCCCAACAGATGATTCGCTTGTTGGTTGAAGGTCAAGAAGCAGTGGTTCGTACCGCACGATCGGTTTTCCCCGCAGTGGAGAAGGCCAGCGACGAACCCACTGCCGACCTGTTGACCCAGCGGATGCAGGTACACGAGAAGACTGCTTGGATGCTCAGAAGTCTTTTACAATAGAATCGGCAAATTTATAAACCTATAAACCGAATCTTTTTTGATGAATCGGCATTTTCAAGATTGCGCCCTCCAGTTGCAACGGTTGATGGAACTGGCGGGGTTTTCTAGTTTCAAAGAATTGAGCCAAAAAGCCGGGGTGGACGAGTTGCAGTTAGTTAGGCTGCGATGGGGGCTGGTTTTGCAGACTCGGGTTGAGTATTTGCTTAAAATTAGTCGGGCTTTGGGGATTTCTTTGGCCGAATTGTTGGCCGCTTTGGCCCCGGATGCGGTGGAATCATCCCAAGCGCCACCAGAAGCGATCGCCCTTGAATACCAGCAGTTACAAGCTGAGATGGAAAGACAGCGGGGGGCTTTAATGGAGGAGTTTCAGCGATCGAGCTTGCAAATTTTGGAATCTTGGTTGTTGCAATGGCCCACTGCTGCTTATAAAGCAACAGAAAATCCCCAACTGTCGGCGGCGAAGATATTGCCTTTGGTGCGTCCGGTGGAGCGGTTGATGGCAGAATGGGGTATCGAGGCGATCGCTCCCGTAGGGTCTGAGGTTGCTTACGATCCGAAGCTGCATCAGTTGATGGAGGGAACTGCTGGGGTGGGAGCTAGGGTAAGAGTTCGCTATGCTGGCTATCGACAGGGGGAAAAACTGTTGTATCGGGCCAAAGTAAGTCCTGTATGAGTAGGAGAGGATTTAACACTATTAGTTATACTCCAAGAAAAAGCGGCATTTTTAAGTCCCGCTATAGCCATCCCAAACAGGTTGTAAAAAGTTAAAAAGTAGAAAAAAACTTCGAAACTCTTGCCCATTCGCAATTCGCCATTCGCCATTCCCGAAAATCATCAGATGTTTGGACACAACTAAAATAGGATTGCTATAGCAGTATTGCCATTGTGGGACCAGCTCAAAACATAATTTGGCTCTTAGTTGAGATTTAGGCTATACTGGCTTAGTCGAAGTAATAATTTCAAACAATAGCTTCTTGGAGATATGAGCCCTGTAATTAAAATAGTTCAACCGACCGGTATTTTAGATGGCACCAAGTCAAGCCAATTTCGCAAAGACATTAACGACCAGGTAGAAGCTGGAGCAGATATAGTCTTAATCGATTTTAAAGACGTAACATTTATGGATAGCTCTGGTTTGGGGGCTTTAGTATTAGCGTTGAAAACAGTTAGAGCTGCTGGCTGTCAATTAATTGTTTGTTCGATTAACGAGCAAATAAAAATCTTGTTTGAGCTTACAAGTATGGACCGAGTTTTCGAGATTTTTCCCACTAGAGAAGCCTTCGATAAAAAGTTTTCCTCTGCATCTTAAATGGTGATGGGGAATGGGTAATGGGAAAACTAACAACTAACAATTCCCAATTCCCAATTCCCAATTCCCAATTCCCAATTCCCAATTCCCAA
>CAZSTZ010000318.1:0-6158 GCA_964609515.1 uncultured bacterium | reverse complement strand
TTAACAACTAACAATTAACAACTAACAATTAACAACTAACAATTAACAACTAACAATTAACAACTAACAATTAACAATTAACAACTAACAATTAACAATTAACAATGACATTACCTCATAAAATTATTGGGGTCGCTGTTATTAAAAACGAACGAGGCGAGATTTTAATTGACAAGCGACTTCCCAAGGGAAACTTTGGCGGCTTGTGGGAATTTCCTGGAGGCAAATTAGAAGCTGGCGAAACTATTCAAAATTGCATTAAAAGAGAAATTATGGAGGAATTAGCAATTGAAATTGAGGTAGAAAAACATTTCGTCACCATAGAATATGTTGACAGCAAATTAAAATTAACCCTAGAGGTTTACGAGTGTCGCCACTTACAAGGGATTCCCCAACCCAGAGAATGCGAAGAAATTCGGTGGGTTAATTTAGAGGAACTAGAAAGTTTTAGTTTTCCCGAAGCTAATACCCAGATTATCGCTAAATTACAAGAAAGTTAATTGTCAATTGTTAATTGCGTTCTTGTTAATTGTTAATTGTTAATTATCTGTAAACTGGCAGAGTAAAGTGGAAGCAACTGCCGCTTTTGAGACTAGAGTCAACCCAGATTTTGCCGTAGTGGGAGCGGATAATTTTCTTACATAAAGCCAGACCGATGCCATAGCCTTCTTGCAGGCTATCTCTTTGCAGTCGGAAGTTATCTTCAAAGATGCGATCGCAATTTTCTTCTGGAATTCCCGGACCGCTATCGCAGATACTAACCTGAACTTTCTGGCTGGTACGCTCCAAAATAGAAACATTAATAGTTCCTTTTTCTGGAGTATATTTTATGGCATTATCCAATAAATTAACAATTACTTGACGCACCCTTTCGCTATCTCCATAAACATCGGGCAAATCCGGCGGTATATCGGTTTCTAATCTTAGCGATTTAGACTTCAACTTGGATTTTAATTCAGTCAAAATCTCCTGGCAAAGGAGACCTAAATTTAACTTGCCCGGTTGAATTTGTATTTGGGTATTAGTGCCCTTAGCCGATTCTAAAATATCTGTAATCATCCGCTCGATCGCCCTTAGTTGGGCCCTTGCCTGTCTGAGCAAGCGAGCTTTTAAATTAGCCGTAAGTTGGGGAGAATACCCACCTTGCCCATTTTGGGAGTTTTCGCTCAATTGAATAGTTTCGATGGCCAAAGAAGCAGCGGTTAAGGGATTGCGCAGGTCGTGGGCCAACATGGCAATGATTCGGTCTTTAAAGCGTAGCTGCAGGAGGAGCTGTTCTCGCTCCTGCTTCAGATTAAAAATCTCGTCGGAAAGCTGCATCGCCTCAGCAGCCGAAGCAATAGAATTAATCGAAAGTTTTTCGCCAGTCTCTTGCCCCTCCTCACTTTTGCAACTTTGATGGGATTCATCTATAGCTGCTTGCCAGCGGGGCCACCAGTGTTTTAATTGACCGACCAGATCCGTACCAGTCAAAGTTTGTCTGGGTTCTGGATGAATTTTAATCAGGGTTGGAGTGGCGATTAATTTAAAATACTCTGCCAAATAAGGCTGTTCTCCTACATCGATCGCCTCGAACTCAAAGGGATACTCTTTTTTCAACTCGTGTAAGGAGTGGCGAAGCTCTCGAATCTTTTCTTGGGAGCTCGGGCGCTTATCCACAAACAGCAAAAGTTGTAGAGGTGCATCTTTGCCCATGTCACTCTTAGCAGTTCCCTCCAAATCTTCTTTAAAGATGCCCGATAAGCGTTTGAAATCTTCTTTTCCAAGAGAGTAGTTGACCATCGAAATTTCCTACTAAGTATTTACGCTTTACTGGTATCTGGCCTTTTAAGGAGTCCGTTTGCCTTTCAGGAGTTGAAAGCCAATTCTTAGTTGGTAGGCCAGCCACTAATAATTTTTTTATCTTTTAATTTAATATCTGCTTTATATTTTGACATTTTTATCGCAAATGTGCCTACTTAGGGAAATTCTTGCCGTCCCCTGTCGATTTTTTTGACAGAATCAACTTTTTGAGTTATAATAACCGAGTTTTATAGATCGTCTATCTTAAGGGCGATCGCTTTCTGGCAAGTCCCCTATTAATTGCGTTGGCTTTCAATGATAATTTTCGGGTCAAAAAATCGGTCCCTCAAAATTGTAATAACAGCGGCCATCGCCTTCTTTGGCATCTGTCTGCTCTTAACCCTCCACCGCTACTACTCTTTCTACGCCTCCTACGACCAAGGCATCTTTAACCAAGTCTTCTGGAACAACCTCCACGGTCGCTTCTTCCAAAGTTCCCTCTCTTCGGCCCTCTCTACCAACGTAGTTCACCAAGCACAAGTGCCAGAGGTAGATTATCACCGCCTCGGCCAACATTTCACCCCCGCCCTCTTGCTCTGGCTGCCAATTTATGCTATCTTTCCATCTCCGGCAACTCTAACAGTTTTACAAGTAACCTTAGTTACCGCAGCAGGCATAGTTCTCTACATCCTCGCCAGAGAAGATCTCGAACCATCTCTGGCAGCAGGGATAACAGTCAGTTTTTATTGCGCCAACGCCGTTATCGGACCGACTCTGGCCAACTTCCACGATGTCTGCCAAATACCGTTATTTGTCTTTAGCTTGCTATTAGCGATGGAAAAACGCTGGTGGCGCTTGTTTTGGCTGTTAGCAATTTTAATCTTAGCAGTGAGGGAAGATTCGGGAGTAGTCTTATTTGGCGTCGGTTTTTATTTAATTGCTAGCAAACGCTATCCCAAACAAGGCTTAATAATTTGCGTTCTCAGCTTTGTTTATATCTTGCTTTTAACTAATCTAATCATGCCCCTATTTTCCGATGACATTTCCGAAAGATTTATGATGGAAAGATTCGGTCAATATGCAGAAGGCGACGAAGCTTCAACTTTAGAAATTCTTGGGGGCATGATTGCTCAACCGTGGGTATTAGTTACAGAAATATTTACTCCTTTTTTTGGTACGCTAAAATATTTAATCGGTCAATGGTTGCCCCTAGCTTTCGTTCCAGCGGTATCGCCGACGGCTTGGATGATAGCTGGTTTTCCTTTGCTCAAGTTATTTTCTGCTAAAGGAGAATCGGTTTTAGCTATTACCATTCGCTATGCGATGACGGTGGTTCCAGGATTATTTTACGGGGCGATTTTGTGGTGGAGTAAAAAACAATCCGAATTTAAAGTGCCAGTTTTTGAAGGGGAAACAGTTCCTTTAAAATTTCCTATTCTTTCTCGACAATTTAGGAAATTTTGGATAATTTGTTTGTGCTTGTCGCTGTTTTTTACCTTTACTTCAAATCCCAATCGAACCCTTTATTTTATAGTACCAGATTCGGTGAATCCTTGGGTATATGTGCCGATAACTAGGCAGTGGGAACGTGTCGGCGAAATGCGACCTTTGCTAGCAGAAATTCCGGGAGATGCCAGCGTAGCGGCAACGACTTATTTTATTCCCCACTTGTCGAGTCGGCGGGCAATTTTACGGTTTCCCAGATACGAATTTCGCGGGGATGACGGGGAGGTTAGGGAAGTAGATTATATTGTTGCCGACTTGTGGCGGTTGCGAAAGTATGGGGTTGCTTTTAAGAGCGATCGCCGCAGGTTGGAAAAGATTTTGCCTTTAATTGATAAGCTTTACGGTTGGGGTAGATATGGCATTGTTGATTTTAGAGATGGAGTAATTTTAATGGAAAAAGGCGCAGATTCCAACCCCAAAGCTTTAGCAAGTTTGAAGAGTTTTAAACTAGGTAATAGGTAATAGGTAATAGGTAATAGGTAAACCGACATTTGAGATGTTTTTGCCATCTTACTGTTATCCCATTACCCATTACCCATTACCCATTACCCATCTAGCGCTACAACGCGCAACGAAAACCGGCAAAAATCTCTCTCACTCCCGGATAATACCAATTGCGGAAACTACACCGCAAAGCCCACGGTCGAGTCGTCCAACTCCCACCCTTTAACACCCGATGTTTGCCGTCGAAATAAGCTTGAGAATAACCGCGATAGGGGAAAAGCTCGAACCCGGCGTAACCATCAAACCAACTGGCAGTCCACTCCCAAACGTTCCCTAACATCTCCTGGCAACCTAAGGCGCTTGCCCCCTCGGAAAAAGAACCCACGGTCGTCGTTC
This sequence comes from uncultured bacterium, assembly GCA_964609515.1. GTDB lineage: Bacteria > Cyanobacteriota > Cyanobacteriia > Cyanobacteriales > Microcoleaceae > CALKCV01. The sequence goes on along the minus strand of CAZSTZ010000318.1, from coordinate 2,030 downwards.
CTCCAAAAGCGCGATCGCAATTACACCTATTATTATCCGGTTCCGTCTCTCCCCAAGGATAAGTCCTCTTAATTCCCGTGGCAGGATCCCAACTGGCTGCCTTCTCCCATTCCGCTTCCGTGGGGAGTCGCTTGCCGACAAAGTTACAATACGCCTCGGCCTCGTACCAACTGACGCCGCAAACCGGATGCCGGCTATCTGCTAATTCTTCCCGCCAATACAACGGAGCATCCACCGGGTTAGCTTGCAACCATTCCCAACCCGCCGGCGACCACCAGCGGCGATCGCCATATCCGCCCCCCTCCATAAACCGACGATATTCGGCGCAAGTCACCGGGTAAGGTTCTATAAAATAAGTATCCACATAAACCCGGTGGGGCAAGCGCTCGTTATCCAGAGCCCGAATAGAGTCGCAACCCATCTCGAACTCCCCCGCAGGAATCTTCAATGCTTCGGAGTCGGTCGAGAAACCCGGTTTTTCCAAAAAACCGGGTTTCTGGGATAGGGAAAAACCCGGTTTCTGGGATAGGGAAAAACCCGGTTTCTGGGATACCAAAGGAGCGATCGGCAACTCGCGGCAACCCCCAACTTGCTGCATTGCCAGCACCAAAGCAATAGTTTCGCTGTGTTGGCTTTCATGTTGCAGGAGAAACCACCACAAACGTTCCTGCTCTTCTATAGGTGCCGTTTCCAAATAAAAAAATACCTTACTTCTCACCAATTCCAGAATTTCCAGAATCTCTGCTAGGGGCGGCAGTTTCCTCCTCTGTCCTTTTGGCAAACCGTCAGCAGCCCAAAATTGACCTCTTTCGGGAAACAGTGGCGGCATCCCTGCCAATTTTTCTAGCAACCACAGAGCTTCCGTATAGGCGATATGCCCCAAATGCCAACCTATAGGACTAAAATCGGGATGGGGTTGAGCGCTGAGGGTAGCATAGTCCATGTCGGCAAACATTTGAAGAGTGCCTTGACGGCACTTTTCCATCAAGCAACGCATTTGGAGTTGTTTGGAGTTCATAGATTATCGGTTGTTGGGTTTTCTTGTCGCGGAACCAGACCTATTTTGAGCTGCGGCTTCATCTCAGAAACCCGGTTTTTCTAAAAAACCGGGTTTCTTGAACGCTCCTCTAGAGGCGATCGATGTGAATATCGAGGTTTTCTCCGACTGTAATAATGCTCTGTTCCGGGCAAAGGTTCCACTTGCCCTCGAAGAGGGGCTCCGAAGCGACGATGACCGCCTCGGGAAAGTTGGGGTCGTCTTTAAGCCAGTAAAGCGTCGGCGCGATCGCATCTTTGGCAAAGCGGGTAGCTATTAGCTGATGTCCGTCGGTAATGACCGTGTTGGCGAGGAATTTAACCTGGTGGAGGGTAGCCAGTTCGGTTAATACTTTTAAGACAGCTAGTATGGCTGTTTCCATATCTTTATTAGAACCCGCCGTCAGTTCGTCTATTAATAAACCGAAGATATGTTCCGAGTCCGTACTGCCTTTTACAGTTTCGTAGGCGATATCTTGAAGGCGCGATCGCAACGGTCGATACAGACTTTTGCGAAAGTTATCTATGTATCCGTTATGACCGAACAGTAGGTTTTTATAAGTAAACGGCTGACAGTTACTTAAATCCACCGCTTGACCTGGAGTAGCACTTCTGACATATCCTAATATTGTGTTTGATTTTATATAGCGAGCTAATTGAGGAAGGTTAATATCGCTCCAAATAGGTTGGATATTTCTATAAGTAAAAGGTTCGGTGTCTTCTTGGGGATCGTACCAACCAATGCCAAAGCCATCGGCGTTGAGGATGGCCTCTTTCATTTCCCGAGGTTTATAACTTTGGACGATGAGGGAATGTTCTGGCTGACAAACCAGGCGATCGAGTTGAATGGTGGGGCCAAGGTAGCCTAGCAAGCGACACATTTAGATTTTAGATTTTAATTTTTATTTAGACAATCCCAATGGGGAGAGGGGGAAGACAGGGGAGAGGGGGCAGACTTGCGGAGAGGGGGCAGACTTGCGGAGAGGGGGCAGACT
>CAZSTZ010000317.1:0-6176 GCA_964609515.1 uncultured bacterium | reverse complement strand
ATCGCTTTCTTTAAACGGTTTGCTATTTAAAGCTCCTACGAACAAAATACGAGAAATAGAAAGAAATCAATTTAAACCCACTCCAGAAATTATCTCAGAAATGAAAGCTTTCGAGAATTGGCTGCAAAAAATGTCTGGCAATAAAAATGTAAAATTAACTCTTCCTCCAGAAGTTTATATCCGCCACAGTTTAAATATTCGCGAGGTCGTAAAACCTTTAACTACTTCGCAAATTCTTCGCGGTGGAACTGCCCCGGAAAATTCTGTCGGTACTTTTTCTTACGAATTTGATTTTCGCGGCGGCGTTACCGGTTTGCAAGCGAACAATTTACCCCTACCCAGATTTAATTTTGGCATCGAAAGTGCTTTAGCTAAAAACGTAAATAATTTAGCAATAGTCGGGCGTTCTTCTGGATATGTTGGCATTGCCGCTGCGGTGGGCAGAATTCAAACGTTAAACGTTTATCAAGGACAAGCTATTGGCGTTGCTGTCGGCATGGCGATTAATTCTGGGATGCCTTTGAATCAAATTACTTCTGGTCAAGTTCGGCAAAAGTTGGAAAGTTTAACGGGGAGAAAGACGAGGTTAAAAGGTACATCTCAATTTTGAATAAAACCAGCTTTTTGTCAATTTTCTATTTCTCCGTAGAGCAGGCATCTTGCCTGTTCTATTTGATTATTTCAAATCCAATAAACCGCTAGTTTTTAACTTAGGATTAAAGCGAATATCTTCTTCTACTCCCCGTGCTTTTAATTCTGCTAAAATCTCGGCTTCCACCCGACGAGCTACCTCTCTTAAGAATTTCTCCTTTACCACTTCGTCCATGATTTCTGCCTCGCGGATTTTTTCTTCCTCTGTCATTTTCAGTTTGACATCGATGGGTTGATTCCATTCATTTGCTGCCGAACTATTGCCCGGTGGTATGGAGTCATTTTCTGCTATCCAAACTTGTTGGATGTTGTCCAAAATAGTACGGCTGGGACGGTCTATGGTTTGTGCTTTGAGCCAGTAGCAATGTTGGGGCTGGCGCACCAGATGTTGTTTTAAGCTTAGATAGATGTTCCGAGAATAGCCAACAAATTGCAGCACTTTATCGCGATCGAAGACTGCATAGACACCGATTTTCCCTTCGAGAGATAATGGTAATTTTCCCTCGGCATCGATGTAGGGAAGATATTCGAGATAGGCTAGGTTTGGTATTTCTGTAGTCATGGTTAATTGCTAATTGTTAATTGCTAATTGGGAACTTGTTAATTGCTAATTGGGAACTTGTTAATTGTTAATCGCACCTCCAGCTAACCATCCAGTAGTCCAGGCGCTTTGAAAATTAAAACCACCCGTTACCCCATCGATATCCAACACCTCCCCCGCGAAATAAAGTCCGGGGCAAAGGCGACTTTCCATCGTTTTAAAATTCACTTCTTTAAGAGAGACGCCGCCGCAAGTGACAAACTCTTCCTTAAAAACTCCCTTACCGATAATCTCGTATTCCCCTCTGGCAAGTTCTCCCACCAACCGATTAATCGATTTGTTAGAGAGCTCCGCCCAGCGTTGCTGGGAGTCGATCGCCCCCGCCCTTAGCAAACTCTCCCACAAACGGCGGGGCAGAGAAAAAGGGCAACTGTTGGCGATCGCTTTCTTTTCCTTTCCTCTCATATCTTGGAGTTGCCCTCGCAACTCTTCTGGGTTGTATTGAGGCAACCAATTAATTAACAAACTTGCTTTATAGCGGCGATCGCTCAGAAATCTCGCCCCCCAGGCCGATAGTTTCAACACCGCAGGACCGCTGATGCCCCAGTGAGTAACCAAAATTGGTCCGGTTTGTTCTAAATTGCTCGATTTGCCAGAGTCCTTATCTATCAGTCGCAAGCGAACGTTAGCGACGGAAACACCCGCTAAACCTTCCAGTCGTTCGTCTTTTAGATTAAAAGTAAATAGAGACGGCACCGGAGTTACGATGCTGTGACCCAAACTTTTAGCAATGCGGTGTCCTTGGGGACTGCTGCCGGTAGCGAGGAGGAGGCGATCGCCCTGCAAAACTTCTCCAGACTTTAATTTAATCTCAAATTGGGGGCCTAACAGGCATCTCGCCCGTTCCACGGGGGTACCGGTTCTAATTTCTACTCCCGTATTTCTGGCAGCTTCTAGCAAACAATTAGCAATAGTGGCGGAGTCGTCGGTTATGGGAAACATCCTGCCATCTGCCTCCGTTTTTAGTTCCACCCCGCGCCGGGCAAACCATTCTACCGTATCGCGAGCTTGAAATTTACTGAACGGGCCCCGGAGTGCTTTGTTGCCTCTGGGGTAATTTTGGACGAAGACTGCCGGATCGAAACAGGCATGGGTAACGTTGCAACGTCCGCCGCCAGAGATGCGGACTTTGGCCAGGGGGGCTCGCCCCGCTTCTAATAAAACGACCCGGGTATGAGGGTTAGTTGCGGCGGCGATCGCCCCAAAAAAACCTGCTGCCCCGCCACCCACTACTACTATTTTTAAACTATTTGAAATTGGGGAAATAGACACTCAGTACCAGCGCAAAATTAAATAGATACCGAACAGGCAGGATGCCTGTTCTACGATTCTTCTGGTTCAAAATCTTCCTTGCCGACGCCGCAAACAGGACAAACCCAGTCATCGGGGATATCTTCAAAAGCGGTCCCTGGTTTTATCCCAGAATCGGGATCGCCCGTTTCTGGGTCGTAAACGTAGCCGCAGACGCTGCATACATATTTTTTCATGGTAGCCGTTCTCCTTATTAATGGCCGCTTTAGTAGTTTAACAACCCCGGGGCACTTTTGTTTGGGGGAGCGCTGTAAATTTTTCTTAACTTGGCCTCCCAGGTTTTTAATTACAAAATAGTCCGCCTTTTTGGGGCAAACAAGAAAAAAAGTCAATTGCGTTTGGCCCTCAATAATTCAGCAAAATGGCGGATGCTTGTCGAAAAAAATATGCCTTGCTTGGTAACAAACAGAAAAACTAGGTAAATATTCTTAGCAAAAGAGAGGTAAAACAACAAATGTCGAGTTTATTAAAAAAAAATTAAGATAGGAGAATAGACCTATTGAAAAAAAATGTAGTAAGATATTTAACGGCTTGGGGATCCACCCCAAGCATAAGGTCGGGTTAGTAACTGCCATCTAATCAGGTCTTATAATTACTAGCTAAATTAAATACAGAAACAATGATTTACAAGAAAAAAGCAGCCGCAGCAGCAACCGCCATCTTATTATTTTCTGCTACCCTAACAGCAGGGGCGATCGCACCCTATCGCAGTAGTTTCGCTTTCAAAGACAAAGAAATCGAAACCCATATAACGGGTTTCATTCCTTTTGTAGATTGGGTTGCCAGCAGTGTAATTAGCGATAATAGCACGACGACAACAAATACAAATGACGACAGTGATGCGGTTCCTCCTTATCCTGGGGATGGTAACGACCGCGAGATGAGGAACGCATCAGAATTAAATTAAACAAGTTTTTTGAGTCGAGTATTTGCCAATTTCGCTACAACTAATCGAGCTCGACAGCAAGTTTGTAACAAAAGAATAAATTATTAAAAGCGATCGCTACTCCGGTGCGATCGCTCTTTCTTCGATAATGGGGAATGGGTAATTGCCTTCTTTCCAATTCCCCATTCCCCATTCCCTATTCCCCATTCCCTATTCTCCATTGCCAAAATAAAGATTGCTTAAATCTTCGAGGGAAATCTCGTTTTCTGGTTTGGGGTCGTAGAAATAAGCAGGAATGGGCAGGCGTTTCTGAGAAGGTTCTGGGGGCGAAGTCAGAACTTTCTCAATTTGGTTCAAATAGCCTTCGGCGGTACTCGCCCAAGTATAGCGACTGCAGACCCGCTTTTTGCCACTTTCAGCAAACTTCTCCCACTCTTCGGGGTTGCATAAAATTCGTTCCAACCCTTTAGCGATATCGTCGGGGTCCGTCGGATCGACCAAAACGCCAAATTCGCGATCGCCCTCCCGGAAACTCTCGCTAGGACCGCCATTTTTAGTCACCACCACCGGCAAACCGGCAGCAGCGGCCTCCAGAGGTGCCAAACCGAATGGTTCGTATAAAGCAGTCAAAGCAAAAAGCGATCGACGACGGGCAAAAAAGCGATAGGCCGCAGCGAGGTCATATTGATTATTGAGAGAAAAAGCAGAAATCTTCCCCCATAAAGAATTAGCTTCCACCACCTCAATAATTTGAGCTAAAACTCCGGCGTCGTCTTGGTCCGCTATTTTCTCGTATTGATTGAGAGGATCGTCAAAACCGCTAGTAAAAATGACCAAATTAGCTTTTTCTTGAAGTTTTTCGCTGCGGGCGAAAGCTTCCACCAAACCTATATGATTTTTCTTCGGATCTAGGCGACTTGAAGCAACAATAGCAGGTAATTCTCGCCGTTCTTCTGCAATGTCTCGCGCTAAATAAGTTTGTATTTTATGTTCGGTTTCTTCGTCTTTTTCATAACTAACATCGCAACCAAAAACAGACAAATTGCTGCCCGGCGGAATTACTGCAAAACGACTTTCGTCCGATACGTCAACCGCCCCCCAATAAGCTAGATGGCCGTACTGTTTAAGTCGTTCTTGTCGGGTACTGGTAATATTAATTGCGGAGTAGTTCATGCTCAAACGTTCCGCCATTATTCGGCAGTTGAAATTGTAGGTTTCGTTAATTTCCGCTAAATTCTCCGGTGTCGCTTCCAGCTTGTCCATCTTTTGAGCTCCCAGGGAATGACCCGTGAAAGTAAAGGGAACTCCTGTTTCCTGGTAAAGAAGAACGCCGCAAAGTCCCCCATCGCCGTAGTGGGTCGTGAAAATTTCTGGTAAAGCCCCTTCGTCCCGATAAAATTCGAGTATGTTGGGTATCCAGTCTTCCACTAGATAGGGCCAAAGCGATTCTTTAGGCAAAAAGCCTTCTGGCCCCGCTGGCAATCGAACAATTCGGAGGTTGTCAAGATCCGGATAGAAGTCCAATTTTTCGGCAAATTCCGGCCATTCTGGGTCAATAATCTGCCGAGTCAGGATATCGACTTGATGACCTTGTAGGGCCATTGCCATCGCAACCTGCTTTACATAGACCAATTGGCCCCCGAAATCCGGGTGTTTCGTCCAATGGCTATCGTTTCGGTCAAAGTTACCTTGAGGATTGAGAAATCCAATATGCATGGTCTTGTTCTCTCCGTCGTTAGTCCGTATATTGTTGTTTATATCAAGCTATGGGCTTCGATACCGGATTTTGCGCCTCTCATACTCATACTCATACTCATACTCATACTCATACTCATACTCATACTTTTTGGGAATGGGGAATGGGGAATGGGGAATGGGAAATGGGGAATAGAAAACAGGCATCCTGCCTGTTCTACCAATTAGCAATTAGCAATTAGCAAGACACCAATGCAACTGGCACTTTTATATCCAATTATATATCCGATTCTTAAGTCTGCTTTTCCTAATTGTCTCTGGAACGGCAGCGCTAAAAAACGAGAAATAGCTTTAACTTTTGATGACGGACCGCACCCGGAATATACCCCTCAACTTTTGGAAGTATTAGATAAATATGGCATAAAAGCCAGTTTTTTTTGGTTGGGAATTTGCGTAAATCGCCATCCAGAAATAGCTAAAGCAGTTTGCGAACGAGGTCACTGGATCGGTTTGCACGGTTACGACCACAAAAATTTTCCTACCCTCAATCCCCAACAACTTAAAGATAGTTTAGAAAAAACGCAAATTGCTATTAATAAAGCCTGCGGTTTGGAACCTCAATTAGTCCGGGACGTTCGCCCCCCAAACGGCTTTTTTATTCCCGATACTTTAAAGTTATTAAAAAGTTGGAACTATCGACCGGTAATGTGGAGCGTGGTTCCGGAAGATTGGGAACTTCCCGGAGTTCCCGTAGTAGTAAAACGGGTAATTCAACAAACCCGAAACGGTTCTATTATTGTTTTACACGATGGATTTTACGGCGGCAAAGATGTAGCTGCCACTGCGGCAGAGGTTATTGAGTTTTTACAGCAACAAAATTATAACTTTGTTACCATTGATGACTTTTGGGATAATTGTTAGTAGAACAGGCATCTTGCCTGTTCTACAAATCTGCGCACCGCGCACCACAACTCGCTCAGAAACCAGGTTTTTTGAAAAAACCTGGTTTCTTAATCAATACCTTCGCCAAAA
>CAZSTZ010000316.1:0-6235 GCA_964609515.1 uncultured bacterium | reverse complement strand
ACCTACAAGAGACTGGTAGTTTATTTTTTAACAAGTCCCTAAACACTCCACCTTCAGTTAAGAAAGCACGATCGTTTTCCAAAGCTTCCAAAGCACCTTCCAAAGAACCTGGAGTAGAAGGAATTTTGCTCAACTCTTCGGGAGTCAAGTCGTAAATATCCACATCCAAAGACTCCCCGGGCTCTATTTCATTCTTAATGCCATCAATACCAGCACAAAGCATGGCCGCAAAAGCTCGAAGATGGGGTTTATAAAGTTAAAGCCAGGGTATATGCCAGAAATTCAACTGGTGGAAACGATCTAATTTATGCTTACGATGGCTCTAATTTAAAGGAGTTTGCCGAGCGTTCGGAGGCTAATATTCAGCAAAGTAAAACCGTTTTTGTTTCAGATTGGTTTGAGAAAAATATAGAGGTAAAGGATGGTCGGTTAGCATTTTTAGCCTTAGATAAAGACGACGACTTAGGAACAACAAGATTAGAAATTATTGAGTTAGAAAGAGTATTTGAGACAGAGGATATTTATGCTCAACTACCTCCCTTCCCGGAATTTTAAGAAATGGTCCCGCCCTACTTTTAAACAGAAGCGTTTATCCAGAAAATGCCACTCCTGCTAACTCTCTTCTTGAAAGAAGACCAGTAAGATTTGAATAGCTCAAAAAAGATTGGGAAAACGAAAATACTCAGGGTGCATCCCCACGAAAAAAACAAACATTTACCGCTTTTTGATATGTACTAATCAATACTTGGTAATAGCTAATAGTAAATCAAGCAAACCGCGTCGTTTTTGTTTACCTACAAAGATTCGATTTCAAAAACAAAAATTTACAAAATCAGAACAATAAGAGGTAAAGAAAATGTCTCTAAAAATTAACTCTTTTCTCAAAGGGTGGCAGCCACACTCGAAACAATTAGCCTCGGAAGTTCCCCATGCTATCCATAAATTAACTCAACAATTAAGGATTGAGAAACAAGATTTAGACTTCAGCGAACCCAGGCTTCAAAAACTTAACAAAGCTCTCAGAATAAAAGGACGACGAAAATGCCTAACACTAGAAATATTTCCATATTTGACAATTTATATTGGTGAAGTAATCAGGCAAGCAGTAGGGGGCGAATGGGAGTTGCGTCAAAAAAACTATGACGACGTAAAGATTTGGGAACCTTGGATTATTGCTCCTAACGGCAATGCAATTCCAGCTTATAGTTCCTTGTGGGAACAACTCTATGAAGGAAGAACCTGCTACATCCAAAGTATGGTTAAAGCTAACATTAAAAGACTCCTTGGCGATCGCTCTCCCAAAAAATCTGCCGGAAATCCAGTCGATTTTTCCGAGCATAATTCCTCTTCTTTTCAACTAACAGAAAATTCAGCTATGGGTCTCGATATTTATGTCGATAGCCCCAAACCTGAAATTCAAGAACGATTAACAGTGAAGGAAGTTAGTAGCGAAGAATATCGCCAGGATAAATTTACAAATCTAGTCACTCCTCAAATTCATAGTATGGTAAAAACTTGGCTTTTGAAACAAATTCCCTACTATCAAACTCTAGGCTTTTTTCCACAATATAGCCATTTATCTAAAAACCAGCTTGCAGCCAAAATTGAAACCATTAAAGCAGAATTCGACCAACATTTTGAAAATCCTAAAGAAAAAAGAGAGTTGTATCTAGAATTGTCATATTTAGACGACCCCCAATATTCGGAAGATCGGGTTATGGAAAAACTAGACAGTTTGCTAACTCTTTACTTATGGAGATGGGATACTAGCAGGACTTGGTCGGAATGGGAAGTAGAGGAAACGAATGAAAAAAATCGCGAATATGCCAAAGCTTTTCATCGGTGGTCGGCAATTTCTCGGGGTGCGTTTTTACCAACTGAGGTGACGGAATTTTGGGATTGGGAAACTGACTCCAGCCCGGTGTGGATAAAATTTATTCTTAATGGTATCGAACATATTATAGAGCCAGAATATTACGAACAGCGGATGGATTTAGATGTTTTAAAGACAATTAATCAGTTAATTGCCACCACTGGCTACCAATTTGAGCTTTATCAAAATGAAGGAGTCTCAGAAAATAAATTAGCCATCGTATTAACTACTCAGGAAAAACAAAAGTTGGAACGGCAAAAAAATATTAGGTTCGAGAGGTAGTTTTCAGCTAGATTCCGCACTTTTATTGGTAACTTTTTGGGCGATCGCTTTAAATTTTAAACAATGATTTTCCGTTGAAACATCCACAAACCCCGCCTTCTTTGGAGAAGGCGGCTCTTTTTTTGGTACTAACTGACCGATTAAGAAACCCGGTAATTTCGGCAAAACCGGGTTTCTGGGAGCTTCGTTTTCTATTAACTACAATGCCAAAGCAAAATTAACAATCGTAATAGAGAGCAAACTCGTAAGGATGGGGCCGCAGGCGCATGGGGTTAACTTCGTTATCCAACTTGTACTCGATCCAAGTTTGAACCAGATCTTCGGTAAAGACTCCACCTTCAGTTAAGAAAGTATGGTCGTTTTCCAAAGCTTCCAAAGCACCCTCCAGAGAACCTGGAGTCGAAGGAATTTTGCTCAACTCTTCGGGAGTAAGGTCGTAAATATCCACATCCAAAGACGGGCCCGGATCTATTTCGTTCTTGATGCCATCAATACCAGCACAAAGCATGGCCGCAAAAGCCAGATAAGGATTAGAAGTAGCATCGGGACACCGGAACTCAAGGCGTTTGGCTTTAGGACTGGTACCGGTCAGAGGAATGCGAATGGCCGCAGAACGGTTGCCTTCAGAATAGGCCAAGTTCACCGGTGCTTCAAAACCAGGCACCAAGCGCTTGTAAGAATTAGTCGTGGGGTTGCTGAAAGCCAAAATTGCCGGGGCGTGTTTGAGGATACCGCCGATATAGTTCAGGGCCATTTTGCTCAAGTTAGCGTAACCATCGCCAAAGAACAGAGGTTCTCCACCTTTCCAGATGGACTGGTGGGTGTGCATCCCGGAACCGTTATCGTTAAAGACAGGTTTGGGCATGAAGGTCACGGTTTTGCCATACTTTTTGGCCACGTTCTTGATGACATACTTATAAATCATCAAATTATCGGCAGCTTCGACCAAGGTTCCAAATTTGAAACCCAACTCGCATTGACCGCCAGTGGCCACTTCGTGGTGATGCTTTTCAATGGGTACGCCGCAATTGGCCATGACTAACAGCATTTCGCTGCGGAGATCCTGGAGGGTATCGGTGGGAGATACGGGGAAGTAACCTTCTTTATAGCGGGGTTTATAGCCTTTATTGCCGCCAGCTTCTTCCTTGCCAGAGTTCCAACGGCCTTCGATGCTATCGAGATAATAAAAGCCTTTGTTCTGGGCTTGGTCGAAGCGGACGTCCTCGAATACGAAGAATTCTGCTTCTGGACCGAAGAAGGCTGTATCGCCTAGACGGGTAGAGATTAAATAGTCTATTGCTTTTTGGGCAATTACCCGGGGACAACGGCTGTACCATTCGCCGGTCCGGGGTTCTTTAATACTACAGATGAGGCTTAAGGTCGGTTGGGCCATGAACGGGTCGATCCAGGCAGTCTTGGGATCTAACACCATCATCATGTCCGATTCGTTGATGCTTTTCCAACCCCGAATGCTGGAACCGTCGAAGGCCACCCCGTCTGTGAAGGAAGTTTCGTCTATTTGGCTTTTGTGAACTGTTAAATGCTGCCAGATGCCGGGCAAGTCTATGAATTTCAGGTCTATCAGTTGAATGTCTTCATTTTCAATCCAACTTAAGACGTCTTGGGCTGTTTCTGCCATTTAATTAACTCCTATTTTTTTCGATATGACCGATGAATGGCTATCTAGTTTAGAGTACGCCTGTCCGATAGTAGGGATTAAATTTTTAATTTTTTGTATAGATTATTACAAAATCTTGTTTTGTCCCTAAGAAGATTTTTTCTCTTACCCGTTTTGTAGTAGGCTAAAATAGGCATTTTATAAGATTTTTCGGAGAAAAAAGTTCATGCGGGACGCTATTACCAGCTTGATTCAAAATTACGATGTTACTGGTCGGTATTTGGACCGGGATGCAGTGGATACTTTAAAATCCTATTTTGCTACGGGTACGGCCCGCGTCCAAGCGGCTACGCTTATTAATGCTAATGCAGCCAAGCTTGTGAAGCAGGCAGGCCTAACTTTGTTTGCCGAACAACCAGAATTGATCCGTCCTGGTGGTAATGCTTATACGACTCGTCGTTATGCTGCCTGTTTGCGGGATCTGGATTACTACTTGCGCTATGCTACTTATGCCATGGTTGCAGGTAACAATGATGTCCTGGACGAGCGCGTCCTCCAAGGCCTCCGGGAAACTTACAATTCTCTGGGAGTTCCTATTGGCCCAACGGTCATCGGCATCGGTATCCTCAAGGATTTGGTTCGGGCTGAAGTTCGAGATGCTGGTGTGGAAACAGGCCCCTATTTAGACGAACCTTTCGATTACATGATCCGCGAACTGAGCGAACAGGATATTTAGTCGGTTCATCTTTGGATTCAACCAAAATTTACCGTTTTTTGTTAGTTGTTAGTTGTTAGTTGTTAGTTGCAATTAGCAATTAACAATTCACAATTAATAACTAACCATTAACAATGGCTAAAGAAAGACTGGATGCTTTATTAGTAAGGTTAAATTTATGTACTTCCCGCCAAAAGGCTCAAGGTTTGATTCGGGCGGGGGAAGTTATGGTAGATAAACAGGTAATTGATAAACCGGGAACGGAAGTTAATAATGATGCAAAGATTGAGGTGAAAGAGCGATCGCCTTTTGTGTCTCGCGGCGGTCATAAATTGGAAAAGGCTCTGGCAGTTTTCCCTATTTCAGTTAATAACAGAATTTGTCTCGACGGCGGCATCTCCACTGGCGGCTTTACTGACTGTTTGTTACAAGCAGGGGCCAAATTAGTTTACGGCATCGATGTCGGTTACGGGCAGGTTGCTTGGACCCTCCGCAACGACTCCAGGGTGGTTTTATGGGAAAGAACTAATCTCCGAAACTTGACACCAGAGCAATTGTATGCTAACTCTTCAGAACAAAAAGCAGAAGAAAAAGCAGACTTGGCGGTGGTGGATGTCTCGTTTATTTCTTTAACTAAGGTTTTACCTGCCCTCTGGGAATTGTTAGTTCCACCTCGGGAGGTGGTTTTGTTGGTAAAGCCTCAATTTGAGGTGGGCAAAGCAAAGGTGGGCAAAAAGGGGGTGGTTCGTTCTCCGCAGGACCAAACCGATGCTATTTTTCGCGTTTGCGAGGTTGCTGGTAGTTTGGGATGGGGTTATGGCGGTTTAACTTGGTCTCCTTTGGTTGGACCGGCTGGTAATATTGAATATCTGTTATGGTTGAGAATGGAGCCTGGAGGGATGCCTTCCCAAGAGGCGATCGCCTCTATCGCTCTGACAGCTAAAACAGAATTAATCTAAATTCATGCAGTTTACCCAAATATTAGGTCGCATATTACTTTATTTTATTGGGGGACTGGCTTATATTATAAGTACAGCGTTTATTGTCGGCATTGCCATTTCTGCTAAGGTGGTAGCCGTAGAAATAGGCGATCGCTTATTGTATTCTCTTATTATTTTTGGCGATTTATTACGGGGCATAGAAATTGTCGAGTTATTTAATATCGTTGTTTTTGCCTTAGTTGGCATGGGTTTTGGCTTGGCAACGGGGTTTTTGCCCAGCAATATCGGCAGGAAATTAAGCGCTGCTTTTTTAATAGTTGTGGTGCCGATAATTTTTATGACTACCCAACTGGTTCGCTACGATATTTGGTTGCATGAAGTGGCAAATAATGAAAATATCCCTCTGGAACGAGCTGCCACAATAGCTAGCGATTTTTTAAAGAACAGAGTGGGAGAGGATGGCATCATCGGTTTTTATCTTTATACGGGTCAATTTCCCATACTTCCTACTAAAAAAACACAGATGAAAGAATTAGATAGTTTGGAGAAAAATGCTAATTCCAAATTCGTGCAAGTAACGGGAGTACCACCCGGGATAATTAGTTTGACGATGTCTTTTTGCTTTTGGACGATTAGAGGATTTTATTTTTTAGTGGCAGTGGTTACTACTATCGGACATTTCCGAGAAGGGGCGAAAATAGCTAAACGTTAACGATTGTTAATTGTTAATTGTTAATTGTCAATTGTTAATTGCGGGAGCATCTCATATTTGTAAAAATATAGCAACCCGTTTAGGGGTTATCAAA
>CAZSTZ010000315.1:0-6394 GCA_964609515.1 uncultured bacterium | reverse complement strand
ACTAAATCTATACAATCAACAGGCAAGATGCCTGTTCTACGTCGTTACTACGAACTGGCGTTTCGCTACGCGATATTGCGGATGCAACATCGCCCCACCAACAACCCATCCGCACTCGTCCCTTCAACATCCGCTGCTAACCTGACTTTCGGAACCCACTACTAAATCTATACAATCAACAGGCAAGATGCCTGTTCTACGTCGTTACTACGAACGAGGCGTTTCGCTACGCTCCAAAAGCGGATGCAACATCGCTCCTCCAAAACCAACCGCGTTTGAGGGGCGATCGCTCCTTTTTTAATCAATGCTTGACAAAAACCCTCTCTCTCTGCTACTCTTATTACATTAACATAAAATCAATAATATGAGATGAAGCTCTATTTAGATACTAGCGTATTGAACAGAATATTTGACGACCAATCTCAACCCAGAATCTACTTAGAATCGGTGTCAATGACACTAATATTCTTATTAATCGAAAACCAAACGGTAGAAATTGTATCCTCAGAGGCTTTAGTAATAGAAACCAATAACAACCCATATAACGAACGTCGAACTTTTGTTTAAAGCGTTCTAAAGGAAGCTAAATATTTCCAAAGTCTTAACGAAAATATGTTAATCAGAGCAGAAAAAATAGAAGCAACAATGGGTATTAAAGGACTTGACTCCCTGCACTTAGTTTGTGCTGAAGAATTGGGAGTAGATTATTTCATAACCTGCGACGATAAAATAATTAAAAGATACCGTGGGACTGTTACCGTTAAAAATCCCACAGAATTTGTTAATAATGTTATTAATTCTTAAAAGGAGGATTAAAATGAGCCAAAAGTTAGTAGTACCGCATAAGGATGCCATCAGAA
The DNA here is from genome assembly GCA_964609515.1 of uncultured bacterium. Classification (GTDB taxonomy): domain Bacteria; phylum Cyanobacteriota; class Cyanobacteriia; order Cyanobacteriales; family Microcoleaceae; genus CALKCV01. The sequence continues at coordinate 5,534 of CAZSTZ010000315.1, read as the reverse complement.
CCGAAGGTGTCAAAGTAATTATAGAACGCTTAGGAATTGCTAAAACAGCCTTCTTCTGTCGAGAAACTATGTCACAGCCGATGGATTATTTAGAGTTAAAAGAAAAAATGTTTGGAGAGAAAACAGCAAGGGAAATTTACGAGGAAATTAAAAAGAATCGGTAGGTAAAAATGCATAGCGATGTTGCGGATGCAACATCGCTTTTCTATCCCCCAGAAGGCAATTGCCGGTGCAGCGATCGCTTGACAAATTGACAAATCTGCGATCGTAAGCTCCCTTCCCAACTCCTGTATTCTCTGCTATAACTAAAATTGTAGTTATCCCTCAAAAACAGCCGATGGATATTCCCAAAACCACTAGGAAACCATGAGCGTCAATTATATTTTAAGCCAATACCTTCTAACGATGAATACTCTGTAGCTCAACTGCGGATGATGATTCGAGAAGTTGAGGAAATTATCGCTCGTCCGCTCTCTCTTGATGAGTGGGTGAGTTTATAGTTGTTGGAAAGCGATCGCCTCTCCAAAAACAACCGCGTTTGAGGGGCGATCGCGCAGCGTGGCGGATGCCTTCTCGCTTTTTTATTCCCCAGAAGGCAATTGCCGGTGCGCGGTGCTAGCCCTACAGGAAATAAAGGCGATCGCCCCCCCAACAACCCATCCGTTACATCCGTTTCAAAATCCGCTGCTAACCTAACTTTTGGAACCTACTACTACATCTATACGACGGTCATTCGTTACTACGAACGGGGCTTTGATTTCCTCTTAACTAATTCCGATCTCAATTTTACTCTTTTCTAAATCCCGACCGATGAACACTAATTTAGTTTGACGAACTTCCCCAACTTGCCAAGAGCGATCGTAGAAATAATCGAAGCGATCGCCCACTCCCTGCAACACCAAACGCATCGCTTTCTCCGGCACCGCCACAAATCCTTTAATCCGATAAATCTCCTCTTTTTCTACCAACTCTTTCAACTTCTCCACTAATTTTTTCGGCTCAAATTCCCGGTCTAAAATCAGATTAATCGAATTAATTTGGTCGTCGTGTTCGTGTTCCTCTTCTGCGTCGTGGTGACTCGGGCGACTGTCTAAATTATCCTCCACCGCCGCGTTAAATCCTAATAACACCTCCGGGCTAATTTTACCCTCAATACAAGACACAATTTTTACCCTGGAAGGTAACTGCTCTTTTAACCATTTCTGGATTTTAATTTGAGTTTCCTCATCGACACGATCGCCCTTAGTTAATAACACCAAATCCGCACAAGCTAACTGGTCCTCAAATAACTCCTCAATAGGCGTTTCGTGGTCTAAATTTGGGTCCGCCTGTCGCTGCGCTTCCAAAGCATTTAGATCCCCCACAAGCGTACCATTTGCCACCGCTTCGCAATCTACTACAGTAACTACACCATCAACAGTTGCCCCAGTTTTAATTTCCGGCCAGCGGAACGCTTGAATCAGAGGTTTTGGCAATGCCAAACCCGAAGTTTCTATAAGGATGCTATCGAGGCGATCGCGCCTTTTTAATAACTCTTGCATGGTCGGAAAAAACTCTTCTTGAACGGTGCAACAAAGACAACCGTTAGCGAGCTCGACAATGTTATTAGAAACATCTTCTTCGTCGTCGCAAACTTGACAGCTTCGCAGCAATTCTCCATCGATGCCAACCTCGCCAAATTCGTTAACTAAAACGGCGATGCGGCGACCTTCATTGTTTTGTAATAAGTGGCGAATAGTTGTAGTTTTACCGCTGCCGAGAAAACCAGTGATTACTGTTACGGGAATTTTTGCAGACATGAGTAATAGGTAATAGGTAATGGAGTAGATTTTGGTGTAGTTAGAAACCCGGTTTTTCTAAAAAACCGGGTTTCTTAATTCCGTAGGGCGTACTCAGAAACCCGGTTTTTCTAAAAAACCGGGTTTCTTAATGGGGTGGAATTTTAGCTACAATGCCTTTTTTGAGAGGTTCCGGTCGTTCCGACCAAGGCAACAAACCGTCTGGTTTATCGTAGTAAAGACTGGCGCACTTTAGCACTGCCGCCGTCGTTTCATCGAGATTTTCTCTATCGTGGGGCAGGTCGCCAAATAGATAAGTGTATTTGTCAGAAGCGGCAAAAGAAACGGCACAAGAACGACTGCAAGCGCTCATACATTGTACTGGTCGAAGGGAAAATTTATCTTTTAATTCCCAGTTTTCGTGCTGTTGGGAGAGTCGCTCTAACAGTTGTTCGCCGCCGCTGATGCCTTGCCGTTTTCCGTCTTTCCAAGTGCTGGCGCAGGTGGTACAAACAAATAGAGTATGGGTCATGGTTTTTGTTTAGAGATTGTAGGTTGTATAGCAAGAGTCAGGTGCGCGATGCGCGCGCTACTTTAGTAAGTTATAGAGTTAGCGTAAGGTTCGCTTCGCGCACTACTATTACCCTAATATTGCCTTACTTAAAAAGGCAATACCGATACCACCTATTGCCAAACCTAAACTTTGTACCACATATAAAGAAGATTGTTCTTGCAATTTTCCAGCCGCACACTTAGCTAGATACATTGCTCCAAGGGCGATCGCCATTTGAATAAGAGCAAATCCCGCTAAATATGCAATTAACGGAGTCATTTCGGCACCAACGATTGCTTCCCCGTAGGCGTAACCGTGGAAAATACCTGCTATAGCAGCTAGAATTGCTAGAGTTGGGGCGTTTAGTTTTTGACGTAGCGCTACCATAACGCCAAAAGCTACCACGGAAAAAGCGATCGCGATTTCCAACAACGGTATATCTATTGCTGCTAAGTGGATACCCGTTCCCGCCATTGTAGCGATCGCGAACGATATCGGTATTAAAATACCACCTTCGATATCTGCGGCAATTAATCCAATCGCCACCACAAAAGCAAAATGGTCCAGACCTATGACGGGGTGTCCCAATCCCGAGAGAAAACCTTCAAATAAATTTTGAGGCCTTTGGCCTCCGAAGGGGTGATGAGCTAATGCTGGCATTGCCACGCTCAAACTGATTAAACTCGCTATGAGAAAAACAGGCAAGAGCCGCGTTCTAAGGCTCCCAAGCGATGGCCCTTTAGACAAATGCTGGCTGCCTTTTACTGAAAACTTTTTAATTATGTCTTTCATCCGTACCTCGCAGATGCGTTGTCAACTATCGATTTCGGCGGGCATCCTGACTTAACCCAGGGATTTTAGAGCCTCCTCTTTCTTCTATGGCCACCATATTCTTTGGCAGAAGGTTCCTACATCTAAAATCTAAAATAGGCTTACAGTTGCGGGACAGCGGCGGATTTGCACCGAACTTTCCCCGTTACCTCTAGGGACTGGCCCTCCCTAGAACCGACGAACTATGATAATAACACGAATTTTTAATAACGAGGAACGAGCAGCGATCGCTCATGCCGCCAAAACAGAGCTCCCAGTGTTAAAGTAAACAAGGGGCTTGATTAGCTAGGACTACAATAGAGAAAGGTAATTTGGGCCAGGATCGAACCCAAGCCCCAGTCAGATTGCCTAGCAAGAAAAGCAGAAAACCCAGACACCCAAAACCAAAAAACGCCAATATGTCCAGATATGACTCCCACGTTCGATGCTCCTTTTGTGGCAAGTCCCAGGAGCAAGTTAGAAAATTAATTGCAGGTCCTGGTGTTTATATATGCGATGAATGCGTAGAATTGTGCAATGAAATCTTAGAAGAAGAATTCATTCACAACTCCTCAAGCCAAAATTCGCCAGTCCAAAGAGCCCAAGGCATTTCGCCTCAGCGATCGGGCAATCTCCCAGTCTTAAGTCATATTCCCAAGCCGACAGAGATCAAAGAGTATTTGGATCGTAATGCAATAGGCCAACATCAAGCGAAAAAAGTCCTGTCGGTGGCAGTGTACAACCATTACAAACGCTTAAAAGAAAAAGACAGGAGTAAAAAAAACCCAGACTCAGAAGTGGAACTGCAAAAGTCCAATATTTTGATGATGGGGCCAACAGGTTGTGGCAAAACACTCTTAGCCCAAAGTCTGGCAGAAATGCTGGAAGTACCTTTGGCAGTAGCAGATGCTACTACCCTGACAGAAGCGGGTTATGTGGGCGATGATGTCGAGAATATTTTGTTGAGGCTGCTTCAAGTGGCAGACTTCGATATTGACCGGGCCCAACGCGGCATCATATATATAGATGAAATAGATAAAATTGCTCGCAAGGGCGAAAATACTTCAATTACTCGGGACGTGTCTGGAGAAGGCGTCCAACAAGCCCTGCTAAAAATGTTGGAGGGGACGGTAGTTAACGTTCCTCCTCAAGGTGGCCGCAAGCACCCTTACCAAGATTTTATCCAGATAGACACGAGCTCGATTTTGTTTATTTGCGGCGGTGCTTTTGTGGGCCTGGAAAAAATTATCGAACAGCGCTTATGTAAAAAATCTTTGGGGTTTGTTCGTTCAGGAGATAGTAATGGGGGTGTTGCTTTACAGTCGAAAGAGAAACGGGCGGTTAATGTTTGTAAGAATGTAGAGCCAGAAGATCTGGTCAAGTTTGGTTTGATTCCAGAGTTCATCGGACGAGTTCCAGTAGTAACTGCTCTGGAGCCTCTGGATGAGGTGGCTTTGGTACAAATATTGACCGAACCTCGCAATGCTTTGGTCAAGCAGTACCAAAAGCTCTTGCGAATGGATAATGTGAAGTTGGAATTTCAGCCAGATGCTTTAAAGGCGATCGCTTCGGAAGCTTTTCGTCGCAAAACAGGGGCTCGGGCATTGCGAAGCATTCTCGAAGAGTTGATGTTGGATGTTATGTATGAGTTGCCTTCCCGTCAGGATGTTACCCGCTGTACTATTACTAAGGAAATGGTAGAGAAGCGCTCCACAGGAGAATTGCTTTGGCATCCAACTTGGCGTAAAAAACATGAATCAGCTTAGTCAGTTGTTAGTTGTCAATTGTCAGTTGTTAATTGTTAGTTGCTATGAGATGCACAGCGCTTTTTTGAGTATCAGTATGATGGATGCAGCCATATTAAATTTTGTTAAAACTATGCTAATTTAGGAACGACCTGCATCAAGCAGTGCTATCTTTGATAAGAGAAGGTGCGATTCGTGGGGGCGAAAGTGGGCCAATAACCTTAATAATGTCCCCCTAGTGGCCAAATACATACGGATATCAACCGTTGGCCCTAGAAATCTATTTACCTTGGCGGTGAAAGGTGCGATTCGTGGGGGCGAAAGTAGGCCATCGGCCTTAATAATGCCCTCCTAGTGGTCAATACATACGGACATATTATAACCGCGATCCTAGAAACCTATCTATTCTTGGTGGTGAAACTCCACCCGTCCTGCTGATTGACTGTCTGACTGCATGGCCCCCTGGGTAGCGATTGGACATCAATCCCAGAAGCGGGGTCAAACGGGGCAACGATAAGAGAAGCACCTCACGTCCCCTAGGGAGTTTTCGCTCGCTAACGAACAGGAAGGTAATTAGTGCGACTCGTTCCTATGTGCGATTCGTTGATATCAGGAGCTTAAGCGCGATTAGAAGGGTATGGATATCGT
>CAZSTZ010000314.1:0-6431 GCA_964609515.1 uncultured bacterium | reverse complement strand
TAGATAAAAAACAGAATGTCAGAAAGCCAGTTGCTCCTTAATAAGCAAAAAAACCCGGTTTGGTTGCTTTCTTTTGAAAACCAAACCGGGTTTTTTGGTGTTTCAGAAACCCGGTATGCATGAAAAAACCGGGTTTCACAGGCCGACGAAGCGAAGTTTAGAACCTAAACTGAGTACGCAACACTGTTACCCATACTGTATCGTTATTTGAATTGTGGTCTGGATTGGTAATCACAAACAAACCTGGTGTGATAGCGATATTGTCGTTAAGCTGAAAGCTATAAAAAGCCTCTATATGTAAAGAGGTATCATCTTCTCCTTCACCGCCATCGACATCGGTAACTTTCGGAGGAACGCCGACGACGATACCTCCTAAACTGCCTTCCTTAAATAGATCTGGGAAAGCGAGAGTAACAGCACCATTGAGGATAGTTGCATCGCCGCTGCCTTCAGCAGGGCTAGCCCAGGTTGCACCAAACCAAGCGCCCAGCTCGAAGCCATTGCCAATAGCCCAGTTAAATTCAAACCCTGCATTATCAGCGATGGTAGCCTCATCACCAAAAGGTCGCCTTGCCGCTTTACTGCCAGTGCTTCCAGTTACATTTACCTGACCGTCACCCCAATACTTGCGAGCGTACTGAAAACTAAAAGCAATACTAGAACTCGGTTCGAGGATCAACTGAGCTAAAGCGGTGTAGGGACCGTTAAATAAACCAGCACCTTCGTTGGGACTAGCAGCATCCCCAGCCAAGTAACCAAGGTGCAGGGCCAGACTATCGCTAAAGCCAAATTGAATACCAGCACCCGCTCCTTCCGGTCCCCGATAGATAAGTGGGTTGCGCTGTCCAAATCGAGATATAGAAGCGCCACCGCTGCTGTTAAAAGGGGTAATAGGAGTTCCAATATTATCGAGGTCGAGAGAATTAGCACCAAAATAGACTTGAGTGCGACTGCCTAAGGGAAAACGATAATAAAGATCGTCTAGTTCAAAACCGTTGGAAAAGCCATCAGTACTGATGCGAGTCATTAGACTATCAGTATTATCGCTCAAGTTAGGCAGAGCCCGTGCTTGCAAGCGAGTTCTCAAGCGGTCTTTCCCAGTAAAGCTGGTATCGAAGTTTAAACGTACCCGATAGCCCAAAAAGGTATTAACATCCGCATCGTGACCGTTGATTAGGTCGCCATAAGTATCGCCCAATATGAACAACACCTCACCGTTGAGCTTGGTAGTAGTGGAGAACTGATTTGCTTCCAGTTCGGCTGTGCGAGCTTCCAGGGTATCTACGCGACCGGTCAAAGCTGCCAGTTCTGCGGCAAACTCTTCTTGTAAGCGTTGCAATATGGCCAAGTCATCTCTGGTGACTAAATCTGCGGTGGATGCGGCGATCAACTCAGTAATCCGGTCCAAACAAGCATTTAAACCTGCGGCAAACTCGTAACGGGTCATGGCCCGGTTGCCTCGATAAGTCCCATCTGGATAACCTGCAATACAACCGTAGCGTTCCACCAGAGATTGGAGGGCTTGGAAAGCCCAATCTGTAGGCTGTACGTCTGACAGTTGGGAAACAGAGGTAACTTGCTCCATTGACTGCCCTTCTTCTAAAGAAGATACGCCAATGGTGTCCAAAGAAGGATCGGGAAGAGGCAGGTTTGAGCTAGTATCGGGAAGATTTACTTGAGCTATTATTAGCCCTTCTCCACTGGTGTTGGTAGTTGCTTGGTTAGCCAAAGCTGGACTAGCCACGAGCAAAGCAGCTACGCTGACCGCACCAGGACTATTTTTAAGAGCGTTCCAGAGAATGTTTGTCATTGTTTTTATCCTCACACCGGATTGGATTAATTTACTAATTGGCTCTATCGAACTAATTGCTATCTTAATGCTTAAAAGCTCTAAGCTCGGAGGCTTATGTATTTTTGTTGGAAGTTCAAGTTGTCCCGCTGAGTTGTTTTAAACCGGGTAGGGGTACTAACTTTTATCATACTATTTTATTTTGGTCCTGCACCTTGTCTAAGTTGTCCAGAATTAGTAGTTGATTTTGCCACAGGATTTTCCCGCGATTGTACATCAAAATTGAAAATTGGCAAGCCCTTCTGAGCAGTCATTTATCTCAATACATGGCAAATAATAGGGATTATTGGGAGAGCTTGGCAGTTTCAAATTGGGTCTGTGCTTATTTTTCCTTTGCCATTGCCTCGATCCGGTAATTGCTTAGTTTTTCCAGCTTACTAATGGACATAAAGACTTTAGAGCCACTCAAGCTTTCAGCTGCGCGATCGCGTCGAACTAAGAGCGATCGCTCAACACCTCCCCAAAAGCAAACCCCGGGGCAGCGAGTACGAAAGCAGTAGTAGGAAGATTTGCAGTACGGGCCTGCAAGTTCTCATAATAGCTCCGAAAATCAAAATTGTCTCGGGGAGTAGCCATGCCCAAGAAAATCAGAGCTGCATCTCCAGAAGACTCGTGGAGAATATCGTAAAAACGACGCCCCTCCGAGACCAAAATTTGAGAAATAGCATTGATGCGTACTTCCTGAATCAAGCGATCGACATTAGCCTGAGTAGTTTCGGCAGCGGTTCGATCGGGAACCACCAACTTGAGATGAATCTGGGCCCGACGCCATAAGATATCAGTTTTCAGCAAATAGGCCAGCAGCAACATCAAACCGCCGTTATTTTGCAAACCGCCCCACCAAACATCGATGCGGCGACGTTCGCCAAAACCGAGAGCGCTATTTTCCCGAAAAATAATCAAATTCCGGCGAGCTTTGTGAATATAAGCAATTAACTCGCAATAGCGATCGCGACGGGAAGGCTCCTCGCTATCCCCCAGCACTATAGTATTAGGCATCAACGGTCCCAACCCGTAAGTTTCCACCAACTGTTGGGCACCGACTAAAAAATCCGGGGCCGTAACCACCCTTACTAGAGCTTGGACTCCTCGCTTATCCAAATACTCCCGAATAGTGGCCTGCATATCTCCCAATTTGGACACGTCCCTCGAACCGCTGGGCAAAACGCTAGAAACCGTAATCAAACCGCGATTGTGAGTCAGATCGTCGGCAAACTGAATCAAAAGCCAGCGTTTCTTGGGTATGCCAGACAAAACCAAAATATGAGGCCGCCAGTTTTTAGTATCTTCCTCATTTCCCAATTGAAAAATACCTTCGCGCATCATCGCCATCCAGATACCCCGTCTGGCATCTCCCCAGGTAGTTTCCAGCTCCCGCCGTTGCAGCCAAAAATAAATACCTAACACGAACAGAGCAGCTACGACCGTGGCCACGGCATTAATTAAAAACATCACTGCCAGACAGCCTACTGCCCCCAAAAGGGAGAACGCCCAGTGAACGCGGAAAGTGGGGCGGAAAGACGGACTTTGAAGGAACCCCTCAATACCTGCCGAGACGTTCAAAACCAGATAGGTTGTCAGAAAGAACATGGTCAACACTGGGGCGATTAAGTTCAGCTCGCCAATGCAAACCGTGGCCACTGCGACTCCTAAAGTAACGGCAGTACCGATGCGCGGTTCGTCGTTGGGTCCGCTGCCGGTGCCGAGGAAAGACAGGGACTTAGGCAAGACCCCATCTCTGGCTAGGGCCTGTAATACTCTGGGGGCACCGAGAATGCTGCCGATGGCGCTAGAAAGGGTTGCCCCCCAAACTCCTAGCAAGATAGCCGGCCCCCAGTAGGCCATCTGTTCCATAATCAGGGGCTCTTCGATTAAAGTTGTGGCATCGGCCCGCATGGCCATGACTATGGGCAAGACCATATAAATTACATATCCGGTCCCAACGGCGGCTAGGGTTCCCGTGGGGATGGAACGGCTGGGCTCTTTGAGGTCGCCGGACATACTTACCCCGGCCATTATGCCGGTGACGGCGGGGAAAAAGACGGCGAATACTTCCCAGAATGGTTCTGAAAGGCGATCGGGAGCTCCCCACATTTCTATGGTTGTGGGTTCGAGGGAATGTCCGAAGGCAAAAGATACCAGAGATAGAACGATCGCTGCCATGATGAAATACTGAGCTTTGATTGCGATCTCAGCAGATGTCAGTGCCAGGGTTGCTACGGCGATGGTAACGATGAGGGCCACATATAACTGATTGAGTTCCCCAAAGGTTTGAAGGATTAAAGGGGCCTTGACCAAGCTTTCAGCAAAACCGATGGTGTAGAGGGCCACTGACAGGGCTTGAGCGAAATAGAGAGGAATGCCCACGGCCCCGCCTATTTCTATTCCCAAAGAACGGCCGATCATGTAGTAAGCACCACCGACGCGAACGGTTCTATCGGTGGCGATCGCGCTGATGGAAAGGGATGTCAAAAAGGTAATGCTGGTAGAGAGGGTGACGATAATCAGAGTTCCGAGCAAACCTACATTACCTACCACCCACCCAAAGCGCAGGTACATTATTACCCCCAAGATGGTCAAAATCGAGGGGGTAAAAACTCCGCTAAAAGTTCCCAAACCCGAAGCATTTTCTGGGGTTGAGCTTGGCGGTGTTTCCTTGCCAGACTCCTGACGGTTAAAAAGTTTCATACTGAAATGCTCATGTAAATAATGAATAATTAGGGTTTGCTGAATAAATGGAAGACAAGGGCAGACTTGCGAGGACAAGCTTCGTTGCTATGATTTGATTAGAAATGTCCAATTGTCTCGGCCATACCAGAAAATGAAGACCTCGCGCCTGTTAACGTTAGTTGTTGCTTTTAGCCTGATTTTGGGGCTGATGATTTGGCTGATCGGTTCTTTATCCTGGCTTTACAGTCAAGTTTCCTGGTCGGCACCGCCCCTGCTGGCCAACTTGCTGTTGCTAATGCTGATTGTCCTCATCGGCATGGTAATTTTTTCTTTTGTATATTATGTAAGACTTTACCTCGAACCGATCGCAACTCGTCGGGGCAAGAAAGGAAAAAAAATTAAAGTCCCTGCCCGTAAAAGCGAGGCCGCTTCTAAATCTTTAAAAGCAGTTAAAGACCAAGTGGCCCAAATCCAAGATGAAGTGGCACGACGAGCTCTGTTAACTCGTTCCCGAGAAATGGAGGCTAGTCTAGCACGGGGGGATGTCCGGGTGGTAGTTTTCGGTACCGGATCGGCGGGTAAAACTTCTGTGGTGAATGCTTTAATGGGTCGCATGGTAGGAAGAGTGGAGGCACCGATGGGCTCGACTCGGGCGGGTGAAACTTATCGCTTGCAATTGACGGGGTTGGAACGAGATATTTTAATTACGGATACTCCGGGCATTCTGGAGGCGGGCAAGGAGGGTAACGATCGCTCCCTGCTGGCCCGGTCTCTGGCAGCGGAGGCCAATTTACTTTTATTTGTGGTGGATAACGATTTGGGACGTTCTGAATATAATTCATTGCGGGCCTTGGCAGAGATAGGTAAGCGATCGCTGGTAGTCCTCAATAAAACGGATCTCTATCCAGAGTCGGATAACGAAGAAATATTGGCCGCGCTTCGAGAAAGGTTGCAGGGGGTTGTTGGAGAAACGGATATAGTGGCGATCGCTGCTAACCCCCAAGCTGTATTTTTAGATACAGAAGAGCGATTTCAACCTGAACCGGATATCATGCCTTTAATCCGCCGCATGGCCTCGGTACTCCGGGCCGAGGGAGAGGACTTGATTGCCGATAATATTCTCTTACAATCTCAACGTCTGGGAGAAGAAGCCAGACGCTTAATCGATACTCAAAGGCGACGACAGGCGGAGAAGGTGGTAGAACGTTTTCAATGGATCGGCGCGGGTGTTATTGCGGTAACGCCAGTGCCAGTGGTAGATGTTTTGGCGACGGCGGCGGTTAACGCTCAAATGGTGGTAGAAATTGGTAAGGTTTACGGTTGCGAATTGAATATCGAACGGGGACGAGAACTTGCTTTGTCTTTGGCAAAAACTATGGCTAGTTTGGGTATAGTTGAAGGTGCTGTTAAGTTGGTAAGTTCTGCTTTGCAATTGAGCGTTGCTACTTTTTTGGTGGGAAAGGCTATTCAGGGGGTTAGTGCTGCTTATTTAACTAGGGTTGCTGGTAAGAGTTTTATTGAGTATTTTCGCCACAATCAAGACTGGGGCGATGGGGGTATGACTGAGGTGGTACAACAGCAGTTTCAATTAACTAAAAAGGATGAGTTTGTTAAGGCTTTTGTTAAGGATGCGATCGCTAAGGTTGTAGAACCTCTTAAGTTGGAGAGTCCCCAACCAGAACACCAATTAGAATATGATGATGAATATTACGAACCATACGAAGCATACCAACCAAGAGAATACGAACCACCCAGAAAAAAACGCCTATATGATGATGATTGGGAAAACAACGGCAGAGAAAATGATGCTTGGTAAGCTATTTAAGGCAAGAGGCAAGAGGCATGCATAAGGATAAACGAACAAAAAAAGCTATAGCAATTTCAAATCAGACGGGTCAAGAAACCCGGTTTT
>CAZSTZ010000313.1:5266-6458 GCA_964609515.1 uncultured bacterium | reverse complement strand
CCCCATTCCCCATTCCCCATTCCCCATTCCCCATTCCCCATTCCCCATTCCCAAATTAAGACTTATTAAATCCCAAACCGTGGTCGGCGGCATATCGTTCCATAAAGCGCATAAACCGATCCCATTCTTCAGGGGACTTCATCACATAAAGACCTTCCAAAGCCTTTGGCTGACCGTTGACAAACTTGGCCTTAACTTCCCGAGTAGAAAGTTGCCCCTCTTCATCAACCATAAACATCCCAGTAATCTCTTGACTGGTAGAATCAACCAAAGCTTTCGGTTCTTCAAAAATGAAAGTAGCAGTGCCCTGATCGCCGCTACGAGAACGAGTTAAACGCACGTCAGGTACTACCTCTTCGTCAACACCTGGGAAAAATTGAATGCTGGCCATAATTTTGCTATCTATTCTTAAACAATCTTTAAATTAGCATGATTAAATTTTAAGGCTTTGAGGGCACTCGAAAGGATCGGTGCCCTCAATCAATCGTATTTCCAGGTCAAATCAGACGATATAGGAAGAATTAATCGAAGCTACCCGTCCCTGAACTACCAAAGCCTGATAGATAATAGCCACAACCTCGGCGCGAGTAATATTGCGGGTGGGTTCGAGGCGATCGCGTCGCGGATAATTAACCACCATACCCTTCTCGGTAGCGGTAGCGATTTCTTCCTGAGCATAATTAGAAATCTGGGCCCGATCCTCATACATCCATAAGAAACTAGACATACCCCCACTCAATCCCAAACCATTAATCGTAGCCACAATAGCCTGTTCCCGAGTCAAATAGTCTTGAGGGCGAAAGGTATTATCTGGATAACCGGACAAAAACCCTGCTTTATTAGCAGTTTCAATGACATTTTTAGCCCAAAAATTCCCTTCCACATCCTTAAAATTAGTAGCCTGACGCTTAGGAGTCATATTAAAAGCCCTCGCTACTAAAGCCGCAAACTCTGCCCGGTTTAACAGATTATCCGGCCTAAAGGTATTATCTGGATAGCCGTTAATAATACCCAGACCAGCCAACCTTTCAATAAACCGCTCGGCCCAATGTCCGCTAATATCTTTTAAAGGACCGCTCGGCGTTAGTGGTGGAGTTGGTGCCGGAGTTGGTATTGGTCCTGGAGTTGGTGCTGGAATTGGTGCTGGAGTTGGTGCTGGAGTTGGTGCTGGAGTTGGTGCTGGAGTTGGTGC
>CAZSTZ010000313.1:2737-5166 GCA_964609515.1 uncultured bacterium | reverse complement strand
TTGGTGCTGGAGTTGGTGCTGGAGTTGGTGCTGGAGTTGGTGCTGGAGTTGGTGCCGGAGTTGGTGCTGGAGTTGGTGCTGGAGTTGGTGCCGGGGTTGGTGCTGGAGTTGGTGCCGGAGTTGGTGCCGGAGTTGGTGCCGGAGTTGGTTCTGGAGTGGGAACGCTAGCAACTTCAAAAGCCACATTTCCTTTAACCTTGGTAGGATTCAACTGATTGCCAACAGAAACCAACTTGAAAATACTAGCATTTTGCAAATCGTAAGCACCGTTAGACTGAAAAATATTACCACCTGCATCTTCGGCGATCCCCAAATCTGGGAGACTCTTACCGATGGCAGTTAGACCATCTTGTTCGTTGTTTTCAATACGATTATTACGCAGCACCGGTCTGGCTTCCCCAGACAGAACTATACCGCTACGATTTCCCGTTACCAGATTTTCAGCAATCAGAGGAGCTGCATTATCTTGAATAGCCAGGCCGTAACCGGTCTGTTGGAAAGTATTACCGCGAACTTCCCCTTTAGCACTTCCGGCCATAGCCAAACCGTTACCTTCATTATTACTAAAGAGATTGTCGTTAATTATCGGGTTGGCATCTCCGGTGGCAAAAACTCCTTCGCGCTTGCATTCAGTTAAAGTACATTTAGTTAAAGTGCCCTTACTAGACTCAAACCAGACTCCCGTGCCCCGAATTTGGTTATTAGTAACGGTAACTCCTCCCAAATAGCCATCATCCTTTAAGCGAAGGGTGACATTTTGCCGGGCAACGCTGGGACTAACGTAAGTACCGCTACCTTTAATCAGGATGCCGTTACCTTTGGAAGCTTCGTTGCCCACAACTTTTACTCCAGAATCAATTAGCAACGGAAAATTTTCCCCTCCTTCGGGGCTATAAATTCCAGGTGCTAGTTGAATGGTGGTTCCCGACGTCGCTTCCTGGAGGGCCTTGGTAATAGTTTTAAAGGGGGAAGCCTCGGTACCAGCATTAGAATCTTTGCCAGTATTGGGGTTAACGTATAGTGTTGTCATAGTTTTGGTTGTAATTGTTTTTTAATTTAACTTAATGGTTAGCATTGACTGGGATTCAAGTCACCCTGGAAGAAAAAGAAGCGCACGCTAGATTAACTGGCCATTGCTTTTCAATTCTGGTTGAAAAGGGCCGATGGAGATACCATTATTCCTGGTTCTCGGGCGATCGCCTTTCTATCCCGACTATTCATAGACTATGACAAAATGGCATCAAGCCCTTAGCAACCGCAAATCCTCTGGGGGACTCTTTCAAAAAGATGTCAATCTTTTTAAGCTAAGAAGTACCACAGCATTTATTTTTTGTCAACTAGATTCGTGCTTTGATTATTATTTCTTGAAAAATGTCTAATTGCTAATCGTCTTTTCCTATTCCCCATTCCCAATTCCCCAAAACAACTATGATAGAAGTTGAAAAATTAAGTAAAATTTACGGTTCGACTACGGCTATAAAAAATGTTTCTTTCGCCGTACAACAAGGAGAAATTTTAGGATTTTTAGGGCCTAATGGTGCGGGAAAAACTACGACTATGCGGATTTTATCTGGCTATTTACCTGCTACTAGCGGTAGGGCAAAAATAGCGGGTTATGAGGTTCACGAAAACTCGATGGCAGTCCGACAATTAATTGGTTATTTGCCAGAAATACCGCCCCTATATCCAGAAATGACGGTGGAAGGTTTTTTGTATTTTGTAACTAGAATTAAACGGGTAGCGGCGGGCGATCGCTCTCGTCGAGTCCGACTGGCAATAGAAAAATGCGGGTTATTAGAAAAACGCAAGGTTTTAATCCGCAAACTCTCTAAAGGTTTTCGCCAAAGAGTAGGAATTGCTCAAGCTTTAGTTCACGACCCCCAAGTTATTATTTTAGACGAACCGACGGTGGGTCTCGACCCGCGACAAATTATCGAAGTCCGCAATTTAATTAAGAGTTTAGCTGAAGAACATACTATTATTTTATCGACTCATATTCTCCCAGAAGTCAGCATGACTTGTAACCGAGTTGCTATTATTAATCGCGGCGAACTTGTGGCAACTGGAAGTCCTGAAGAAATGAGCGCTAAATTGGTCGGCGGTTGGGGATACGAATTGGAAATAGAAGGAGAAATAGATGCTCTTGAAAGGGGGGTTCGTTTATTAGAAAATTTGCCGTGGGTGACTGCTTTAGACAGAGGTAAAATTTTTGAGAATAATGCGGGTAAAAATCGCTTGAAAATTACTGTTAAATCTCGGGAAGAAATCGATTATGGCGGCGAAATTACTACCACTATTGTTTCTTCTGGTTTGCTTTTGTGCGAAATGCGTAGAACTCAAGCTAGTTTAGAAGATGTGTTTTTAAATTTGACTGCTGCTGAGGTGGCAGCGGATTTTGAAGCGGATGTAGCGGATGGTTCTGGGGGTAA
>CAZSTZ010000313.1:0-2637 GCA_964609515.1 uncultured bacterium | reverse complement strand
GGTTTCTTGACCGGAACGCAGCAATTAACAATTGACAATTAACAATTAGCAAAAATGCTAGTAATAATTAGTAACATTATCGCCATTTACCGCAAGGAACTACAGGGATATTTTGCCTCGCCATTTGCCTACGCGATCGCCGGATTTTTCTGGCTGTTAGCGGGATTTTTCTTAATAGCAATTGTTATAGGTCCCGAAGGTATCATCCAACAAGTCGCCTTAAGAGACCAACTAGGAATTACCGAACCACCCATCGATGCCGCCTACGAATTTCTGCAAGGATTTTTAGGCATCATCGGTTCCATGTCTTTATTTATTTTGCCCATGTTATCGATGGGTTTATATGCCGAAGAACGCAAGCGAGGAACTCTCGAATTATTAGCAACTTCTCCTGTTACTAACTGGGCAGTGGCGACGGGGAAATTATTAGGAGTAACGACCTTTTATTTGACAATGGTACTGCCATTATTGTTATTAGAAATTCTGGTAATAAACACTGCCGAACCTCCAGTTTCGCCCCTAATTCTTTTATTAGGACATGGCGGTTTGATTTTGTTAGCTGGGGCAGTATTATCCTTAGGAATGTTTGTCTCTTCCCTGACAGACAGTACCATTTTATCTGCTATAATGACTTTTGTTTTAGTCTTGTTTCTCTGGGTAATTGATGTCGCTGGAAACAACATCGGCGGAAATTTAGGAGAAGCAGTAGCCCATTTGTCAATGCTGAACCACTATCAAAATTTTGTTCGAGGAGTGGTGGATACTAGCAGTTTAATGATGTTGGCAAGTTACATGATTTTAGGCATATTTTTAACCGCCCAATCAATTGATGCTTTAAGGTTCCAACGTTCTTAATTTGGGTAATGGGTAATGGGTAATAGGTAATAGCTAATTGCTAATCGCCCTTCAAAAACCCATCCGTTAAATCCGTTACAAAATCCGTTGCTAACAAATGAAAGTAATTAAAAATACTTGGACTTATCTGTTTTTACTCGGTCCTATTCTCATTATTATGGGTTTATCCGCAGGGTTTGTATCTGCTACCTGGGAACCCATACCTTTAGCATTAATAATTAGCGGCATTGTTATCGTCGGTTTGTGGCTGCTATATCTTTCCTATTCTACAGAAAAAAAAGCGGATATATTAGGAATTGGTAGGGCAACTGAAGCTGGAACGAATGCCCTAGTTGCCACTCTATCTTTTCTCCTAATTATAGGTTTAATTAATTTCCTGGCAGTCCGCTACGAATACCGACTAGACTTGACGGAAAGTCAAATATTTACCCTTTCTCCGCAAACTCAAGAAATCTTAGCAAATCTCGAAAAACCGGTCAAAGTTTGGTTGTTTGAACCGGGAGAAAATCCTCTCAACAAACAGTTGTTAGAAAATTATCAACGGGAGGGAGAAGGTAACTTTAGTTTTGAATTTGTTAATCCTTACGATCGCCCCGGTTTGGCATTAGAATACGGGGTCAAACAACCGGGAGAAATACATCTGGAAGTAGGGGATAAAAGAGATGTTCTTGTTACCCAACAGTTGCAAGTTTTAACGGAACCAAAACTGACTAATAGCATCCAAAAACTGCTGACAGAAACTCCGGCAAAAGTTTATTTTATCCAAGGTCACGGAGAAAAAACTCTGGAAGCTGGCGAAAGAGGTTTGGCAGAAGCAGTTACCGCTTTAGAGGAGAGAAATTCTCTGGTAGAAACGTTAAATTTGGCAGAAACTACTGGAGTTCCAGAAGACGCCAATGCGATTATTATTGCCGGTCCCGAAAGAGAATTTTTAGAGGCAGAAGTTGAGGCTTTACAAAACTATTTAGACCGGGGCGGCAGCGTTTTATTAATGATAGATTATCAAACCGAACCGGGGTTGGATAGTTTATTAGAAGAATGGGGAGTGTTGCTGGATACTCGTTTGGCAATAGACGACCCAGAAATAGGTAGGTTAGTCGGTCTGGATCCTTGGGTTGCTTTAGTAACGAGTTATGGAGACCATCCCATAACAGAAAATTTTGCCGATGGGGTGTCTTTATATCCTTTTGCCCGCCCGGTGGAAAGCGAGACTACTCCCGGTATTACCGAAAGTCCTCTGATTTGGACCAACGAACGGAGTTGGGCCGAAGCAGATGTTAGAGGCCAGCTAGCATTTAATCCCGATCGCGATCGTTCCGGCCCCTTATCCCTGGGCGTGGCCTTCACCCGTTCTTTGGAAGAACCGGCAGCGGTGGAGACAGAGGAGGAAACTTTGACTCCCATTCCGCCCTTACCCGGCCAACCCCCTTCGGAACCGGAACCGACTTCCTCCCCAACAGCAGCGGAGTCGGAGGAGGAGACCGAAAAATTAGCGGCGACTCTCGAACCCATTCCCCCACTGCCCGGTCAACCGCCCGACGAACCCGCCGAACCCGGGGCAGAGTCGGAGGCAGGGGGGAAAAAAGATGAGGAGTCGCGGTTGGTGGTGTTGGGAAATTCTCAATTTGCGACTAACGGTTGGTTCCAGCAGTCTTTAAATGGAGACGTATTTTTAAATACGGTTAGTTGGTTGAGTCAAGGGGAGGAGGAAACTCTTTCTATTCGTCCTAGAGCTGTTACTAACCGTCGTTTGGCAATGACCCTTCCAGAAGCGAGGTTGTT
>CAZSTZ010000312.1:0-6557 GCA_964609515.1 uncultured bacterium | reverse complement strand
TCAAGGTTAGCTCCCCCGTCAGAAACCGGGTTTTTTCAAAAAACCCGGTTTGTTAAATCTCCATACTGGCGAAGGTATTGCTCAAAAAACCGGGTTTCTAAAAGCTATTTCTCCTCTGGATTAACCCCAGAAAATAACGCAGAATAATCCCCATCTGCCAACCCTAACTCTATCGTTTTCTCCAAAACTTGACGCACTCCTTCCTGCAAGCTAACATCCAATCCCAGAGGCTCCGCAGCATTAATAAATAGTTTCGTATCCTTTAACAAATGCTTAGTCGGAAAATTTGGATTGGCAAAATTTCGGTCAACCATGCGCTCTAATTTCTTATCAAAATGGGGAGCGTATAAAACGCTTTCCCTGAGAACTTTCATAAAAGTTTCTATCTCGACACCTTGGCGCATTATTAATCCCAAACTGAGAGAAAATGCCGTGGTTAAAGAACCTATTAATTGATTCATCGCTAATTTTAATGCCGCCCCAGTGCCGACTTCTCCTATTAGTAAAGGTTCGGGACTGAAGATTTTAAATAGATATAAATAGCGTTGAAATTGTTCCGGCGTTGCCCCTACCATAACGATTAAACTGCCAGATTTTACTTGGGGAATGCTGCCTAAAACCGGTGCTTCTAAATATTCTCCCCCGGCGGCTACCACTTCATCTCTAATAGCTTTACTTTCTTGCGGAGCAATGGTTCCCATTTGAATAATTGTACTGCCGGATAATTCTTTTTTTGCAGTTTCAGATAATACCGTGCTTTGAATGGCATTAGCATCCGACAGCATTAAAATTATGCAATCTGCATTTTTAATAACCTCTGCTGGAGATTCTGCGATTTCTGCTCCTGCTTTTTTGAGAGGTTCTAATTTAGATTTGGTGCGATTGTGGGCGATGATTTGATGGTTGGCTTTGAGGATTTTTTCGGCCATTGGTTCGCCCATTAATCCTGTTCCGAGAAATCCGATTTTCATAATTAATTGGGAATTGGGAATTGGGAATTGGGAATTGGGAATTGGGAATTGGGAATAACAAAGTTGTAAGGTGCGCTCAGAAACCCGGTTTTTTCAAAAAACCGGGTTTCTTAATTTTAAGTTATGAAATCGTGGCAATGGCGGTATTTACCAGAGATTGAAAATTGTCAGCAATAACAGCGGTCACTTGATGGGTGAAAGGCAAGCTATCAATTACTATTCCCAGACATAATAACATCAGGTAAAAGATGGAATATTTAAAGAGCGATCGCGCCACATCCCGATCGCTCGGTTGCTGCAATAAATCCCAAGCTTTGCGCAAAAATATAACTCCCAAGCAAGTAGCAGCTACGGCATAAACCGCACCGCTGGCGTGCAACGGATACACTAGCAATAAAGTTACCGGAACCATTAACAAGCTATAGAGCCAAATTTGGCGGGCTGTTTCTTCGTCGCCTTTAATCACGGGCAACATCGGCACGCCGACTTCCTTATATTCGTCGCGAATCATAATTGCCAGGGCCCAGAAATGGGGAGGAGTCCAGACAAAGACGATCGCGAACAACACCCAAGCGGCCCAGCTTAAATTTCCCGTCACCGCAGCCCAACCCACCAAAGGCGGTATCGCACCTGCCGCACCGCCAATAACAATATTTTGGACGCTATGACGTTTCAGCCAGTGGGTATAGATAGCAACGTAAAAAACAATTCCCGACATTGCCAAAAGCGCCGCAAGCAAATTCGCAACAACTGTCAGCAAAGTAAAAGAAGTTAGAGCAAGAGCCGAAGCAAAAATAATCGCATCGCGACGCTTTACTCTTCCAGAAGGAATGGGACGCCAGCGAGTGCGCTCCATGATATAGTCGATGTCGCTGTCGTAAATACAGTTAATCGTATTGGCAGAGCCGGCGGCAAGAGCGCCACCCGTTAGAGTTACCAATAATAAAAGAGGATCGACTTCTCCCTTTGCTCCGAGCCACATTCCGGCGGCTGTGGTAATCAGCAACAAGAGAATAATTCTAGGTTTTGTTAGTTGGTAGTAACTTTTTAGTACCTGTAAGATATTTTCGTGATGTCTTTCGACGTTTGCGGTTATTAATTCTTGCATGGATTTTAATTTTGTTAGTTTGTAGAACAGGCATCTTGCCTGTTATCCGTAGAACAGGCATCTCGCCTGTCAGTTGTCAGTTGACAATTAACCATTAGCAATTGACTTTCTGTTGGCGCGCGATCGCGCCAACCTAAAACTGCAAATGCTACTAAAGTTCCAAGTAAAGCAGCTCCTACAGCTTGGTGAGAGACTGTCAGCAATTCTATTTGCAAGCGGAACCAAAAAGTTGCCACTCCCAAACCAATTTGAGCTACTAAAAGCACTCCCGCCCACATTGCCAGTTTGCGTAGTGCAGGATGCAAGGCCGAGCGCCGCCAAGCCATAATTACTAAAGTTAGAGTTGCCAGGGTAGCCGGTACGACTCCGGCAATATGACTGTTCATCACCGCACAGAGTTGGGCGATGCCGAAGCATTGGTGTAAAGCCCATTGGGAGGCAACTAACCCGCCTAAAATACTTTGGACGTAAACCAGGATGGCGGCTGTAGCGGCAATCCAAGGAAGTTTGCCCGCAGTGCCGGTTCCTTGGTAGGGTGTCATGGCAAAACCTATAACTAATAAGGTAACGAAACAGAGCAGGGCGCTGCCCAGGTGGGCGGTGACGATATCGAAGCGCAACAGTTCCGTTACCGTCAGTCCGCCCAAGATGCCTTGAAACACTATCAAAGCCAGGGCGAAGCTAGAGGCCCAGGGCAGCCATCCCGGGAGTTCCTTTCGGTGCCACCAGGATAAACCCATAAGAGCGATCGCCCCCAACCCGATTAAAGAGGCATCCAGTCGGTGGAACCATTCTAGGAAAACCTGAAAGTTCATTTGAGCCACCGGGACTAACTCGCCGTAGCATAATGGCCAGTCGGGACAGGCTAAACCCGCATTCATTACTCGGGTGGCACTGCCGATCGCCATTAAGAGCAGAGTAGCCGCGCAGAGCTTCCAGACCAAGCGGCGGATGCGGTCTGCCGGTTGGGACTCCGAAGATATTAATGGATTATTTAAAACAGAGTTGGCCATATTGTTTTTACTTTAGCCTTAACGTTTCTTAACTAAATACCGAGCGCTTGCTCGGTCCTTAAACTCAGTGGTCCTCTGAGGATAGAATCTTTTACAACTATAGGTTAACGACTAGATCTAGAAGAATGGGGATACCTTTAGAAATTTTTCTGATTTTAATGTTTCTTTACAAAATATTGCTAATTTTTTAACAATTTTAAGAAAACTTAATCTTTTTCTCGGCATCGATTAGCTCCCAGTCTGTGCCGATGCACATAATTAAATTTATGTCAAGGGCCAAAAGTCTATATAAAAGCGATTTTGGACCAAAAAAGATTAAAAGATTATAAAGATTGGCCCTGGGGCAGTGGCAAAAGCTAAAAAGTTGCTAAAAAATAGCAAGAGTAGGGACTTTTGCCAGTTTCTTGCACTAAGCTAATAGAAATAGGCACGATAATTAAAAAGAGGATGGAAAAAGAGAAAGTACCAGTTTCAGTAATAACCCTGGTGGTCGGTGTAGCGATCGCCATAGTTAGTCTTTGGTACGGACAAAACAACGGTCTGTTGCCAGAACAGGCATCGGAACAAGCCCCTCTGGTAGATGGTTTTTTCAATATCATGGTGACAATAGCTACGGGCTTGTTTTTCATCGTTGAAGGAACCATTGTCTTTTGCGCGATTAAATTTCGCCAGCGCAAGGGAGACGATGCCGACGGACCGCCGATAGACGGTAACGTTCCCTTAGAAATATTCTGGACGGCGATCCCGACCTTAATAGTTATGGGTTTGGGAGTGTACAGCGTACAGGTTTACCGGGAAATGGGAGGCTTCGAGCCCGCAGGAGCGATGGTGGCTCATCACCATACTTCTTCCCATCAAACCCAGATGGCTGCTACCATGAACTCCCAAGCGGCGATCGCTGCCCCTCTTATCGCAGACTCCGAAGGAATGGAGTCTGCAGAAGTAGCAGCACCGCAATCGAAGTACGGCTTCGGAGCAACTCCAGAAGAGGTCGGCAAACTACCAGATGTAACAGTAAACGTTACCGGCATTCAGTATGCTTGGCTGTTTAACTATCCCGATAGCGGTGTAATTGCCGGAGAATTACACGTTCCCGTAGGCAAAGACGTGCAGCTAAACATTTCCGCCCAAGACGTGATTCATTCTTTCTGGGTGCCTCAGTTCCGGCTCAAGCAAGATGCAATACCGGGTAAAGACACCCAACTGCGGTTCGTAGCGACTAAAGTAGGGGAATATCCAGTATATTGTGCCGAGCTTTGCGGGGCATATCACGGTGCCATGAGAACTCAAGTCATCGTTCACACTCCAGAAGAGTACGAAAGTTGGGTAGCAGAAAATACTTATGCCCAACGGCAAGAAGATGCAACTCAAACGGTAGCGCTTAACGTTGCCGAACTCTCAGAGTCGCAATATCTGACCCCTTATGCTAAGGAAATGGGTATAGATTCGCAAACCCTCAGTCAAATAAACTAGGGAATTGCTGAAAACAGCGAGAGAAGAAATCGCTGAAGAAATTACAACAAACAGTAAAAATAAGTTATCGATGGCACAAGCACAAATTACAGCAGAAGAGATTTCCAAACATTCCCACCCCGAAAAGTGGAATTGGTATCACTATTTTTGGTACAATATAGACCACAAGGTAATAGGCATTCAATATTTAGTAACGGCCTTTTTCTTTTACCTCATAGCAGGTCTGATGGCAATGGCAATGCGGGTAGAACTATACACGCCGGATTCAGATTTTCTAGAGCCAAACGTCTATAACTCGTTTATGACAAATCACGGAACGATGATGATATTCTTCTGGATCGTGCCGGCAGCGATAGGCGGTTTCGGTAACTATCTGATACCGCTAATGATAGGATGTCGAGATTTGGCATTTCCCAATCTAAACGCGATCGCCTTTTGGATGAACCCAATAGCAGGCGTTCTGCTGATGGTAAGCCTCTACTTCGGCGGCGCCCAAGCAGGTTGGACCTCCTATCCACCCTTAAGCGTCATCACCAATAACCTCGGACAGAGCTTTTGGATTTTAGCCATCATTCTGGTAGGAACTTCCTCAATTATGGGTTCCTTGAACTTTATTACCACCATCCTCAAAATGAAACTGCCCTGCATGAAGTGGGACCAACTGCCCCTATTCGTTTGGGCAATAATGGCGACTTCGTTACTGGCGCTGCTGTCAACTCCAGTCTTGGCTATTGGCTTAACCCTGCTCTTGTTCGATATCAACTTCGGTACCGGTTTCTTCAGTCCGGAGATGGGAGGAGATGTAGTAGTTTACCAGCACTTATTCTGGTTCTACTCCCACCCGGCAGTATATCTGATGATTTTGCCGATTTTCGGTATCATGTCGGAAGTAGTTCCGGTTCACTCCCGCAAACCTATCTTTGGTTATAAGGCGATCGCCTATTCCAGTCTCGCCATTTGTTTTGTCGGTTTGTTCGTATGGGTACACCACATGTTCACCAGCGGCACTCCCCCCTGGATGCGGATGTTCTTCACCATCTCAACTTTAATCGTGGCGGTACCTACGGGGGTTAAAATCTTTAGCTGGGTAGCAACCCTCTGGGATGGCAAAATCCGCTGGAACAGCCCCATGCTCTTTGCTCTGGGGTTATTAGCCATGTTCGTCATGGGCGGGTTGAGCGGCGTCACTTTGGGAACTGCTCCCTTTGACGTTCACGTTCACGACAGTTACTACGTCGTCGCCCACTTCCACTACGTCCTCTTCGGCGGTTCGGTGTTCGGTATCTATGCCGGCATTTACCACTGGTTCCCCAAAATTACCGGCCGGATGTACAACGAAACCTGGGGACGCATTCATTTTGTGCTGACTTTTATCGGTACTAACCTGACTTTCCTGCCGATGCACGAACTCGGTTTACAAGGAATGCCGCGACGGATCGCCATGTACGATCCCCGCTTTGAAAGCCTCAACCATATTTGTACCTACGGTGCAATTTTGCTCGGTTTCTCGGTGATTCCCTTCTTCTTTAATATGGCTTACAGTTGGGCGAGGGGACCGAAAGCAGGCGGCAACCCCTGGGCTGCTCTGTCTTTGGAATGGACTACCGACTCTCCGCCTATTATCGAAAACTGGGAGGTTTTGCCAGTGATTACTCACGGCCCTTACGATTACGGCATGAAGAAAACTTTGGGCATTCGCCAGCGGTTAAAACAAGTGGCAGGTTTTGGCGATCGCTCTACTAAAGAGACAGGCATACCTCTATCGGAAGCCGAGTCTTCTTCGGTGTTGGGCAGTGCAGACAAACAAGAGGATTCTTAAATAATCGTTAGTTGTTAGTTGTTAGTTGCTAGAACAGGCGTCTGGCCGTAGAACAGGCGTCTGGCCGTAGAACAGGCGTCTCGCCTGTTAGCTGTCAATTAACAATTAACAATTAACAATTACCCATTACCTATTACCCATTACCCATTACCCATTACCCATTACCCATTACC
>CAZSTZ010000311.1:3226-6703 GCA_964609515.1 uncultured bacterium | reverse complement strand
GACATCTATCAACTTAATGCCAAAAACGCCAAAGGCAGTCAAATAATCGATACCAAAGGCAACGATACCCTCGAACTAGACAACGCCAACATCTCCTTAAACGGTTTGGCAAAACGCAAAACCGGCCTCGCCGCCAAAGGCAGAAACCTAATTATCGATATCAACCAAGACGGCAAAGCCAACAACCGAGACCTCACCATCAAAAACTTCTTTGCCAACAACAAAGCCAACAAAGCCGGCAAAGGCTTTATCGAAACCGTGGATAACGTCTCTGGCAACAAAGTTATCCAAGCCCTCGGCAAGAACAAAGTCCAACCCCGAAGCAACAACATCGAAGACACCCTCATCGGTGGCAGCGACACCCTCCCAGGTAACGAAACCGACGACATCCTCACCAACGCCACCGACGGCGAAACCAGTCAAAGTGGAATAGACAATGCCATAGCCGACTTCATCGCCGGCGATGCCGACAAAATCTATCTCCCCGAGGACCAATTCCCCAAACTGGACCCCGAAACCGACCTCGCCGAACAATTTGCCGCAGTCGCCAGCGATAAAGCAGCCGCCACCAGCGATGCCTATATCGTTTATAACTCCAACAACGGCAATCTCTTCTATAACGCCAACGGCAACAAACCCGGCCTTGGCAGCGGCGGTCAATTTGCCACTCTGGACGGTGCCCCAGAACTCGATGCTAGCGATTTTATAGTTTAGCATTTCGCTAGCAGAAAGCTCCTGTTGTCATTGCGAGGCGGTTGGTAAACTCGTTAACCTCTTGGAGAGAACGTTAAGTCAGCCGAAGCAATCTCTCTTACCCACCAGTCTCTCGCAATGACAACAAAAAGAGATTGCCACGGGGAGAACGTAACCAGAAAACCAATAACCTAACGATTACCCACCCCCCCTCGCAATGACGGATAGAGGCTATTACTTATTATTCATTACCAAATAACATCTATGATTACATTACCAGTTGATTCAGTTAAAAAAGCAACTAAGCTTATCGAATATACTACTACTCCTAAAGAGGCGATCGCATCTCGATTGAAAACCCCCGTGGAATCTTGTTCCGAGTTTACCGGAGAAGTAGTTTCTTGTTGGTATCATCCTTTTGTTAATGCCTGCGACCAAGCCTATTCCAGCCATTACCCCTTAATCCTTTCTCCCGATATGTTCTGGCTGCTGTTCGCTCAAGGATTGGCTTATCATATCAATCTCAATTCCGAAGCAATGCGCCACTACTTCACCGATAAAAAAGAAGGCAAAGAGACAATATCCGTGCGTCGCGACGACTTTGTTAAAGGTACGATGGAAAATCCTTGGGAGGAGGTTTTCGCCGAGTTTTCCGAGAAAATAAAATCGATTATTGGCGAGGAAAATCATCGCAATATTGTCACCAGTTTTAGCACTACCGGCAAAATCGAGCGCGCGGCTAACGAAGTAGTATTAATGGATGCCTTGCAGAGTTATTTTAACTATGACTTGGAAACTCTGTGCGGTATCCCCGACATTACCTTAGAAGGAGAGGTCGCAGATTGGGAGTTACTCGGAGAGCGCATTGCTGTGGTGGGCGAAAGTTACGGTTTGCAGTGCTGGTGGTGGACCCATTATTTGTTGCCCATAGTCGATCGCATCGCCAACACCGCAAAAGGTCTCGACGAATCCCTCTTCTGGCGCAACTTCTATAAAATCGAGAATGAGAGCGGCGGCCCCTATATTAGCGGTTGGATCGTTCGGTGGTTTCCTTATATTCAGAACCGCGACGGCACTATGAGGGAAAATACCTGCTTAGATCGGGAGCGCGAACCAATAAAAGGGCTAAAAGACATCAAGTTATGCGGCAGTTTAACTGATTCTAGCTTCCCCAGCGGTTTGTCCGCCGTCCCGTTTAAGTGGCACTATTACGACGAACAATACAACATGGAATTTATCGCCGGTTTTACCTCCTATACCCAGGATAAAGAGACTCTAGCAGTGCGACCGAAAATTGGCTGGGCGGTTCGGGAAAAACCCTCTCGGCAGATGTAGTCGCTAGTAAGGTGCGCGGTGCGCACCCTACTCAATTGTTATTAACCAGCTAGTAAGGTGCGCGGTGCGCACCCTACTCAATTGTTATTAACCAGCTAGTAAGGTGCGCAGTGCGCACCCTACTACTCAATTGTTATTAACCATTTAAAAATCTATGCTACAACCACAACAAACCATCAATTCCCGCTATCAACTCCAACAAACTCTGGGCAACACTGCCCCGGGCAGACAAACTTGGTTGGCAGTGGATATGCAAGCTCCAAACCCAAAAAAGGTAGTTATCAAACTGCTGGCGTTTCATCCAGAGACTCAGTGGGAGGATATCAAATTATTTGAACGGGAAGCACAAATTCTCCGCCACCTAAACCATCCCCAAATTCCCAAATATCGGGATTATTTTACCCTAGAGCCAGAATTGGGAGAAGGTTTGCCCCAGTTAGCTTTAGTTCAAGATTATATCCTGGGTATTTCTTTGGAAGAAATGTTGAAGCAAAAAAAGAAATTAGAACCAGAAAAGGTAGTTGAAATTGCCAAACAAGTGTTAAATATTCTGGTCTATCTTCACGAATTGAGTCCCCCCGTGTTGCACCGAGATATTAAACCTAGCAATTTAATTGTAGGAGAAAAGCAAGAAGTTTATTTAATCGATTTTGGTTCCGTTCAAGACCATGCTAAAAACAAAAATGCTACCTTTACCATCGTCGGCACTCAGGGTTACGCGCCCCCAGAACAATTGATGGGAAAAGCGGTAGCTGCCAGCGACCTTTATAGTTTGGGGGCGACTTTAATTCGTTTATTGACTGGGGTAGAACCCGGGAATTTACCTCAGAGGAATTGTCGGCTTTTGTGGAGCGATCGCGCTTCTGTTAGCGATGATTTTTTTCTGTGGTTAAATCAACTTATCGAACCGAATTTAGGGAAAAGATTTAAGACTGCCAGAGATGCTGCTACTGCCTTAGAATCTTTAATCAAATCTGGTAGGCTCTCCAGACAATTTCAATTACCGAATTGGGGGTTGTTAATTCGCAGCATAATCGCTTTTTTGGTCATCTTGGTTATTTTCAATACAATTGAATCTAGAAATCGAGAAGCTCGTCAAATTGCTAGGGAACTTACACTTCTTAAAATGGGGAGAGAAGCTAAGGTTATTAAATATCAAACCCAAAGAAAATCTTTAGATGAATACTGTCATTACAGCGGTCCTCAATATCAAGAAGTGACTGAGATTAAATTAAAAATTACTCCATCCCAAGCAGAATTTCTACTTCGCAGTCAAAATCCTTACGAGATTGTAATAACAGGAGACGGACCTGTTCGAGACAACCAAAACTTAGAAAACGAACTTGGCGAATTTGGATACAGTTCTCTGACAAAAGAAGTAATGCTTGATTCTCAAACTAGAGTGCTTTCAATAACTATCAAACAAGAATACTGCTCTATCGGTCTTTT
>CAZSTZ010000311.1:0-3126 GCA_964609515.1 uncultured bacterium | reverse complement strand
ATTAACAGTTACTCGCATTTTTCAAGGGTATATTAATCATGCTAAAAACTAACATTATTTTAGGCGATCGCTACCAACTAAAACAACGATTAAATCATAAACAAGGTAGAGAAACTTGGCTGACATCGAACTTATTTACTAATAATAAAATAGTCATCAAATTCTTAGCTTTTAGCCCGCAAATGCAGTGGGAAGAGTTGAAGTTATTCGAGCGAGAAGCTGAGGTATTAAAACATCTAAACCATCCGCAAATTCCCAAGTATCAAGACTACTTTTCCCTGGATAAAGAAGCGGGAAATGGTTTGTGTTGGTTCGCTTTAGTCCAAGATTATATTCCGGGCAAATCTTTAGAAAAATTGCTGAAAGAAGGGGCTAGATTTTCTGAAAGTAAAATCGAAGATATCGCCAAACAAATCCTAGAAATTTTGATTTATTTGCATCAACAAGAACCCCCAGTAATTCATCGAGATATTAAACCGAGTAATATCATTTTAGACGGGGAACGAGCATATCTCGTGGATTTTGGTGCGGCACAAAATAAGGCAGCGGCTACAGGATTAACATTTACTGTTGTCGGTACAACGGGTTATGCACCTTTAGAACAATTTTGGGGAAAAGCTATTCCAGCTTCAGATTTATACGCATTGGGAGCTACAATAATTCACTTATTAACTGGGATTTATCCTGGGGATTTAATGGAAGAAAATTTACAGATTCAATTTGCTAGTTTGGTTAGCCTTAAACCTCATCTTATTGGTTGGTTAAAAGCTATGACTGCCCCCGACGCACAACAACGCTATCAAACAGCAGAAAAAGCACTTTATGATTTACGTTCTGGAAGTTTTATAAGTTGCTCCCAAGAAACAATTTACTCGCCTTATAGTCAGAAAATATTAGTCGAGCGCTCTCGGGAAGACTTGATTGTGCAATTTTTAGGAAATGGAAGATTTACCACCTCAAATATCCTACAAACTCTCGGTAATTTAATTAACTTTTTTGATGCCTTAGTCACTTACTCTTGGTCTATAATCGTTGCTTTTTTGCCCACAGCGATCGCCTTACTACCACTATGGTACGCTTGGTTCTTGTTGGCAATATCATCAGACGCAGGCGACCTAATTATAGTTGCGTTCATTGCCTTTTTAGGTGGAGTTTTCATATTTGGTATTCCCTATTTAATTATACTGGGAATTATGATTGCTAAGAGCAAAAAAATATCAGAATTTAACAAAAAACACATGGAAATAAATTTTGATAAACTACAAAAATCTATCTGGCCTTTGCTGCCCCAAACTCGACACCTGAGTTTCAATCGCTCTTTCTTCATTAGCCAAATAAAAAGCTGGGGAATTGAGTTAAAACTTTGCCAAGGAAATACCAATTTTATTGAAGATATTCAAGCCCAAAAAGAAGCGATCGCCCTTACCTACCGACAGAAACAAAAGTTAAAAAAATATCGTTTTGGCTCTGATTTAAAGATGAGGGAGAAAGAATGGCTAGTAACTATTATTAAAGACTGGCTCAACGCTGATAAAAAACAAGATTAATTTAGGCTACTGGTTAAATTATAATTCCGCAAAATGAGAGAAGATGGGTACTTAATTTATTTAATTAATGCAACAGATTGAGGTAACGAAAAGCAACTCTGGAAGCTTGCCGCCCCCTTGAGGTTGTCAGCAAAAAACTACCCGATGCCATGTTTCCGTAATGGCCTCGGGTAGTTTTTTTAATAAAACCTAATTAACCTCGCTCAAACTTAAAAATTAACTTTTCACGACTAAAAAAAGGCTAAAACCCTTATAAATAAAGGATTTACAGCAATTTAAGTCTTACCAACAACTACCCGAAGCCATCCCTAAAATATGGCCTCTGGTAGTTTTTTTAATAAAACCTCCTTCAAACTAAAACTGTAAATACTACCCGAGGCCATCGTCGAGAATAGAGCGATCGCTACTTCTGTTCCGTTGTAATGAGTAGCGCTAAATAAAGAAAATGTTATTTGAGCGCTTACGCGCTCCTACAGCAAAAGACAGCTACAATAAATAAAAATATGCCTACTCAAACCCTCTCTACAGTTAATAAAAAAACCAACAATATTCCTCAAGATAACTTTGCCTCTACTGCCATCGCCCAAAGCCAGCAGACACAGTTAAACGTCATACCATTTCTAAAAAATAATACGACAGAACCCAACTTTCGATGTTGGGTTCGGTCTGCGTGGAGCCCGACCTACAAATTAAGCTATTGTTGCATGACTTTTTGAAAATGGTATAACAATGGGAGGATATCGAATTGCGCCCCAGGAATTTTTGACTTTTGATTAATATAGCAATCCTCAATGGATTAAGGTATAGTCGCGAGCCAGAAACCGGGTTTTGCAGAAATTACCCGGTTTCTCAGATATCCCATAAGATTTAGGAATGCTTTGCCCCTGCTTAAATCGCGCTTTGCGATTACTACGAACTGAATCGCTAAAGCGATTACTACAAACAAAGCTGTGCTATAATAAACTTTTTTATCGAAGACCCCGAAACCATGACCAAGAAAAATAAACTTATCGGCTTCTGCCTTGCGGTACTAGCAAGCATAACCGCAGTATTCGCAACATCCCACGCCGACGCACAAATCAACTGTTCGGGACTATCTCACTGGTCCTCAACCAATCCCCAGATTAATCTACATCACATTTTCTGCGGCGAGTGGGACTCCCGACGCAGCAGACCTAAAGGTTTTCACTCCCGCCCCAATGGAGCGAGCCCCAACACCGTCGGCAGTTTCCAAATCAGCCAAAGCTCCAACAGACAAGGAATCTACGGAATTAACTGGAGCTATGCCGGTTATAGCGGGAAAACTAAATTCTCAACCATGTTTCCCGATCGCTGCACCCAACAGCAAGTCACCAACTCCATCTCCTACGCTTCCAGCAACCGAACCAGTTGTCCCTCAAACGCCCCAAATTGGGCGTGGTGCGGTTCCAGCGCCCCCAGCGCTAACGCCGGCCAATATTGCAACGGCGACGATGGTAGCATTTTCACAGTGGCCGGCGCATATTTGAACGACGGCAGAATTAACACCGCCTTTCCCTTGAGGTAATCTCGTTTGTCTATCTCAGAAACCCGGTTTTTT
>CAZSTZ010000310.1:0-6724 GCA_964609515.1 uncultured bacterium | reverse complement strand
AGCTCCAGAAGCTCCAGAAGCTCCAGAAGCTCCAGAAGCTCCAGAAGCTCCAGAAATAGATTGGGAACTGCAAGTGGCTCAAGCTTACCTGCAGGCAGAAACATCATCTGAAAATGCAGAAGCAAAAACGGCGACTCAGAAAGAAGATTCGGAGGCGAAAGCTAATGTGGTAGAAGCCAAAGCAGCTGAGGAAATAGCCAGTTTAAAAGAAGCGAAAGAGTCGGTAGAAGCTAAATTAGAGGATGTTTCTAGTCAATATCGGCGATTGGCAGCAGATTTTGACAACTACCGCAAGCGCACCCAGAAAGAAAAAGAAGAACTGGACTTGCAAGTAAAATGTACCACCATTACTAAGTTGTTGCCCATCGTTGATAATTTCGAGAGGGCCAGGTCTCAAATAAAGCCCCAAAATGAAGGGGAAATGAATATTCACAAAAGCTACCAAAGCGTTTACAAACAAATGGTAGATTCTCTCAAGCAAATAGGAGTGTCTCCTATGCGTCCGGAGGGTCAAGAGTTCGACCCAAATTTACACGAGGCAGTGATGCGAGAGACAACTACAGAATACCCAGAAGGAACGGTGACTGAAGAACTGGTGCGAGGATATATGCTGGGCGATCGCGTCCTGCGACACGCTATGGTAAAAGTGGCAGCAGCTCCGGAAGAAGCGATGGCGACTGAGGATGAGGATATTCCTTCAGAAATGCGCACTGTAATGCAAGAGGAAGCATCATAATTTCAGGGTTGAAAAGGGCAAGGGACCAGAGGCATAAGCCAAAGGAAGAAATTCATTTGCCCAATGCCCTATTAAAAAGTTGAAAAAGTAGATTAAACATAGATTTATTGCCTGAAAATTTCTTTCTATTAAGGCAAGAATTTAAAAACCATCTAATTAAAGTTTTATAAAAATTAATTGTCGATCTGCTATGGGAAAAGTCATTGGTATTGACTTGGGTACGACCAACAGTTGCGTGGCTGTATTAGAGGCAGGCCAACCATTCGTAATAGCCAATTCCGAGGGAGGACGGACAACACCAAGTATTGTCGGGTTTGGCAAGGGAAAAGAACGTTTGATAGGCCAATTGGCCAAACGGCAGTCGGTAACTAATGCTGTAAATACGATTTACAGCATTAAACGCTTCATCGGTAGGCGCTGGGAGGACACCGAAGCCGAAAGAAGTCGCGTTCCCTATACCTGCGTAAAGGGCAAAGATAATACGGTAAATGTCCAAATAAGAGGGAAAAATTACACCCCACAAGAAATTTCGGCCATGATCTTGCAAAAGCTCAAGCAGGATGCTGAAACCTATCTAGGGGAAGAAGTAACTCAAGCTGTAATTACGGTCCCGGCCTACTTCACGGATGCCCAAAGACAAGCGACTAAAGATGCTGGAACTATTGCTGGGCTGGAAGTTCTGCGGATAATTAACGAACCAACGGCAGCTTCCTTATCTTATGGTTTGGACAAGCAGGATGAAGAGCAGATAATCTTGGTGTTTGACCTGGGAGGTGGGACTTTTGATGTCTCTATTCTTCAACTGGGGGATGGAATATTTGAAGTTAAAGCAACCTCTGGTAACAACCATCTGGGAGGAGATGACTTCGACAATTCAATAGTTCAGTGGATGGTAGAAGAATTTATAACCCGAGAAGGTACGGATCTGTCTCCAGATAAAATGGCCATGCAAAGGCTGAAAGAAGCAGCGGAAAAAGCAAAAATAGAATTGTCTGACTCTGATGCCACTAACATCAACTTGCCGTTTATTACAGCAGATGATACGGGTCCAAAACATCTGGAGATGGAATTAAGCCGCTCTAAATTTGAAGAACTGGTAAAAGACCTGATAGATGCTACCATCAAGCCGGTAGAACAGGCCCTCAAGGATGCGGCTCTGAAGCCAGAAGAGATCGGCAAGATTATTCTAGTGGGAGGTTCTACTAGAATTCCGGCAGTCCAAGAAGCCATAAGTAATTTTTTTGATGGCAGCTCTCCCGATCGCTCTGTAAATCCAGATGAAGCGGTGGCCTTGGGTGCGGCCATTCAAGCTGGGGTTTTGGGTGGCGAGGTAAAGGATGTCTTGCTTTTGGACGTTACGCCTTTGTCTTTGGGACTGGAAACTCTGGGGGGCATATTCACTAAGGTAATAGAACGAAATACTACAATCCCTTCCAGTCGCTATCAAATGTATTCTACTGCTGTTGACGGACAAACTTCGGTGGAAATTCACGTCCTCCAAGGGGAAAGGGCCATGGTAAAAGATAATAAAAGTTTGGGTAAGTTCCTATTAAAAGGAATTCCACCAGCTCCCCGTGGAGTGCCCCAAATAGAAGTGAATTTCGATATAGATGCTAATGGCATCCTCAAGGTAACTGCAGTTGATAAAGGCACCGGACGAGAACAAGGTATTGAAATAACAAATACGGGTGGGTTGACAGAGGCGGAAATAGAAAAAATGCAAAAAGAAGCCTACGCCTACGCTGAAGAAGATGAAAAACAAAAACAAGTGGTGGAGCTAAAAAATCAGGTTGAGGCTCTGTTCTATAATTATAAAGCAACCCTAGAAGACCATGAGAATTTGATAGATGAAGAACTGAAAGTAGAAGGAGAAAAAGAGTATGAAGTTTTAGAACGGGCTGTTGCAGCTCCTAATATTTCCTACGAAGAATTGAAAGAACAGATGGATGTTTTCAAGGCAACTCTATTTGCTATGGGAGAATCAGTTTACAACGTAGGAGCTAGTGGCCCGACAACAGAGTCGGTAGGGCAAGCAACACCGAAAGAAACTTCACCAACTCCAGAGCCAAAGCCAGAAACCAAGCCAGAAACCAAGCCAGAAACCAAGCCAGAAACCAAGAAGCCAGAAACTAAGCCAGAAACCAAGCCAGAAACCAAGCTAGAAACTAAGCCAGAAACCAAGCCAGAAACCAAGAAGCCAGAAACTAAGCCGACAACGGAAATAAAGAAAAAACCCCCAGAAACTCTTAAACGCAAGGAACCTCCAAAACCTCCACCAAGCCTGGAAATGCCAGAAACCCTAGATAGCGAACTAAATCCAGAATTGACACCGTTAGAATTAGAGGAGCCGACGACGGAAAATCAACAAAGTCCAAGGGAAGAAGATTCTGAGAACGAACTTGAAAAAAATCCTTTTCTGTAGTAAAGTGGTAATTTGAGAAAATTAAATCCCTATTTAAGGTTTTGGGTGCATCGGATATTTGTAAATGGACAAAAACTTAATGGTGGG
Source organism: uncultured bacterium (assembly GCA_964609515.1). Lineage (GTDB taxonomy): Bacteria > Cyanobacteriota > Cyanobacteriia > Cyanobacteriales > Microcoleaceae > CALKCV01. The sequence goes on along the minus strand of CAZSTZ010000310.1, from coordinate 3,479 downwards.
GTTGATTACCTATTAACCATTAACAAAAACTGGCATTGAGATGCAAGCATTTTTGGGTACTGGTTATGAGTAGGATTACGAGTGTAAGTAATGGAAATTACATTCAGGAGATGCACCCGTGTTAAACTAACTTTTGGCGGGGGATAGATAGAGGGGAAACCCGAAAAAATCTATTGCCCAACAATTACCGGAAGTATTTCGGTGAACTAAAGTAAAAAAATGTAACTCCTGGCAAGTTAGCCAGGATATTGTTAATTAGCTTCAGGCAAGCAACTCTATGGCCCGCGACTACTACGAAATACTAGGTGTTACCCGCAACGCCGACAAAGAGGAATTAAAGCGTGCCTATCGTCGCCTAGCTCGCAAATATCACCCAGATGTAAACAAAGAAGCTGGCGCGGAAGACCGCTTTAAAGAAATAAATCGTGCCTACGAGATTCTTTCTGACCCAGAATTAAAAACTCGTTACGATCGCTTTGGCGAAGCAGGAGTCTCGGGAGGAGCAGGACAAGGGTTCTCCACAGACTTCGGCGACAGCTTCGCTGATATATTTGAAAGCTTCTTTAGCGGTTTTTCAGGGGGAATGGGCACTCAAACTCGCAGGCGCACGGGCCCGGTACGCGGGGACGACCTGCGAATAGACCTTACCCTGGACTTCACAGAAGCAGTGTTCGGTGGGGAAAAAGAACTCCGGATCAAGCATTTAGAAACTTGCGAAACTTGTAGCGGAACGGGGGCCAAAGCAGGCACTGCTCCCAAAACTTGTTCGACTTGCAGCGGAACGGGTCAAGTCCGTCGCGCTACGAGAACCCCCTTCGGTAGCTTTACTCAGGTGTCGGTATGTCCGAGTTGTAACGGCACTGGTGAAGTAATAGAAGAAAAATGTCCGACTTGTGGGGGCAAGGGGCAAAACGAAGTTACTAAAAAGTTAAAAATTACGATCCCGGCCGGGGTGGATAACGGTACGCGCTTGCGGGTTTCTAACGAAGGAGATGCAGGTCGCCGAGGTGGCCAAGCAGGGGATCTGTATGTGTTTTTGGCTGTAAAAGATGACCCACTATTTCGACGAGATGGAATTAATGTTCTCTCGGAATTAAAAATTAGTTATCTACAAGCAATTTTGGGTTGTCGCTTGCGGGTAAGTACTGTGGATGGAGAAACAGAACTAACGATTCCTCCAGGAACTCAACCGGGTACGGTTCTGACTCTGGAAAATCAAGGAGTGCCTCGGTTGGGTAACCCAGTAAGTAGGGGGGACCATTTAATAACTATCGAGGTGAAGATTCCCACTAAGATTACTGCTGAGGAACGAGAACTGCTGGAAGAGCTGGCGAAGCTGAGGGGCGATCGCACCGATGAGGGAGGTTTTGGTGGGTTTTTAGGCGGTTTGTTTCAAAGATGAGGCTATCATGGATCGGAGTTCTGAAACCGAAAATAAAATTGCACCAGATGTCCAAATGGATTTGCGAGGTACTCCTTGCCCGATTAATTTCGTGCGCGCAAAACTGCGTTTGGAGCAAATGGCACCGGGGTCGCTGTTGGAAGTGTGGCTAGATCCTGGAGAACCCATAGAGCAAGTGCCGGACAGTCTGACGATGGAAGGTTACAAGATAGAAGAAGTTCGGGACTGTTCTGGCTATTTTACCCTGAAAGTCCGCCGTCCTCTCCCATGAGTGCGTCTAATTTGGTGGGGACGGTGGTTGCCGTTCAAGCGAATTTTTATTTGGTAAGGTTTGAGTCTGCTTACCAGAATTTAGAGGAAAAAGCAAGAGAAGGTCTAGCAGATTCTTTGCTCTGTACCAGACGATCGCGCTTGAAGAAAATTGGCCAAAAGGTGATGGTGGGCGATCGGGTGGTGGTAGAGGAACCGGATTGGGTAGGGGGAAGAGGGGCCATCGCAGAAGTGTTGCCTCGCAAAACGGTACTAACCCGGCCCCCAATCGCTAATGCCAATTGCATTTTATTGATGTTTGCTGTGGCAGAACCGGATTTAGAACCTTTGGTATTGAGTCGCTTTTTGGTCAAGGCAGAATCTACGGGATTGGAAGTAACATTGTGTTTAAACAAGTGCGATTTAGTGACAGATGAAGAAATAGAGCGCTGGCGCGATCGCATTTCTGCTTGGGGATACGAACCGTTGTTTGTTAGCGTCAATAACAATACCGGTATTTTAGAAAAGAGCAAATATAACGATACAAGTTTAGTTATAGAATTAACAAATAAGATAACACTGATTTCTGGTTCTTCTGGGGTAGGTAAATCTAGTTTAATTAACCGCTTAATTCCAGAAATCAACTTGCGAGTGGGGGAAGTGTCCGGCAAACTTGCCCGAGGGCGACATACTACTCGTCACGTCGAACTATTCGATCTGCCGATGGGGGGGTTGCTGGCAGATTCTCCCGGTTTCAACCAACCGCAACTGGAATGCGATCCTCTTGAGTTAGTCTGCCTTTTTCCCGAGGGTAGAGAACGGTTGAGTGCGAGCGACTGTCAGTTTAGCGACTGCTTGCATCGTTGCGAACCAAATTGCGCGGTTAGGGGCGAGTGGGAACGTTACGAACATTATTTGATGTTTTTAGATGAGGCGATGGCGCGTCAAGAAGCATTGCAGCAACAACCGGATGCGGAGTCGAGTTTGAAGGCAAAAAGTAAGGCGGGTGGCAAGCACAAGTTAGAACCGAAACTAGAAAGTAAAAAATATAGACGTTCTTCTCGCCGAGTGGAACACCAGAAGTTACAGGATCTCTGCGAGGAGTTGGATCGGTTTTAAGTTATAAGGAGTATTTTCCCAGAAGATGTCCCAATTTAAAGTACCACTAGCGTGCTAAATAAATCCCACAATTAATCAGTTTGTTGACTGTAGCACGCAGATACTCGAAAAATGTCCGTACAATTTTCTTCACCTCCTTTTTGTACTGTTATTATAGAATTTTTACTTAAAAAATTACTTACAATTTAGAAACTAAAAAAAGTCGCCAGGGCGGGGCTTTAAACCCGCTTTTTTGGTAAAATGTCAACAGCAGATCGATATATTTCTTGAAATTTACGAAAGGAAGACGAAAGCTTGAAAGCCACGTCTTTTTAAAGGCGCGGACTCAAAGCGAACGGCGATTTTAATCGCCTTAAAATAGTAGTTGTTAAGGCTTTTGGGTGTTATAATAGGTTATATGTTGCCGTCAGATTGTCGATAACAAAAGGTAATTTGGGCTGGCGCCGTTAGGAGATGTTATTAATTTCATTAGAAGTCGAAAAATGAAAGCTATATCTAAATATCGAATCTATCCAAATGATGAGCAAAAAGTTAAATGAGCTACTTTATTTGGGTTGCACGTCAACTTTGAAGAGAACCAAAAAGTAAATGCGGGTCTTCGGTACGAAGGTTTGCTAAAATGGTAATTTTAGCAAACCTTCGTACCGAAGACCCATACTTTGCTAGTTTCGTTGTAGAAACTCAAGCTGAACCATTAGACCAACTGGGT
>CAZSTZ010000309.1:0-6893 GCA_964609515.1 uncultured bacterium | reverse complement strand
GCTTTAAAATCCGCTGCTAACCGAATGCTGTTGCCCCTACAAGATTGAAAAAAAAATCAATAATTAACCCATTTCACCTATCAACAACCCATCCGCTACATCCGCTTTAAAATCCGCTGCTAACCGAATGCTGTTGCCCCTACAAGATTGAAAAAAAATCAATAATTAACCCATTTCACCTATCAACAACCCATCCGCATTCGTCCGCTACAACATCCGCTGCCAACCAATTTTTTTCCCTATTGAGATGTACCCGCTTTTTTCGCCTCCTCGATCCACCCATCAAACTTCTCCCGATTCTCCTTCACCCACTCTTCGGCATGACGGCGAATATCTTCCGGCGCATCCTCCCCTTCATTAATTAACATACTTTCTTTATTAACATCTTCATGGGGAATTTGTACCAACTCAAACCAACGTTTGGCAATGGGATTTGCTGCTAAAAATTCCTTATTGGCAACAACTCGATAAGGATCCGTAACAAACCCTAAATTTTTACCATCAACCGTCGTTTCTTCCGTCGCTACTTCCCCCATTTCTGGAGGTAAAGAAGTAAAAGGAACTTCCAACCAAATTACATCCTCATCCTGTTTTAAAACCGAACCGATCCAGTGGGGCAAAAAAGCATAATACAAAACCGGTTCTCCCTGTCGGTAACGAGCAATTGTATTTGCTAATAAGGCCGTATATTCTCCTTGGTCGTGTTCCACCGCATCCCGCAATTCATAAGCATCTAAATGATGTTCTATTACCAACTCGCACGCCCAACCTGGATTGCAACCCGTTAAATTTGCCTTGCCATCTCCATCGCTATCAAACAGTTTAGCAATCTCGGGATTTTTCAATTGTTCGACATTAGTAATTCCGTATTCATCCGCCGTTTTCTTATCAATTTGATAGCCCTGCACCAAATTAGGAATTACCGAACCAAGCCGCGTTAATTTATCTTCTCCTCCCGCCGCTTCAAAAAACCTTGCGTGCCCCCTTTCGGCATGGGTGGGGCTATAATCTAAATCCCCATTAGCCATTGCAATTAACATCGCCGGATATTCAATTGCTTTAGGTTTTTCCACTCGATAACCCAATTTTTCCAAACCAATATTAACAATTTCTGTTTGGAATTTCTCTTCTATCCAACTACTATTAGCCGAACGAACCGGGCTTGTTTCTTCCGGTTTGGTTACTATTTCTATTGTCTTAGTTTCCGAAGTAGAATTGCATCCTATTAAACCGACTAATAAAATGCTAAAAACTGTTGTTAGCGTTAATTTTTTGAGTTTCATAATGGTTGAATTTTTTCCTTAAAAATCCGTAGAACAGGCATCTTGCCTGTTCCCAAAAAATTCGTAAAACAGGCAAGATGCCCGTTTTACATTTCCCGCCTCGCCTCCGCCAACCAACTCTCAAATAAATCTCGATTTTCGTCCACCCAATTAAGGGCGTGGCGGCGAATATCTTCCATTTTATCTTCCCCCATCATAACTAATTTTTGTTCCGCGTTAATATCCTCAATGGGAACTCGAACTAATTCAAAAAAACGCTTCGCCACCGGATTAGCTTCCGCAAATTGTCGAGAGGCGACGACGCGGATAGTATCCTTAGGAAAACCCAGATTTATTCCCTCAAAATCGGTATTTGCTGCTGGAACTTCCAACCAAACCACATCCTTACCAACTTCTAATACCGAAGCCAGCCAGTGGGGCAGCCAAGTATAATAAAGAATCGGCTCTCCTTGCCCATAGCGTTTAACCGCATCTGCCATTAAAGCGGAGTAGTTACCTCCTTCGATTTCGACCGTATCGTCCAAACCGTAAATATCTATATGATGCTCGATCGCATCTTGACAACTCCACCCCGCATTACAACCGATTAAATTCGCCTTACCGTCGCCGTCGGTATCGAATATTTTCGCAATTTCTGGATTTTTGAGTTGTTTAAGACTATTAATATCGTACTTTCTGGCAGTCTTTAAATCGATTTGATACCCTTGCAAAATATCCCTTACCAAACTCCCTACCTTCTCTAACTTTGCTTCACCCCCGCTATTTTCAAATAGAGGCAAACCTTGTATTTCCCAGGCAGGAACAAAAAAATCCGCATCCCCATTACTCACGGCAAAAAAATTGCTAAAAGTCTCCATTTGTTTCGTTTTTTCGACCTCGTAGCCTAGCTTTTTCAAACCTAAATTGACAATGGTTGAGAGGAAGATAGAATCTTCCGTCGGTAACGTCACCGGGCGCACCGTTTCCCCCCTGACTGGTTCCATCTCCAGAGTCGGCAGCGGAGGTTTCTGCTGGTAAACCATAGTCCCCATCCCCAAAACCAGTACCAAAGTCGCGATCGCCCCCCCTCTCTTCGGCGAAAACCAAGAATAAATCCCGCCGATGGGGCCTCGCTGTTTCCAGGAAACCTTACCGCTAGCTTTACCCACAGCTTGAGTAATGCGATCCAACATCACCGCTATCAGCACGATACCCAACCCGCCGACTGTTGCCAAACCGACATCCAAACGCCCCACTCCTTGCAATACCATCAATCCCAAACCCGGCACCGCTATCATCGCCGCAATTACCGACATTCCCAGAGCAAACAAAATCGTCTGATTTAACCCCGTAAGGATGGCGGGCATTGCCAGGGGCAGTTGCACTTCCCACAATAATTGTAAGGGAGTGGAACCAAAAGCCAACCCCGCCTCTACTACTTCTGCGGACACTTGGCGCAGGCCGAGATTTGTCAGGCGAATTAAAGGAGGGGTAGCATAGATAATAGTAGCGATCGCTCCTGGAACCTCGCCGATACCGAACAACATGACTGCGGGAACTAAATAGACGAAAGTCGGCATAGTTTGCATGATATCCAGCAGGGGAGCGATCGATGCTTCGACGCGATCGCTCTTAGCACAAGCAATCCCCAAAGGAACGCCGACAATAACGCTAAACGTTACCGCCGTCAGCACCAGAGACAGAGACACCATCGCTTGTTCCCACGCCCCCACCAAACCGATAGCGCTCAAAGCAAAAATGCTATAAGCCGCGATACTTCTCCCCGCTAGCTGCCAGGCGATTAAACCGATAATTATTATAAGTATGGAAGGAGAAATAGAAAGCAGCATTTGTCCGATGCCTTCTAACAACCAGCTTACAGGTTGTCGAATTGCTTGAAAGAAAGGACGAAAGTTATCGACGACGAAATTAATCCCCGTGGTAATCCAATCGTCTAGGGGAATAGTATAAAAGTCAAAGGGGTTTAATATTATCTCCTTGATGCTTGCGTTATTATTAGTAGCAATAAAATTGGATGAAAATATAGTATTTAGCACTTTTGGTTAACTCCTAAGTTTTTTATGGTGCGCGTTGTTTTCAGAAACCCGGTTTTTTGAAAAAACCGGGTTTCTCGACTTGCTCTGGAACTTAAAAATAACTACAGATAAATTCCCCCGCGCCACCAGAAATAAAAGGAACCGTCGAACCATCTTTTTTAATTTTAATTTGCCGACGACAATTATAAATTTCTTGGGGTTTAACTACGTCGTTAATGCTAACCGTTACTCGATATTCCCAATAATTTTTAGCGCTGCGTTTAATTTCCACAATACAAATTTTATTGCCCTCAATATTGCGGCAAAATTCCGCTGCATTAGAGGGTAATGCCGCCGTTAAATAAAAGCTAATTAATATTAAGAAAATCAGAGATTTTAAAGTTTTTATCGTCATCGTGCCTCCAAAATTTTTTCAATCTGTAGGGGCAAAGCATTCGGGCGGTAAACTTTGATAAAAATCATTAACTTTCTGGTTTGAATGCTTTGCCCTCCAAGTTTAATCGTCCTATTATAACACAGACAAAAACAGTTATTCAACGAGTCTGAAAAATATTTTGCACCATCTTTTTATCCGTGCCCGCCGCCGCTTTATCCAACTGGGCAACCTCCCCCGAGTCTAACTGCCAACCCAGAGAACCGATATTCTGTCGCGCTTGTTCTACAGTCTTCGCCCCAGGAATAGGAATAGCCCCCTTACAAATACACCAATTAAGAGCAACCTGAGCCATCGTTTTCTCTCGCGATCGCCCTATCTCTCCCATACATTCCAAAAGCGATCGACACCCTGGCAACAACTGTTTGAACAACCAACCCCGGAGTCCTTTAGGAAAAGGACCGTCTTCAGAATATTTACCCGTCAAAATACCCAACCCCAAAGGACTGTAAGCAATTAACCTAATGCCCAACTCGTCGCACACTTCTTTAACTCCCAATTCCGTCACTGGATAAGTAGAAAGTAAGGAATATTGAACCTGTAGGGTAGCGATAGGAACGCCGCGATCGCTCAACCGACGATGTACCCACTTCAACCGTTTCGGTCCGTAATTAGACAAACCGACCCCCTTAACTTCCCCACGTTCGTATAGATCCGCCAAACCGTCCAAAAGAGACCCCTCCTGCCAAGGCGCGTAATTAGCAGTGGACCAGTGCATCTGTACCAAATCAACATTTTTACCCAAGCGATCGGCAGAAGACAAACCGGCAGAAACCATAGAGCCCCTCGTCAACCGCCAAGGATAAGCAGCAAGCTTAGTGGCGATACAAATATCCTCCTTATTCGGACCGACATACTCCCGGCAAAAACGTCCCAAAAGCATCTCGCTGCGTCCGTTCAACCTACCGGTACCGTAAGAGTCCCCCGTATCGAATATCGTTACCCCATTTTCCACACAAAGGTTAAAAACCGCTTGTAATTCCTCATCCATCTTCGGATCGTATCCCCACAACAGTCGGTTGCCCCACGCCCAGGTGCCGCAACCCATCTTTGAGAGATGGAGTTTTTGTTCGTTCTGCATAATTGACTCCCTGTAGTTTTCGTTTTTCAGAATAATACTAATCCTTAACGGTTCGGAAAGCAACTGGGGAGCATCTCATATTTGTAAAAATATTTTTTTCACCGTGAGAATCTCGAACCTCAAACATCTCCTACCTCCCGCTTAAGGAGGTCCTCTGACCTCTGACCGAGGACCATTAGCGTTCAATTTTTGGTTTTATTCAAAATTGAGATGCACCCAGCAACTGTCCCCGGTCAAAATCCTATTTTTGCCCGGAAAACCCTTCTGAAAACGCGATCTAATATCTCAAGTGGCAGTTTCAGAATATAATAGTCAGCAATTGATTTAAAGTGAGGTAACAAAAATGACTAAGAAATTTAAAGGAAAAACCGCTTTGGTAACTGGAGGCAATAAAGGTATCGGTTTTGCCATCAGCAAAGGACTGGCAGAGTTAGGGTTTGAGGTAATTATCGCTGCCCGTTCTCTGAAAAAAGCCGATGCTGCCGCCAAGCAAATTAAAAGCGATCGCTCCCCGCATACGGTGAAACTAGATGTCACCGACGACGACAGCATCCGCAAGGCCGCCCAAACCCTCGAAAAGGAAATAAAGCATCTCGATGTTTTAGTCAATAACGCCGGTGTCTATCCCGATACAGAGGTAGATATCCTTACCGTCTCCCGAGATGTACTCGCTCTAGCCGCCAACACCAACGCTTTCGGGGCGATCGCCGTAACTCAAGCCTTTTTGCCCCTGTTGCATAAAGCCCCCACCGCTTGCGTTATCAACATTTCTAGCGGTTCCGGTGCCCTAGACGCTATTTCTGGGAATACCCCCAGTTATTCCTTGTCGAAACTAGCCCTCAACGGTGCAACTATAATGCTAGCAGATGCCCTGAAACCCAAAGGCATCGCCGTTTACGCTATGTGTCCCGGTTGGGTGAGGACGGACATGGGCGGTGCCGACGCCCTCCGTTCCCCCGAACAGGGAGCAGATACAGCTATTTGGTTGGCAACGGAGGCTTCCCCAGAATTAAGCGGTAGATTTTTCCGCGATCGGCGTGCGATTTCTTATTAATTTTGGTGTGTGAAAAAGGTTCGTTAACAGCGAGCTTGTCGCGAGCCCAGAAACCGGGTTTTTTTAAAAAACCCGGTTTCTTAATTCTATTTATTCCTCTAATAATAACCTGACTTTTTCTACTGGCAATTGCATCATTTGTGCCAACTGTTCTACAGTAAAACCAGAATTGAGTAATTGATTTGCCATGTTTTTTAAAGACTGTTCGGCTTGTTGGCGAGCTAACTTTTCTTCAATCCGTCCTTGTTGTTCCTCTTCATGGGTTAGCAAAAACTCGCCAGTTTGTAGATTTTTAAATCGCAACTCCCCAGAAATCAAACACAAATCTAAATCCAAAACATCGCTATGCAAGCGCATATTATCAAAAGAAATAACCTCCTCCGGCCTTATCGGTTCGTAATTACCATTTATCAACCTCAACCCTTGAACTATCGGACTTAAATAATCCCCCGAAGGGTCGTACTGGAAATATTCTTTTACTCCCAAATTCCGATATAATTCTGGTTTAGCAATCCGGTCTTTTTCTTCCGTGCTTTTTGAAGTTATTTCTAAGATAAAATCTGGAGTTATTCCCCCTTCTTGCCACACTTTATAATTATCTCGCTGGCGCTTGCGAACTCCAAAAATTACATAAACATCCGGTGCCACTACAGAAGCAGGTTTTTCTCGTTCGTAATAGATAAAAGAGTTTCCCGACACATAGACATCCGAACGATTTTGAAAGTAAATTTCCAACACTTTAACGCAGTAAATTAAGTAAGACCGCGCGATGTCGCTTTCTGCCATTGGCTCTTCGTCGCTGCTAGGATATATTATTTCGTCTCGTTCTATTTGAGGTGTAATTGTCATGGTTCGGTTTTTCCTCAAAAAACAACTGGAATTATTATAACATAGCGGCAAAAAGGGAATGGGGAATTGGGAATTGGGAATTGGGAATTGCTTATACGGGCAATTAAAAATCGCGCTCCGCGATTACTACAAACTGCAATTAAAAATCGCGCTCCGC
>CAZSTZ010000308.1:0-6970 GCA_964609515.1 uncultured bacterium | reverse complement strand
CTCTTGCCTAAAAGCGTTTAATTTTTGGGTTTTTACTTGCATTGAGATGCACCCAAGATATTCTTCTGGCCTTTGCTTATTATAAGCAACCATAATAAGTCTTATAAAAAACTTAAAAAATTGTCTGAATTGATAAATAATTACCTCTAAAAACCATGAACTTAAATCCAACAAAAACTCAATGTCCCTACTGCGGTGTAGGTTGCGGTTTAGAAGTCCAACCTCCTGCAGTTCCCGGTAAAGCAACTAATAGAGATAGTCAAGGCAACCCCATCTGGCAAGTAAGGGGCGATCGCTCTCATCCCTCCAGTTTGGGCAAAGTCTGCGTCAAGGGAGCGACGGTGGCCGAGTCTTTAGACAAAAATAGACTGACTTATCCAATGATGCGCGACTCCCTAAACGAAGAATTTCGCCGAGTGAGTTGGGACGAAGCGTTAGATAAAATCGTTAACCGCATCCAAACGGTGCGCTTTACCCAAGGCCCGGATGCTATCTGTATGTACGGTTCCGGCCAATTTCAAACGGAGGATTATTACGTCGCCCAAAAACTGCTCAAAGGGGCTCTGGGCACAAATAACTTCGATGCTAACTCGCGCCTGTGTATGTCTTCGGCGGTTTCGGCCTACATCAAAAGTTTTGGTGCCGACGGCCCGCCCTGTTCCTACAACGATTTGGAGCAGACAGATTTTGCTTTTTTAATCGGCACTAATACTGCCGAATGTCACCCGATTATTTTTAACCGCTTGCGAGCCCACCACAAGAAGAATAAGAAGAAAGTAAAAATGGTGGTGGTGGATCCTCGCTGCACCCAAACCGCCGAAGCGGCAGATTTGCATTTGGGGATTAAACCGGGTACGGACATCGACTTGCTCAACGGCATCGCTCACCTGCTGATGCGTTGGGGTCTTATAGATACTGTCTTTATGGACGAATGTACGGCAGGTTTTCCCGAATATGCCGAGGTCATCCAACACTATCCCCCCGAGTTGGTGGCGCGAAAGTGCGGCATCCGTTTGGATGAATTGGAACAAGTAGCGCGGTGGTGGGGAGAGTCGAAGCGAGTTTTGTCGATGTGGTCCATGGGGATAAATCAGTCTAGCGAGGGTACTGCTAAGGCGCGATCGCTCATCAACCTCCATTTGATGACGGGCAATATTGGCAAACCGGGGGCGGGTCCGTTTTCGCTCACGGGGCAACCTAACGCAATGGGGGGCAGGGAAGCGGGAGGTCTCGCTCACATATTGCCGGGATATCGGGTTGTGAAAAATCCCGAACATCGAGCGGAAGTAGAACGATTGTGGGGATTGCAACCGGGGCAGATTTCTCCCTATCCGGGTCGCAGCGCTTGGGAGATGGTGACGGGTTTGGAAACGGGAGAAGTGGGAGTTCTATGGATAGGTGCTACTAATCCAGCGGTGAGTATGCCAGATATAGAGAGGACTAAAGCAGCTTTGAGAAAGTCTCCTTTTACTATCTGTCAAGATGCTTATTATCCCACGGAAACTGCTAGTTACGCTCACGTTTTGTTACCTGCCGCCCAGTGGGGAGAGAAAACGGGAACTATGACTAATTCGGAGCGAGTGGTAACGCTGTGCGAGGCTTTTCGGGAACCGCTGAGGGAGGCAAAACCGGATTGGGAGATTTTTGCGGAAGTCGGTCGCCGTTTGGGATTTGAGAAAATGTTTGATTTTGCAGATTCCGAAGCTGTGCGGGCGGAGTTTTTGGAGCTGACGCGCGATCGCCCCTGCGATATGACTGCTATTACTTACCCTCGCCTGCGGGAACGGGGACCGATACAGTGGCCTTGTCGCGATTCTAACCCGGATGTTTCCGAGGAGCGGTTATATACTAACTTGCAGTTCCACACTGCCGACGGTCGGGCGCGGTTTGGAGCTTATCATGCAAAGGGTTTGGCAGAACCTCCAAATCCAGATTATCCTTTCGTTCTAACTACGGGTCGCTTGTACGGTCACTGGCACACTCAGACGCGGACGGGACGCATCGAGAAGATTAAAAAGATGCATCCAGAACCGTTTATCGAGATTCACCCCCGGGATGCGGAAAAGTTGGGGGTTGAGGAGGGGAGTTTGGTTATAGCGCGATCGCGTCGGGGCATGGCTCGTTTCCCGGCAAAGATTACTAAGGCTATTACTCCTGGAACTGTTTTTGTACCGATGCACTGGGGGGCTTTGTGGGCGAATTTTGCGGAAGCTAACGCTCTCACTCATGCGGAGTCTTGTCCAGATTCTTTACAACCGGAGTTAAAGGCTTGTGCGGTTCAGTTAGTACCGCTGAAAATAGAGGATCTGTCTGAGGTGGAAGAGAGCGATCGGGTTTTGATAGCTCGTAGCTAGCGATCGCCTTATTTGTTAATTGTGAATGGCTAATAACAATTAGCCATTAGCAATTAGCCATTACCAAATTCTTGAGCTTTTTCCCAACTGGCATTAGCCTCATCCATCTGACCCATATCTCTGAGAAGATTACCCCGACTCTTCCAAGCATCGGCAAATTCCGGGCTAATTTTAAGAGCTTGGTCTAAAGAAGTAAGGGCCTCATCCTGCCGTCCCAAATGCACCAAAGCCTCAGCCAATTTATACCATGCCAAGCGATCGCCCGGCTGAAACTCCAGAGAATTATCGAAACTGGCAAAAGCTTCTTGCCAACGTCCCAAATTAGCCAAAGCTTCTCCCCGGTTTTGCCAGGCTCTATGGTCGTCTGGTTTCAATTCCAAAGCGCGATCGTGACTGGCGATCGCCTCCTCAAACCGCCCCAAACTAATCAAAGCCCGACCGCGATTGTACCATACGGGATGATAATCCGGTTTAACTGCCAAAGCCTTATCCCAACAAGCAACGGCCTCCTCAAAATTATTAATCTTGGCAAATTCCAAACCTCGCCCTGCCCAACCTTCCGGATCGTCATCGGCGGGTAGCTTATCCCCCGTAGCTCCCCCTGCCAATTGTTGCTGGAGAACTTGAACTACAGTATCCACATCCGTAGTATCCAGTCCTAACTGTTGCGCCACATTTCTCAGCAAATTGGGGTCTTGCTGCAACCTCTGCACCAACTCCTCCAGAGAAATCTGTTCTACTTGTGGCTGCTGGCCGCTTGGGGGAGGAGCGTCGGGGCCGTCATATTCCCAAATCCCTCCGCCACCATCGCGAGACAAAAGTTGGTTGCCGATCTCCTTAGCGAGGGCACCCACGGGGCGGATCGAAGGCAGCGATCGCGTTTTCTCGCCAAAAGCGACCATCCGCGCCGCCAACTGAGTGTTGGGAGCTCGGGAACTCGTCAACCTGTCTCCAAAACGTTGCAGCCATTCTTGCCACTTTTGGGGCGTTCCACGTTCTCCCAGTCCTTCAAAAAACTGTAAAATACGGTCTTGGGTCCAACCCCGCGCTATCCCTTCGAGCAGTTCGTTAAAGAGAAAATCGTAATCTGTATCCGTCAGAGGTGGAGGCGACTGACCGTTTTCTGACGTTTGATTAGTTTGCTGGTCGTCGCTACTAGAACCGCCAAATAATCTCTGAAAAAATTGTTTAATCCACTGCCAAATTTTCTTAAGCATTTGTTTATTAGGTAATTAACAATTAACAATTAACAATTAACAATTAACAATTAACCACTAATTATTAATTATTAATTGTTAATTATTAATTCTAAAGACTAGACATCACTTCGCGGGTCGCTGCCAAAGTGCGATCTATATCTTCTTCGGTATGAGCCAAAGAAGTAAATCCTGCCTCAAACTGAGAAGGTGCCAAATAAATGCCGCGTTCTAACATTCCCCGGTGGTACTTGCTAAACTTGCTGAGGTCGGATTTTTTTGAATCATCGTAATTTTGAACCGGTCCTCCGGTAAAGAACATACCAAACATTCCGCTAATGTGACCGCCACAGACAGCGTGACCGTTTTCCTTAGCGATCGCCAATAACCCATCCACGAGCTTTTTCGTAATCCGATCCAACTGTTCGTAAGCACCCGGTTTCTGCAACAACTCCAGAGTTTTAATCCCCGCCGTCATCGCCAAAGGATTCCCAGAAAGAGTCCCCGCCTGATACATCGGTCCGGCAGGGGCCACCATCGACATAATATCCTTGCGACCGCCGTAGGCACCCACAGGCAAACCGCCGCCGATAACCTTACCCAAAGTAGTTAAATCTGGTGTCACCCCAAATTTCTCCTGGGCTCCGCCGTAGGCAATGCGAAAACCGGTCATCACTTCATCGAACACCAACAAAGCGCCGTTTTCTTGAGTAATCAACCGCAACCCTTCCAGGAAGCCGGCATCTGGAGGAATAAAACCCGCATTACCCACCACTGGTTCGAGAATAATACCTGAAATTTGGTCCGGGTTATCCGCAAACAATTGTTTGACCGCTTCCAGGTCGTTATAGGGGGCAGTGAGAGTGTTGCTAGTAACAGATTTTGGCACTCCGGGAGAGTCCGGCAGCCCCAAAGTCGCAACGCCGGAACCCGCTTTAACCAGGAACATATCGGCGTGACCGTGGTAGCAGCCTTCAAATTTGATGACCTTTTCCCTACCGGTGAAAGCTCGCATGAGTCGCAGAACCGACATACAAGCTTCGGTGCCCGAGTTGACAAAACGTACCATGTCGATACTGGGAACCGCTTCGATTACCATTTCTGCCAGGACGTTTTCCAGGGCGCAGGGGGCACCGAAACTGGTCCCTTTGTCTAGGGCTTCTTTGAGGGCAGCGATTACTTCTGGATGGGTATGGCCGCAGATGGCCGGGCCCCAGGTGCCGACGTAATCGATGTACTGATTGCCATCCACATCCCAAATGTAGGCACCTCGGACGCGATCGAAGACAATTGGTTGGCCCCCTACCGATTTGAAGGCCCGCACCGGAGAACTAACTCCTCCAGGCATGAGCTTCTGGGCGGCACCGAATATTTCTTCCGATCTGTTGGTTGTCAGGGTAGTTGCTGTCACAGTTTTCTCCTTTTTTTGAAAATAGTTGGCAAAAATTAGGTTTTTTAATGCCAGCTACAAGATAGGTATTAGATTTGGACTTGAAGATTTTATAATAATTGATTCTGCCTTGCAAACTAATCTTAGTTCAAGATTCTATAAGGTTATCAATGGAATTACGAGCTTTTGGGGGCTAAGGGCCATTTTTCTCGATCTTTGATGGGCAGGGCTTTTGGTTCGCTTCAACCTTGACAAATTCTCTTTTCTCTGCTAATACAATGCCCCAACTGTTTGTAGGGAGTCGGGAATGGGGAATTTAGCGGATAACAGGCAGGATGCCTGTTCTACGTTCCAATTAACAATTGACAATTGACAATTAACAATTAACAACTAAAAAAGTATTTAGGAGTTGAAAAAAAATGTCTGTTTCCCAATCGATCGCTTTAAAAAAATCTATCCCAGTAGATAAAATTCGCTACGACGATCGCGGACTGGTACCGGCCATCGTCCAAGATTATTTAGATGGGACCGTCTTAATGATGGCCTGGATGAACCGAGAGTCCCTGGCCAAAACTTTAGAAACGGGCCAAACTTGGTTTTGGAGTCGGTCCCGCCAGGAGTTCTGGCACAAGGGGGCCACCTCGGGCCATTTCCAGAACGTCAAATCCATCCGTTACGACTGCGACAGCGATGCCTTGTTGGTGGGGGTGGAACAAGTGGGAGATATTGCCTGCCACAAAGGCGAACGCAGTTGTTTTCACCAGGTGGATGGGGAGGTAGTCAAACCGCCGGCGGATCTGCTGTCGGGGTTGTTCGATGTAATTTGCGATCGCCGCGAACGTCCCACGGAGGAGTCTTATACTTGTAAGTTATTTGCGGGTGGGGATAATAAGATTCTGAAGAAGATTGGTGAGGAGTCGGCGGAGGTGGTGATGGCCTGTAAGGATGACGATCCAGAGGCGATCGCTTCAGAAGTTGCCGATTTGTTGTATCATAGTTTAGTAGCGCTGGCTTATCATAACGTCGATTTGCGCGACGTTTACCGCAAGCTAGACGAACGACGGCGATAATAGCAGTCCTATCTGAGCTGTGTCCAAAAGTTGGTTGCTTTTAGGCAAAAGGCAAGAGGCAAAAGGCAAGAGTAGGCAAGAGGCAATAGGCAATAGGCAAGAGTAGATAAGAAAAAGAAGGTCTGATTTTTTTCTACTTTTTTACTTTTGACAACCCATTTAGGATTGCTAAAGTCTGTATTTTTACTGAAAAGGCGATTTTTGTTAATTGTCAATTAGCAATTAATAATTAACAATTGACAATTAATAAAACGTTTTTTCAAAGTTAATTGTTAGGGTGCATCTGGATAAAAACCATTTACTAACAATTAAAAGCCATGCTAGAAACGATAACTCCCAAAAACATTAGCCTTAAAAAATCAGAGAAAAAGTTTAATTTACAGCGAGCAACAGAACCAGATTTTTTTCAAGAATGCCGGGAAAATTTACCCGAAATTTCCGAACTGCAAAAGCAACTTTTAGATAAAGTCAAAGCAGGTTATTTAAGCTTGCTTTCTTACCAGAAATTGCCAGAAAATTCTCTGAAAAAAACCGTGGTAGCGCCTCTTTTATTTATCGGCGGTTTTTCTCATTCTCCTTTTCATTTGGAAGCGGAAAAAAGTATCGAAGTTGTTGCCGAAAATGACGGTAAAATTTTTCGTGGCAACATTGATACCGTAGTTTGGCAAAACAAGATTTGGATAATGGCAATAGAGTCCAAAGAAGCTAATTTTTCTCTAGGTGCAGCTCTGCCACAAATCTTAGCTTCTATGCTGAGTAACAAACATTTAGAACAACCTGCTTTTGGCGCGATCGCCACTGGAGAAACTTTCACTTTTATTAAATTAGTCAAAGGCAAAAACCCGAAATATGCCACCTCTGGGGAGTTTTCTTTGCGCAATCCCGGCAACGATTTATATCAAGTTTTGAGCATTCTTAAAAACTTGAGTCAGGGTTAATTAACAACGGGTGCATCTCAAT
>CAZSTZ010000307.1:0-6980 GCA_964609515.1 uncultured bacterium | reverse complement strand
TTTGCAACTGTTCCGCGCTGGTAATCTTCTCGCTATCTATCTTCACGATCGCATCGCCGCGACGCAAACCCGCTGCCGCCGCCGGACTGTTGGGAAGCACTTCCATAACCAAAACTCCCTCAGTACCCGGAACGATCGCCAGAGAATTAGGATTTTGCCTCAAACGTTCCACAATCTCTGGAGTCAGCGTCACCATGCGAATGCCGATATAAGGATGGGGCACCCTCTCCCCGCGAGCTAATACATCCTTAATCTCCTTCGCTTTATCGATAGGAATGGCAAAACCAATACCTTGACCGTCGGCGCGAATAGCAGTATTGATACCGATAACCTCCCCGCGATCGTTCACCAACGGACCCCCAGAATTACCCGGATTAATCGCAGCGTCCGTTTGAATGAAATCCAACCGCTTATCGGGAATGCCCGCTTGGGAACTGGGACGCTTCAAAGTGCTAATAATACCCAGAGTTACCGTATTATCCAATCCTAACGGGTTGCCCACAGCGATCGCCCAATCGCCAACGCTCACATCTGTAGAACTTCCCAGAGGCGCCACCGGCAGATTATCGCCCTCAATCTTGACCACCGCTAAATCCGTAGGCTCGTCCATCCCTCGAACTTCTCCAGTAAAAGTGCGTCCGTCTTTCAGAGTTACCGTTACCGTATCGGCCCCCTTGACAACGTGAGCGTTAGTTAAAATAATACCGCTAGCATCGACGATAAATCCCGAACCTTGTCCCCGCTGCTGATATTCCTGGGGCATCCGAGGCAACATACCCTCGCCAAAAAAGCGATCGAAGAAAGGATCGTTACTAAAGCGATCGGGAATCTTGCTAGAAACCGTGCGCTCAGTATCGATACGAACCACAGACGGTCCTATTTTGCTAACTGCCTTCGCCACAAAATTACCATTATTAGTAGCTCTTGGCGAGTATCCCGGTACTTGGGCAGTCTGGGCTACCACTTGAGAACTGTGGATATTATTATCGGCACTTGCCGGCTGCATCGCGACTAAAGCCGGAAATGCTCGCAGACTGGCTACCGTTAAGCCCATACCCACTAATACTGCCAAACCATGAGTAGTTAATTTACCTAAAGATTTAGAGTTTTTATCAGCAGTTGACATTAATTAAACCTCCAATTGTTTTCTCTTGTCTTGATTAATCAATTATTTACTGGCAGATATTTACTAGCAGAAAGCAAAACTTTTTTTACCCGCGATGCCAGAGCGATCGCCCCTCCCTGCCATCCCTGCCACTGGGACTTGAGAAACTGTTTTACAGCACTTTTGGAACCTTGGCTTTTTTGGAACCGAGATTTCCCTTGCTGTTGGCTTTTCTCAAACCAGTTAGTCGCTACCCGCGACTTGTCCTTAACCTCATCTTGCCAACGAACGACCTCGCTCTCAATAACTTTGACATCTATGGCCTCCGGCTCGTAGATTTTTTTACCTCTATAGATTTTAGCATCAGCTCTAGAATCGTTAATTCCTAAATTCCCTTCTAAATAACTTGCCAAATCTTCCAAGCAGATTTCTTTTACCCACCGGACGCCCTTGCCATTGTTAATCTCATTCTCTAACCAACGGTAGTTTTGACGGTCTCTAACTTTAGTCATAATCTCCCTCCTTTATTTATTTTTCTTCTATTAATTATTAAAAAATATTTTAATCTTCGACTTGTTTTGGGAGCATCCCATATTTGTAAAAATATCGAATATTCGGTTTTTTATCTAATGCATCCCTTTTCCCTTTTCCCCAACTATTGCCTCTTGCCTAAAAGCGGGGTTTTGACAAAATTGCAGTGTACCCCTTGTTTTTCCCTACAACTTCACAGTATCCCAAACTATAACAGGAGTTTTTCGGATGTTTCTCCCAACTAAAGGGGGATTACCGAACTAAAATCTAATCGTGGAAAGGGAGAATCTTTGACAGTTTTTAACCGGGAGTAATTGTATCTATTAAAATAGCTAAAAAAAACTCAAAAGTAGAATAACCCGTCCTTTAAGTTCGGTTGCTGTCACTAGAAAGCTGGTTAGAGTATGTTAATATAGAGAAAAGAAAACCACTTTATCGAAAAAACAGAGATAACCATGAACAACTTATCAAATAAAAACCCCGATTTTTATCCAAACTCTCAACACCGCAGCGAAGACAATCTGTGGCAGTACGTTCAATCTATGAACCAAGATATCGTATCTAAACTGTCACAACCAGATGCCGAAGTAGCTCAAATTATGGAACGCAACCTCAGAGGTATGTTAGGAAACCTGCCATCGGAGCATTTCGGAGTAGCTGTTACTACCAGTCGCGAACAACTCGGCAGTCTGTTAGCTTCTGCGATGGTTAGCGGCTATTTTCTCAATAATGCCAAACAAAGAATGGAACTGGAAAGGTCTTTGTTAACTTCAGTTACAGATGGCTAATGTTGCGAGTTGGGCGCGTCGATCCTTGCTTTGGGAGAATCTCACCAGCGATCGCGCCCTTTTCCTCTTTCAACTAAAATCTATAATCTAAATTATCTCATTATCAGTAGAAAATACTGGGAATTTTTTAATAGCAAAAAACTAAGTTTTGGGGAGCGATCGCTCAAACTAAATTAGACAATTTTCCTACCACCAAACTCAGATAAAAAATCCCTCCTTGACAAAAGCATCTATTTAACTTAGGATTGAGAGGTTGTGGTAAAAAACGAGTAAAAAATGAGCGAACCAGCAGAAATTTCCTACGGAAGTCATCATTGGTACGTCAAACTGGTTAAACAAGTATCAGATAGCGGCGAAAGTTACATTCAAGCCGACAAAGTAGAAGTACAAGACGGCGTTTTAGTTTTCATTCAAAATCAAGCAGAAGGGGAGAAAATTATCATGGCTTTTGCTCCTGGGACTTGGTTGAGCGTCCACATTACCACCAGGCAAAAACAATAAAGTAGGTAGTAAAAAAACCGCTTTTTTTTGTCAAAAAAGGGTTGCCTGTCTTAGCTGTAAGCTCGACGGCAACCCTACTAATTTTTTCAGGAGAAAATAGTTGAGAAAAAAAGACCGTTAATTGCGAGGGCCAAATCCACCTTGACCTCGGCGGGCCTCAATTTTTTGACGCAGTTGTTCCTGTTGTTCTGGGGTGAGAACGTTACTAATTTGCTGGTGGGTGGAGTCCCGAAGCGATCGCATTTGTTCCCGCTGTTCGACAGATAAATTCATCCGCCCCATACCTTGACCTCTCTGCCGTCCTTGGCCTACCTGCTGTCCTTGTCCTCCACGCTGTCCTTGCCCTCTCTGCTGTCCTTGCTGCCTCATAGTTTCAAACTGCTGGCGTTGTTCGGGGGTGAGAATATTCTGCATTTGAGATTTAGCATTTTCCCGAATTTGCTCTATCTGAGCTTGCTGTTGTGGCGTGAGGTTTAATTCCGAGAAACCATTGCGAAACCCTCTAGCGCTAGCTGCCATCGGACTAAACGAGAGAATGAGGGCAGAAACTCCTGCCACGAGAGATAAGAATTTGATTTTCATAACCTTTGGTTCTATTGAATTGCTATTCGATATTTTCATCATATAAACTCCGCCGCCAGAACGACATGAGGCAAAGGTCCTAAATTTATCTAGGACTTTAGTCCTATTGTTGCGAATGGAGAATGGGGAATAGTTAATAGATAGAGGACCGGCCTGTGAAACCCGGTAATTTCGGCAAAACCGGGTTTCTGGGATAACTACTTCTCTTGACAATTAACAATTGACAATTAACCAAAGATGAAAATATCTCAATATCCCATTAGATTCTTATTATATCTGGAATGGATTTTACTCGGAATTATCGCCACCAGCGAAGCCCTAAGATTTCCCCTCTCCAGTTCCCCGAGAATGCACTTTTGGCGGGAAGCTTCCGGCATTCCCTATTTTAATCTTATTGCCTTGGCTGCCTTCGGTGCAATGGGATTAATTTTACCGAAAAATAAACAGCCTCTTTACAAAATAATTTACACCGCTTTAGAAATAGCTTTAATTTTGTTTATGTCCTCGGGCAGAAGCTTTAGGCTATTTCCCCTCCTTTGCGTCATTTTAGTAATTAGAAATTGTTTTATTTTTGAAGGCAAGCCCGGTTTAATTGTGACTGGATTTGCTTTTGTTTTATTTGTGTTAAAGCAATTAGAACGGTTTAATAGATGGAACATCATTCCTCATGTAATGCAGGAAAGATTAGTTTTCATGTTGTTTAGTTCTGCTCTCTTATTTGGATTGGTATTAGTCTTTTTACAATTATTAGTAAGTGCGGTAATTTCAGAACATAAAAGTCGAGAAAAATTAGCGATCGCCCACGAAAAACTCCGCCAATATGCCCTGAGAATCGAAGATATTGCCACCTTACAAGAAAGAAATCGAATTTCCAGAGAAATCCACGACTCCTTGGGGCATTATTTAACAGCTTTAAACCTCCATTTAGAGGCTGCTTGGAAACTGAGAGAATCCAATCCCGCCGAGGCAATGGAATTTTTAGCAGATGCCAAACAATTAGGCTCAAAATCCCTCGAAGCGGTCCGTCAATCTGTGGCTGCTTTGCGTTCCGATCCTTTGCAAAATCTATCTTTACAAGAAGCGATCGCCACCCTCACCGAAGAATTTCACAAGTCTTCAAATCTCTTACCTAATACCAGCATCAATCTCGATTTTACCCTACCAAACGATATCAAAACAGCAATTTATCGCATCGTTCAAGAAGCTTTAACCAACATTGCCAAATATTCAGAAGCAACAGAAGTAAAAATCACCATTTCGGCAAAAACAGATTTACAATTAATCGTAGAAGATAACGGTAAAGGCTTTAACTTAAACCAAAATACCACCGGTTTCGGCCTCCAAGGAATGCGCGAAAGAGCCTTAGCCCTTGGAGGGAAATTTAAAATTTTAACCTCCCCCCAAAATGGTTGTAAAATTATCGCAACCTTTCCCTTATAAATTCCCAATTCACCACCGAAAACAAATCCGCTAAATCCGTTACAAAATCCGCTGCTAACAACATGATTAAAATCCTATTAGTTGACGACGAAATCCTCATCCGCCGAGGTTTAAAAGCCCTATTAAAATTAGAAGAATCTCTGGAAATAGTTGGCGAAGCAGAAAACGGAGAAATAGCAATTAGTCAAATCGAAAAACTCCAACCAGATGTAGTCTTAATGGATGTCCGAATGCCCGTCATGGATGGAGTGGCAGCTACCCGGGAAATTAACCGTCGCTTTCCTAATATTAAAGTATTAATCTTAACTACTTTTAACGACGATGAATATGTCACCCAAGCATTGAAATATGGGGCGGCGGGATATTTATTAAAAGATACCCCTTCCGAAGAGTTAGCCCAAGGGATTAGATTTGTCAATAAAGGTTATACTCAATTAGGACCGGGAATAGGTAAAAAAGCCATTTCTCAAATTTCAGTTAATCATCCCGATCCTCCCCAAAGTTGGCAAGAGTTGACACCCAGAGAACAGGAAATTTTAAAATTAATTGCCAGTGGCGCGAGTAATAAAGAAATTGCTCAATCCCTTTATCTTTCCGAGAAGACAGTTAAGAATTATGTAACGAGTATTTTAGGAAAATTAGACTTGCGCGATCGCACCCAAGCAGCTATTTTTGCCAACTCTTTTTTATCTGGGTTAGAATAGGAATTAAGAAACACTCAAAAAATCCAGAAACCCGGTTTTGTCAAAAACCCAAGAAACCCGGTTTTTTAGAAAAACCGGGTTTCTGGCTACGATAAAGAAGTTTTGAGGAATTAAAGATGACTGAAATTGTTTTTGTAGTTGAAGAAGACCCAGAAGAAGGTTATAATGCCAGAGCGTTAGGCGAGTCAATTTTTACTCAAGCTGACTCTTTAGAAACTCTCAGAGAAATGATTCGCGATGCAGTTCGCTGTCATTTTTCAGAGGAAGAAAACCGCCCTCAAATTATTCGCTTGCAAGGTGGCGATCGAGAAACCCGGTAATTCCGGCAAAACCGGGTTTCTGGGCGACGACTAATAAAAAAATCGGGTTTCTGGGCAAACCTTATAACTTATAATCCAAAGGCTGACAAAAATCCTCAATACCAGTTTTCAACGCATAAATAACCACCGGTGCCGCCAACACTGGCGGACAAACTTTCTTCTCCAACAAATAGCCAACAACCTTAGTCAAATTACCATTAACTAAATCCTCCCTAAACTCTTTTTCGCAAATAGAAACCCGACATCTTTTAGCCTCGCTTTTCAACCAATTTTCCGAAGTATTAGGTTCCATCCCCACTTTTAAAGCCAAAGAAATCGACGCATCCTCCAAATCTCCCTCGCAATCTTCGATTAAATCTAAAGCTTCCATCGCTTCTTCATACTCCGACAATTGAGAACGAAATTTAGCAATTTCTTGAGTAGTTAAAACAATCATAAATTCCTCTAAAAATTGAATAAAATTAATCAATTGTTATCCAACCAAGCCCCAGTTAAAGCTACCGCCAAACCATCAGCAGCATCGTCAGGTTTGGGAATTTCTGCTAAATTTAATTCCCGCGCCACCGCCTCTTGCACATCTAATTTTTGAGCGTTGCCATAACCCGTTAATGCCTGTTTAATTTGAGCGGGAGTAAACTCAACTAAAGGCACTTCCCGTTGGGCTAATACCAATGTTAGCACCCCCCGGGCTTGGGCGACCAAAATTGTATTTCCCATCCGGTAAAAAAACAACTTTTCCGCCGCCGCCAAGTCGGGTTTAAAAGTATCAATTAAGACGTGCAAATCGTCATAAATTGTTTTTAAACGCCGCCCCATTTCCTCCCCCGCCGGAGTTTGGATGACACCAAAATCCACCGCCTCCGCTTCCGTTTCGCTATGACATCGAATTACTCCAAATCCTAATCTTGCTAAACCCGGATCTAATCCGAGTATTATTTTTGTCATTATTGCTAATCCCCATTCCCCATTCCCCATTCCCTATTCCCTATTCCCTATTCCCTATTCCCTA
>CAZSTZ010000306.1:0-7004 GCA_964609515.1 uncultured bacterium | reverse complement strand
GAAACTCTGGAGAGGTTGAAGGAATCTTCCCCAACTGTCAATTGATAATTGTCAATGAAACATCCCAGAAACCCGGTTTTTTGAAAAAACCGGGTTTCTTGTTTTAGCGAAAAGCGGGTTATTGCAAAAGACCTCTTGCGGCAATCAAAACCTTTCCATTAAGATTATAACCAAGTACGGGAACGCCCCGATCCTCTATCGAGAGGGGCGTTCCTGTTATTAGTGTCCGTTGTTCTCACCTCCTCCAGAATAGGAAGACTAACCACAAATCTAGCCAAAGCGCTCAAGTCGCTTAAATGGTTAGTCCAGCCCACTTTTTATAAAGTAAACGTTATTTTGGTCAGAATACGTCGGGATGCGCGGCCAGTTCCGACCTCTATTGTTCGGCATTAAACAAGCAAAGAGATTTGAAAAGCTAGTGTGTCGTACCTAACAAGCCAAAATAACTGGGCGAGGCCAACTTTACGCATTTTGTGCAGAATGGACGCAACAATGTCCAAATTTTTGCCGAACTAGATTTTTTGAGGTCAATTAATTGGCCTCAAAAACATCTGATTTTTGTACGAAATAGAGACAATTACTCGTTTTAAGCACATTTTTTCTAAGAGGTTTATTTTTTTTGCTAATGGTTAATGGTTAATTACCAAGGAGAGCCAATCATAGTAAAAGCGGCCCAATAATAAGGATGAGATAAATCTCTGCTGCCGCCCCCTGCCAACTCTTCTGGCAAGGGTACGGGGCGATCGCCACGCCGATACAAATAACCATCCCTCAAATGCAACCGGCCCTCCAACATCGCCAACTGAGCCTCTCGCAAAGCCTCAGCCTTAACCGGTCCGGCAAGCAACTGTCGATAAAACTCGGTCATCAAGCCCAAAGTAGCCGTATCGCTCACATACCACAAACTAGCCAAAGCAGACTTAACCCCGGCCTGTACGGCCAAACCGGCGAACCCCAACTCCGCTTCTTCATCTCCCACCGCCGTAGTACAAGCGCTCAAAACCAACAACTCGACCTGGGGGCTGTGCAAGCGCAACTGTCGCAAGCGGTCTAAACTCAACTTTTGGTCCCAAAACTGTATGTAAGAATTTTCGGTTCCTCCTGGATGAAACTCACCGTGAGTAGCCAAATGAATAATTTTAAACTGTTCCTTACTCCGCTGTTCGTTCAAATTATCCAAAGTAAATCCTTCGTTAAGGAAATACTTGCCCTGCCAGAGTCCTCCCACAATAGTAGAAAGCTCCGTCGGCACTGCGGGCAAAGGACTTTGTTCGGCATCTGTAGGAAAGTCGGAAGCGCCCATCGCCAAAACATGAGAACCCTCTAAACCCACATAGCGGGTATCGGTTAAACTGAAACTGGGAATGAGGCCGATACTATACTTCTCCACCAAAAACTCTTTGCCGTCGTGCAAAGCTGCCAGAGGAATAGTGCGCAACCCCGTATCCATCGAAAAAATCACCATGTTAATCTCGTTAGCTCCCAACTCTTCCGACAGGGGCTCTATCAGCCATTGGTAAAGTTTTTGGGCGCTAGGCAAATAATCTTGAGAATCTAAGCGACTCGGAGACCTGACCTTACTGGCAAATTCTTTAGCAACCTCCAGAACTTCTTCTCGTTTTTTGCCGCTACTTTTAACTATCGGTCTGCCATCGGGTAAAAACAATTGTAATTCCAAAGAATTTTCTCGGGCAGACACATAGATAACAGCCGGCTTGATACCAAGTTTAGCCACGCTGCTGAGGCTTTCTCGGATATTTGCTGCCGTTGCGTCTCTGTAAGGAATATCCCCTCCCAGATAACTGATAAACTCCCGACCTCGAAGCTGCTCTAACTGGGAAGTTGCCTCCTTTTGGGAGAGTGTGGGGGGTGTGGGAGGTGTGGGGGGTGTGTCCGGTGTGTCCGGTGTGGGGAGTGCGGACAGTGTGGAGAGTGTGGGAGGTGGGGGGGGTGCTATTTCTTCTACGGTAATGGTTTTAGGAAGGTTTAGCGACGCTGCTGGATTAACCGCGCTGCTCTCTGAAGTTGCGACTTCGGGCAATGGGTTAGCTTCTAATGAAGCGATCGCTTCATTAGAATTGAGATTTTCCAATACGTTTGCGGTTTCCGCAGCGCTCGATGCTTGGAAATTTTCCAAAACGGACGGATTTTGGGGAACGGCGTTATCTATAACCGTCGAATCCAGTTCTATATCGTTCAATACGTTGGCGCTTCCTCCAGAGCGTTCCAAGACGGAAGATACCATAGCGCCGTCCAACTCTTCCTGCCCGGCATCGGGATTTGGATTTTGTTCGGTTTCCCTTGGAGCCTCGTTAGTCTCGGGAGAAGTCGGCTTTTGGTTTTCCGTCGTTTCTGCCCGAAGATTGTTTCCCTCAGCCGGCTCTACGGTTGGTTTGACGCTCTGGAATAGATTGCGATCGCCGCTTTCCGTCGCGGTACTTTCTTCTTCAAAAATTTCCTCCCTCCCAGACTGAGCTTCGCTTGCTTCTGATGCGGGCGCGGACGACTCAACCTCCGCTGCCTCCCCTTCGCCGCAGGAAGGATGCCCCGGACAGACTACACCCAACTGCCCAGATTCCTCGTTTTCCGAATTTACCCCACTTTCTGCCTCCGAAGATTCCGTGGGAGTTTCTACCTCTGCCTCTGTTTCCCCATTCCCCATTCCCAATTCCCCATTCCCTACCTCTCTAATATCGAAGTTGTCGGGCAGGATTTGGGTTGGTAAAACGGTAAACTCGCCGTCGGTAATCGCTCCGGCGGTACCGTTGGCGGTGGCATCCCCAACGGTAAAGGGGGTGCTGCTGTCTCCGTATCGAACGGCGATTGTTCCCGAACCCATTCCCCCGGCAGTTGAAATACTGACATCGACCCCGTTTTGGTTTATATTTGACTGCTGTCTGTTTCCCAGAGCGCTGCCAAAGGTACCCGTTACGCGGAATTGCCCTCCGGCGGTTACGCTGAGATTGCCGCCCCTGCCGACGCTGCCTCCTTCCGCGTTTATGGATACTGCCTCGATGTCGCCTCCTCCATTTAAACTAACTGCCCCTCCATTTCCCAGTCTGGAGCTGGTATCAATTCTGCCGGTGGTGAGGCGTTCGCTCGCTGTTATTTCTATATTTCCCCCTCCTGCGGTTCCACCAGAGTCTAAATTTCCGGTTTCTACAGAGCCAAAGTTGCTGCTAATGCTAATATTTCCCCCGCTTCTTTCCGTTACTCTGGTATCGATGTTACCCGTGGTTATAACGCCCCCCATACTTCTGATGCTCGTTCCACTGGGGGAAGTAACTTCTCCGACGGTAATATCGCCTAATGCTTCGAGATGAACCCCTCTTTGCCCCGAAGTCTCAATTTCCAGGTTGCCGGCAGCGATATTTCCGCGATCGCTATTAATATTTACTGACCTTGGCGAGACGATGTTGCCTAGATTAACGTCCCCGCTAGCGTTGAGGGTGACGGAGGCATCGTCCGTGGCGGTAATGTTTCCTCCACCAGCGATCGCCCCTCCCTCTCCTGGCGCTTGTATAGTTACCGGATCTTTGAAAGTTAAGGAGGGCATTGGTTCTATTTCTGGTTCCGACAGTTTGTTGCTAGGGGCAATAGTAATAGTGCCGCTACCGTCCTCTCGTCCTATGATTATCGAGTTAAAACCATCGGCAAAGGTTGTTAATTCCGTTGCCGTTAAATCGAGACTTTCTGCATTTTCTCCGCTACCCAAATTAAGATTTCTATCGGTCGAGTAAGGCTGCAATCTTAGGTTGCCATTGCTGCTAATGCTATTCTCCTCTCCCAACAAATTAATCTCGTTGCCCGTCAAAGTTATATTGCCGCTATCGTTACTGTTGCTCGACGTTAAAATACCCCTCGCGCTCAGAGAATCTCGTGCCTCTAAATCGATGTTACCGCCATTTCTATCGCCCCTGGCATCGATATTTCCCGTTTCTAGCTCCAGATCTGCTTTGAGGTTAATATCTCCGCCCCTGCCCCCAACAGAACTAGAATTTAGTTGGTTTGTCCTCAAATTTCCCCCGGCATCGAGGGCAATGTTACCGCTATTTTCTCCCGCGCTATTTTCTCCCGTATTGCTGTTAGCTGTGGATAAATTATTTGCAGTAATAGCACCGGCGGTACTGGAGATTTCTAAATCTCCTCCAAAAGTATTAATATTGCCTGCGGTAATGCTAGCTCCAGAAAGAGCGATCGCTCCTCCTGCAGTTTCTATCGTATCCTCAGAGTTCATCAAAAAAGAACCGCTACCATCTCCGTCTATGTCTGCTTTCAAAGTTACGGTTTGCCCCGCCGCATTTTCTAATACCAAGCGTTCGCCCGCCAAATCTGTTATCTCAATATCGTTAGTAGCATTAACCGTTAAATTAGTATTTTCCGTCAGTTCTGACGCGCTGCCCGTGGATATTTGCGATGGAGATAGGGTACTTTCTCGCCACAAATTGCTATTGGGAACTATCTCTGTATCGACTACAGTAAAATCGGCAGCATTTAACAACAAATTGCCCAAAGAACCGTCCGCCGCCAACAGAGAAATCGTACCGTCAAAAATCAAATTCCCCCTACTGCCAACCCCGACAGTGTAAGTTGCTTCTGGGGATTCGACACTCGCACTTTCGCGCTCCAAATTTAAAGCAGTATTGCCATTAGCAGCGATGCTGCCAAAAAACGCCGTTATTTCGTCGCTCCAAATCGTAACCCGCCCCCCCTCGCCAAAAAACGAATTAGCCTCGATCGCAGTATTTTCATCTATATAAACGCGATCGGCAGCGAACCCCATTCCCAACCCCAGATAATCCCCGCCAATAACAACGCTACCCGCCGTATAAGTTCCCGAAGCGTCAATCTTAGCATCAAACAGTCCTATTTGCTCGCCTAAAATATTGACCCTGCCCCCAGAAGGAAGGGAGTTTTCCGCAGAAGAAACGTCCGCCGAACCGGAGACGATCGCCGTTCCCCCTTCGTTGGGTAGCTCCTGTTTTGAGGCAGTTAGGAAAACGCGATCGCCCTCCACAGTCACCCCCGTTGCCACTTCGGAGCTGCTAGAACTACCAACCGTCAGCAGTTCCGGTAAAGATAGGGGGTTAAAGGCTTGATTTGGTGCAGATTCTCCATTGATTTCTGCTTCTGGGGAAACGGCAACTGCTTCCAGTTCCAAATTTAATAAATGCCCTTCTTGAGAGATGCGAACGAAATTTTCTGCTGGAACTGCGGCGATCGTAATTTGACCGCCGGGGCTAGAAATCTTACCCGTATTAATTACTTGAGAGCCGATTAAAAGCAAGTTTTCTCCCCCAGGAACCGCTAATTCTCCCCCATTAACGATCGCCCCCCCCGCCCCTAAAGGGAAAGAAAAGCCAGTGGGGGCTCCGTTTAACTTTTCGTAATCTGGGTTAGCGAAGGCATCGAAGGAACCAAAATTAAAACCAATGCCAGAAGAAGTAGTGGCGACAAAAGAACCCGGTACGTCCAGTCTGGCATTTGCGCCAAAGACGATACCCGCAGGGTTCATTATAAAGAGGTTGGAATTGCCCCCCGTTATTTGGATGAGACCGTTGATGAAAGACGGATCGCCGCCCCTGACTCGGGCGAGAATGTTTTCTATAGTCGGACTCGATACAAAGTTAACCCTTTGGTTTTGTTCTAGGTTAAATTGGGTGAAGCTGTGGAAAAGATTACCACCATCGCCAGAGAGTTTGCCTCCCGTTACGTCGAAGCCTGTTGGGTTGCCCCCGGTCTCCTGGTCTGTAGGAGTTACTATGGTTCCCGTGGAGTTTTCTTCAGGAATTATTGGCTGTGCGGCAGCTATTTTTGAGAACGAGAAAATCGCCAAAGGAATCCTTATTTCCTGGCTGTCCCTCTTTGGCAGGGGCGTCCAGGAAATAGAAACAGAAACGTCTAAGCTCCAAAATCCGGCCAGAGGAACTGCCGCTAGTATTCGGAGTATGTTATTTGCGGCTGCATGGGTCATAACTTTTTCCATACTGCTTTTTTAATTCTTACCACAAAATGTTATTTTTGTCAACGCACCGCTAAAAATCTTTTGGGAATTTTCCTGGGGGAATTACTTCTAAGATTTCTACCTAGAGAAAGAGGTAATTGTGAGGTTTTGTCGATAAAAGCGACTTTTGTTTTCTAATTCAATCTCAAATCCCAGGGGTTGGCTACTATTGTACCCAGAATCTCAAGTAAAAAATTATTAATTTTTATGCGCCTAATAGGTATTACTGGCGGTATTGGCACGGGGAAAACTACCGTATCCAATTATTTAAAAGAAAATTATCAATACCCGGTTTGGGATGCGGATATTTACGCCAGAGAGGCAGTGGAGCCTGGTTCGCCGATTTTCAGCAAGATTATAGAACGTTACGGTCGCGATTTAATCTTGTCCGACGGCAATTTGGATAGGCGGAGATTGGGGGAAATAGTTTTTAACGACCCAGGGGAACGTCGGTGGTTAGAAAGGCAGATTCATCCGTTAGTACGCGATCGCTTTACCCAAAATATTGAACAATTGGCGGCAGAGATATCAGGGCAGAGGGACGGCAAAGAGATTATGGCCCCTGGTTCTGGTCCCACAGCAGTCTTAACCATCCCTTTACTATTCGAGTCCCAAATGACGGATTTAGTAACGGAAATCTGGGTAGTTTACCTTCGGCCAGAATTGCAAATAGAGCGACTGATGCTGCGCGATCGCCTTACCAGAGAAGAAGCGATCGCTAGGATAAACGCTCAGATGTCTTTGGAAGAAAAATGCCAGAAAGCAAATGTAGTTTTAGATAATTCCTCGACCAAACCCGCTTTGCTAGAACAGATAGACCAATGCATCGGTTAGAGGTCAGAGGTTAGAGGTCAGAGGTCAGAGGTTTTTGAGGTCAGAGGTCAGAGGTCAGAGGTTAGAGGTTAGAGGTTTTCGAGGTAAGAGATAGGAGGTCAGAGGTTTTTGAGGTCAGAGGTCAGAGGTCAGAGGTTTTTGAGGTCAGAGGTCAGAGGTCAGAGGT
>CAZSTZ010000305.1:0-7039 GCA_964609515.1 uncultured bacterium | reverse complement strand
TGGTTAAGGTTAGGCTGCAGATGGGGGATAAGGAGGGGGCGATCGCTCCTCTGGAAAAATTGGTAGAGTTGTATCCAGAGAGGGAGGATTATAAAGTAGTATTGGAACAGACGAGGGCGGCGGAGTGAAATCGTAGGTCGGGATCCGTGAAACGGAACCCAACAAGCATCATATTTTTATTTCTGGAATTTTTGCTTATTAAGCCAATGGGACTAACTTACGCTGAAATTGAGTTGATTAGTGGGGATGATTTAGTATTATTAAGACGGGGCTATATTAAGCAGGAAAACGTAAAAAAAAAGACGGTGACTGTCTTAGTTGATAGTGGCGCTTATATGTTGGCAATTAACGAGGAAATTAAAGAAGAACTTAATTTATTGAAAGTGGACGAACAATTAGCAGAATTAGCTGATGGTTCTCAGGTTAAATTAGAAATTGTCGGACCCGTGGAGGTGCGATTTGAGAATCGTAGGGCCAGTGTGGATGGGATGGTTTTACCGGGGGATAGTGAAGTTTTATTAGGGGCGGTTCCTTTGGAGGAATTGGATGTGGTAATATTACCAGGGGGGTTAGTTGTCAATCCCGATAGTCCCGATATTGCTAAAAAATCGTTAAAATGAAAACTAGGTTGGAGGTTGAGGAATAAGAATCGTAGGTTGGGTGGAGTGAAACGGAACCCAACAAGCGGGATACTTTATTAAACCGCAAATCTCTAATCTAATTATTTGACATCGTGGGTATTAATTATTAAGATGATGCAGTCAATCGAAGGTGTTTTTAAAGATGGCGTGGTTCATCCAAGGGAACCTATTTCTTATCCAGAGTCTCACCCGGTTATTATTACTTTTTTAGAAGTGCCGACCAATTCTCAAACCGTGGAGGTGTCAGAAGAAAAATATCGAGCTGGATGGGATAAATTATTCTCAATTATAGAAAATTGTCAGATGGAAACGGGAATAGCGGATTTAGCAGACCAACACGATCGTTATCTCTATGGAACGCCGAAACACGATGATTAATTGCAAGAAAGTTTTTCAAGCTTTATCGATTAATTTACACAATTTTAAATTTGGATAAATATGCAAAATCTTAAACAAGAAGTAACAGCTTTTTATGATGCTTTTTCTCAAAAACTAATTGGGGATTATGTCATTGGCAATCGACGACTATGGGCAGCTATAGAGTATGCTATTAACTTTATTCCCAAAGATGCTAAACGTATTTTAGATATAGGATGTGGCATTGGCTGGTCAACATGGGAATTTAAACGACATCATCCTTATGCTTCTGTTCTAGGTATTGATATTAGTCCCAGGCTTATAGAAATTGCTCAAACTCTTTTTGAAGCTGAAGCCTCGGATTTAAGTTTTGGTATCCAAGATTTAACTGAGGGTGGCGACATATTTAAGCCAGAATTTGATGCAATTGTGATGTTGGATGTTTACGAACACATTCCGAAAGAATTTAGAGAACAAGTGCATAAGCATTTGAGTGCAGCTTTAAAACCTGAAGGATTTTTTATTGCTAGTTGTCCGAGTGTCTTTCATCAAGATTTTTTGCGAGAGTACCAACCGGAAGGTTTACAACCGGTTGATGAAGATGTAACAGTTGAAGATGTGTCTAAGTTAGCTAAAGATTTGAAAGGGCATATCATTCATTATGGGCATACAAGTCTGGGACATACGAATGATTACATTCATGTAACTATTCAGCGCAATCCTAAATATGTTCTCAAAACTAAGCAAGAAGAGAAGAAAATTACCAGATTGGAACCAAAATATGTTCGTGCTGGACGGGTAACTTCCCGTTTAAATGTCAGTTTAAAACCTCAAACTTCTACAGTTTCTCAGCAAGACAAGCCAGTGGTGTGTGTTGTTTCTCCAAGTCAAAATGCATACTCTGAAACTTTTGTTCGCGCCCACATCGAACGTTTGCCGGGAATAGTAAAGCCTTTGCATGGCGTGTGGTTTCCTCTAAGCGACGATAATAAGTCCGCAGTAGGACAGTTTCTCTGGGAAAATGATGTAGAAGTGGTATTGGCAGAATTTGGACCTGTGGGAGTGGCTTTGATGGAAGTCTGCCAAGAAATGGGGTTGCCACTAATTGTGCATTTTCACGGTGCTGATGCTTATCAACAAGGAATACTAGAGCAAGCAGGTAAGCACTACCCTGAGCTTTTTGAAAAAGCAGCAGCGATCGTGGCGGTTTCAAAGGATATGGAACGTCAGCTATTAAATTTAGGTGCGCCTCAAGAGAAACTTCACTACAACCCATGTGGAGTTGATGTATCTCTATTCCAAGACTCAAAGCCAAAGGAATCCCTACCAGTTTTCGTAGCTACTGGACGTTTCGTGGATAAGAAGGCACCCCATTTAACCTTGCTTGCTTTTATGGAAGTATTGAAGGGGTGTCCCCGGGCTAAACTAATGATGATGGGTGATGGTCCCCTTTGGGAAGCTTGCAAGCAACTGGCAAATTCATTGGGAATAGCTGATGCTGTTGATTTTATGGGGGTAGTTTCCCACTCTGAAGTGGCAGTTACTATGGGACAAGCTCGGGCATTTGTGCAACATTCGATGCGAACCAGTTATGGTGATTCGGAGGGGACACCAGTAGCGGTGTTAGAAGCTGGAGCATCTGGAATTCCTGTGGTGGCAACCCGTCATGCTGGTATTAAGGATGTTGTTGTTGATGGCGAAACTGGACTGTTGGTGGATGAAGGGGATGTCGAAGGCATGGCTGAGTGTATGTTGCGATTAGCTGAAGACTCTGCTTTAGCAGCAACCCTTGGTAAAGCAGCAAGGGAAAGGATATCTGCTGAGTTTTCTATGGATAGAAGTATCAGCAATTTATGGCATATCGTTGAAACAGCTATTGACACATACAAGGCAAGCAAATTAATCAATCGCTTAAACCTTAGAAAAATTAACTTTATTGCTTTTCCCGATTGGTCTCAAGCTGAAGAGTTGCTTCTTGCTCAGTTAGCAGAAGCGATTAAAACTGTTCTGAGCTTGCCCAATGCAGGGGAAATAACTTTATTGCTTGATACGAGCAATGTCTCTGAAGAGAATGCAAATTTGGCAGTATCTGGTGTAGTAATGAATTTGCTTATGGAAGAAGGATTAGAGGTAACGGAAGAACCAGAAGTTACTCTCATCGGAAGGTTGGATGAAAGCGAATGGAAGATGCTTTTACCTCATATCAAAGCTCGCATTATTTTAGAAAGCGAAAATCGAGAAGCAATGGCAAATTTTGATGCTGAAAGTGTCCGGTCAGTAAAAATAGACAACTTAAGTTACAAATAATGTATGAAGTCACGTTCCGGTTCAATACAAAGCTTACTTTTCAAAAAACCACCACAAGTTCTTGTCTTTTCTTGTAATAATTTTGTGGCTATGACTATGCTCCTCAATAAACCGTTTTCTTGCTATATCTGTGCCAGTATGCAGTGGGTCGTCCCCAATAAAAAGAAAGTTTTTCCGAAGTACGCCGCTATTAATTAAATGCATGACGTAATCAAAATCGTCTGGGTATTTATGATTTGTATCCATTAAGACGACATCAATCGAATTTTGCTCTAGGGGTGCATCCAACACTGACTGATTGTACAACTTAACTCGATTCACCAAACTAAATTGTTTGTCTAGACGCTCGATTAACCACTTTGTAACGTCAAACCTATATTGGTCAACTTCAAGTCCTATGCCCTTGGCATTGGGGAAACGAGCCAAAACAGAACAAAAAGTAGTGCCAAAACAAGCCCCAAATTCTAAATAAGTAAATTGTTCATCCAGATGAAAAAATCCTTCTAACAGATTTAGTAGTTGGTTCACCTCTTTTTCACTTTTTGGAGACCACGCCCACCTTCTGACCTTGATGGCATTTTCTCGCTCTAGCTCGGACTCAAACTTCATTGGTACTTGAGAAAATTCTACTTCTTCTAAAGTTCGACCTTCAGGGTCGCGGTATTCATCTAAGAATGGCCAAAACCAGGAATTGTCAAAATACTTTCCTTCATTTTGGGTTCTATCTACTCTCTTTTTACCAAAAACAGCAGATGTTAAAATTTCTCTAAACTGATGAGGTTGAGAAACATAAAACCAACAAGTTTCTGTAAATTCTAATACTTGTGGTTCTGTTCCAAAATAATATAAGATCTCGGGAATAACTTGAAAAAGCAACTGTAAATCGACTGATTCTCGCGAGCTTTCTTTAATAATTTGATTTATGCCCCACTCACTAATATCGTTAAGAGTTAGTTTTAGAGTCTCAATTGAGAGTAGGATTAAGTGCAGTAGATTGTTAATATTACCTGGATCGATTTCTCTAATATGCTGTCGAATTAACCAACTAGGTTGAGAGCGAGCTATAGACTTTTGGCGTTGAGCCTCTGTTTCTAGAATTTGAACTAACTCTGCCGTCCATGTCTCGGTATCCTGGCCATTTCCTTGAGATGATATTGCGGCCAGCCACGTCACCTGGGCCATTTCTTCCTGACCCTGTAGCAAATAAGCCAACCCTAAATGCCAGTAGTGGGAAGCGACATCAGGCTCAACTTCTATGGCTTGCTCGTAAAGCCCGACTAATTGATTATAATCGCCTTGGACGAGGTACTCAGATGCTTGAGATTGCCAATTCATATTGGAGATACCATTTTTACTAGGTTTAATCGATTGTATCAATGAATCGTTCGTTTGTCAACTTCAGTGAATGTGGAATTAGAGAGTAAAATAGATTTATAAATTGATAGGGAAATTCAGTGCAATGACTAAGGAACAGGACGATCGCACCAACCTAAACAGTGGTAGATTATTACTATCCCAGCAGAGTTTTCTCAAAGCACTATTAGCTTTCAACCAAGCATTAGTTGAAAATCCTTGGGATGTAACGGCATTACTTGAACTCGGTCAATTATCCCTCAAGTTAGGAGACTTACAAGAAGCAAAACAGTTATTTGCTAAAGCTGTCAGTTTAGAACGTCGGAACTCTCTAGCAATGGAACTGCTAGCTAAGGTATCGATAGATTTAAACGAGTATCGAGAAGCTGCAAATATTTTAGAGCAGTTAGTAAAAATTAAGCCACCGAACATCTCTGCCTGGTCTTTACTAGAAACTTGTTATCGGCAAATAGGTTGGGAAGAAAAAGCAACTGAAGTTGCTAATCATTGTCGCGAACTCGAAGCAGGTAAAAATGTTGCCACTCTCGCCGCAAGTTTATCAGAAAAGCATATAGCTAAGACCAAACCCAAACGCATTTTAGTAATCAATAATCTCTATCCACCGCAAGAATTAGGAGGATACGGTCGCCGCATTTGCGATTTTGCAGGCGTACTCGGTAAACGGGGTCATACTATCCACGCCCTCGCCTCGGATGCACCTTACTTGGGAGAGATTAAATCCCTGGAAACAGACGTAACTCGCGAACTATTACTATGCGGTACTTACGAACAATTGCCACCAAAACACTTTGCAGACAAGTCGGAAGTAAGGCGGGTTATCGAACATAACGATTTAGTAATTAGACAAGCAATAGAAAATTACGCTCCAGATGTTTGCTTGGTAGGAAATATAGATTTATTAACTAATTCCATATTTATGCCCCTTTTGGAAAAGTCTATCCCGGTAATTCATTTACTGGGGTTTGCACAGCCAGGATATCCTGTGGATTGTACTCCCAATAGTACCCTTTACTACGTTGGAGCTAATAGCAAATATGGCAGGCAAGGCGTAATTAAACAAGGTTATCCCCTCGACGAGATTGGTGTCGTTTATCCTGGGGCGTTTATTCGGCAGTTCCAAATGTGCTGCTTGCCAAATTTAGATAAATTGCGGATCGTTTTTGCGAGTTTGGTTTTACCCTACAAAGGTCCCCAGACATTAATAGAGGCTCTAGCAATTTTGCACTACGCTGGAATAGATTTTGAATGTTCTATTGCGGGCGATGCACCCAAGACAGATTTTCTCAACAATTTAAAAGATGTTGCTCGAACTCGCGGTTTTGAAAGTAAAGTTCGTTTTCTGGGATATTTACCCAGGACAGAACTAATCGAGCTTTTTGCTACGAATAATGTCTTGGTTTTCCCTTCTGTCTGGGAGGAACCTTTCGGGCGATCGCAAGTTGAAGCGATGGCAGCGGGTTTAACTTTGATTACCAGCGGCACTGGTGGTGCTGCTGAAATTGTGGAACCAGGAGTTAGCGGGTTGACTTTTCCCCCGGGAAATGCTTTTGCTTTAGCTGAAGCGCTGATGAGTTTGACTAAAAATCCCGAGGGGTGGAAGGAAATGACGATCGCCGGTCAAAAGCGGGCGGAATTATTTGACATCGATCGCTCTATAGATTTCTTGGAGGAAAAGTTCGAGGAACTGCTGCGGGTTCGAGAGGGCGACGTGCAGTTTTTACAGCAGAAGTATTTGCCTTCTTTGCAAGAAAAGTTGCAATTGAGGGAGATTAATTTAATTATTTTTCCAGATTGGTCTCGACCGGAAGAGTCTCTGGGTTGGGAATTGCAAGAGATAATTAAGGCGATCGCTTCTCATCCAGATAAAGGTCGGATTGCTCTCTTAATAGACAATAGCAATATTTCCGATGAGGATGCAGATATGGCTTTGTCTAGCGTGGCGATGAATTTATTGATGGAAGAAGATTTAGATGTCTCTGAAGGACCAGAAATATCGCTCGTTGGAAACTTGAGTCAAATTCAGTGGCAAACTCTCTTGAGTGTGGCTAAGGGTAAAATTGCCTTGGAGAATGAAAATGGGGAGGCGATCGCCCGAGTTAAAGCAGAAAACATACCAGCAATAGAACTGGATAGCTTGCCAGATAAAATCCGTAGTTCCTAGAGGACCGGTCAGGCATTCTCAGAAACCTGGTTTTTTGGTATCCCAGAAACCTGGTTTTTCCAAAAAACCAGGTTTCTTGAGAACAGTAGGAGGTTAATAGTGCAAAGCATTCAATTAAAAGCTCGCGTAAATGCCGATGGCATCTTGCAAGTGCAAATGCCACCGGAGACCAAAGATACAGACTTAGAAATAACGGTCA
>CAZSTZ010000304.1:5481-7063 GCA_964609515.1 uncultured bacterium | reverse complement strand
CCAGAAACCGGGTTTTTTGCCAAAACCAGGTTTCTCACAACCCCCTGTCGCCAACAACCCAATAATTAATTATTAATTATTAATTATTACTGCTCGAAAAATTAATCCGATCGCTCAACTGACGCAAAGTTTGTGCCAGAGCAGGATCCGTATTTTGTAACTGAGAGATTTTATCGCAACTGTACAAAACCGTCGTGTGGTCCTTCCCGCCAAAAACCTCTCCAATTTTCGGCAAACTCAAATCCGTATGCTGGCGCATTAAATACATTGCCACTTGTCGCGCCTGACTGATTTCTCGTCGGCGAGAAGAGCTTTTTAAATCCTCAACAGACACTTTTAAAACATCGGAAACTATCGCCATAACTGCCTCTGGGGAAGCCTCCATTTTTTCAGTTTGAGGATTCAACACCGGGGCGATATTTTCTACAGTCATCGCCAAACCGGAAATAGAAAGATAAGCAACCACCCGAGTTAACGCTCCTTCCAATTCTCGAATATTAGAAGTGTATTTTTTAGCAATGTATTCGATGACATCTTTAGGCAAAATCATATTTTCGTACTCGGCTTTTTTCTGCAAAATTGCCATTCTCGTTTCCAAATCTGGCGGCTGAATATCGGCAATTAAACCCATAGAAAAACGCGAAGATAAACGCTGTTGTAAAGTAGGGATTTGTTGGGGCTGCCTGTCGGAAGCTAATACTACTTGTTTGCCGGCTTCGTGGAGAGTATTAAAAGTATGAAAAAACTCCTCTTGGGTATATTCTTTTCCCTCGATAAACTGAATGTCATCCACCAATAAAACGTCCGCCGCCCGATAGCGATCGCGAAAATTTTGCAAGCTATCTTTGCGAATTGCCGCGATTAAATCGTTAGTAAACTTTTCCGTAGAAACATAAAATATTTGAGAATTGGGGAACATCTCCAAACGATAATGACCGATCGCCTGCATCAAATGAGTCTTTCCCAAACCAACTCCCCCGCACAAAAATAAAGGATTAAACTCCCTCCCCGGATACTCCGCCACCGCCAAAGAAGCGGCGTGGGCCATGCGATTGTTGGGGCCGACTACAAAGCGGGAAAACATATATTTAGGATTGAGATTCCACGGTAACGGTTCGCGATCGCCCCCAGTTTCCGAACCCGTTACAGTTCTCGGAGAAGGCCAAACCATACTCACATCGTTATTATTAGAATTTTCATCTCCTCCGACAGTAGTTAAATAAATTTCTACAGGACGTTCTAGAATCTCACCGGCAGCATCGGCAATAATCTTAAGATAATATTTCTCCAACCAATTCCTCGCAAAAGGGTTAGGAGTTCTAATAATCAAACAGTCATTTTCTAACTGTTCCGGTTTCGCCGTTTTTATCCAAGTTTCAAAAGTAGGCCGCGACAGTTTGCTTTGGAGTTTTTCTAATAATTGTTCCCAGATTTTTTCTAAGTTAATTTCCATAATATTGTTCGTTTTTAATTGTTAGTTGTTAATTGTTAATTGTTAGTTGTTAGTTGTTAATTGTTGATGATTTGACAGAAAGTAAATTTAATGGTAAAAGAAAGTTCGAGGAGCAAACAACTGACAACT
>CAZSTZ010000304.1:2794-5381 GCA_964609515.1 uncultured bacterium | reverse complement strand
ACAAAGCTCCCGTAAAACGATAACATTAACACTTAATCCATCAAACCAAGCGAACCAGTTGAAATGGCACAAACCTTACTATTTAACGCCTTGCGTGCGGCCATCGACGAAGAAATGGGCCGCGATGCCACGGTCTGCGTCATGGGCGAAGACGTGGGACATTACGGCGGCTCTTACAAAGTCACCAAAGACCTTTACCAAAAATACGGCGAATTGAGGGTTCTAGACACGCCCATCGCCGAAAATAGCTTCACGGGCATGGCCGTCGGAGCCGCCATCACGGGCCTGAGGCCAATCATCGAAGGCATGAATATGGGCTTTTTGCTGTTAGCCTTCAACCAAATTGCCAATAACGCCGGGATGTTGCGCTACACTTCTGGCGGCAACTTCAAGATTCCGATGGTCATTCGGGGCCCCGGCGGGGTCGGTCGGCAATTGGGGGCGGAACACTCTCAACGACTCGAAGCTTATTTCCAAGCAGTTCCAGGTTTAAAAATCGTCGCTTGTTCGACTCCTTATAATGCCAAAGGATTGTTAAAAGCAGCCATCCGCGACGAAAATCCGGTGCTGTTTTTCGAACACGTTCTTCTTTATAATCTCAAAGAAGATTTGCCAGAGGAAGAATATGTTTTGCCTTTAAATAAAGCCGAAATATTTCGCAAGGGCAAAGACGTAACTATTCTGACTTATTCGCGGATGCGACATCACGTCCTCCAAGCAATTCAAAAGTTAGAAAAACAGGGCTACAATCCAGAGGCGATCGATTTAATTTCTTTAAAACCTTTGGATTTAGAAACTATTGGCGAATCTATCCGCAAAACTCATAAGGTAATTATTGTGGAAGAGTGCATGAAAACTGGCGGCATTGCGGCGGAGTTAATTGCTTCGATTAACGATAATTTCTTCGACGAATTAGACGCGCCAGTAATGCGTTTATCTTCTCAAGATATTCCCACTCCTTACAACGGCAATCTCGAAAGATTGACCATCGTACAACCAGAACAAATTGTAGAAGGTGTCAAAAAAATGGTTGCCCTAGAAGTTTAGAAGGCAAGAGGCAAAAGGCAAGAGGCAACAGGGGAAAAGGAAGGGTTATTTCCCAATTCCCCATTCCCAATTCCCCATTCCCAATTCTTAATATTAAATCATGCGCAAGAAAAATTCGTACTTAGCTTTAATCATTGTTTTAGTAATAGCGGCGATCGTCGCCATCACCCAGTTTCCGTTACGACTGGGATTGGATCTTAGAGGCGGTTCTCAATTAACCATCCAACTGCAAACCTCCCCAGAAGTTCCCGAAATCGACGAGCGCGTAATGGAAGGAGTTCTCACCATCGTCGAGAGACGGGTTAACGCCTTGGGAGTCTCCGAGTCCCTGGTACAAAGTTTGGGAGAAGACCAAATTTTGGTACAACTGCCCGGAGTCAGCGACCCAGAACAAGCGGAACGGGTGTTAGGCGGTACCGCCCAACTCGACTTCCGCGAACAACTCCCGGGCAGCGAGGACCAATTCCCCATAGAATTTCAAATCCAACGGGTGCTTCTGGCAGAACGGGAGGCGTTGCAAAATAGCGAAGATGCGGAAGCGGTGGCAGAAAATGCCGAATCCTTGAAAAAGTCCAACGAGGCGATCGCCCAACTCTACCAAGAACCAACCCTCAGAGGTCAAGACCTGACTGATGCCTTCCCCGAACCGGTCCAAGGAGGCGCTAACTGGAACGTCGGTTTGGAATTTAGTTCCGAAGGAGGCAAGAAATTTGCCGAACTCACCAGAAACCTAGCCGGCACCGGACGAACTATCGGCATTTTCCTCGACGACGAACTCATCAGCGCCCCAACAGTCGGTGTCGAGTTTGCCGAAACCGGCATCGCTGGCGGCAGGGCAATTATTCAAGGTAGATTTACCGCCCAAGAAGCTCAAGATTTAGCGGTACAGTTGCGGGGTGGCGCGTTGCCGGTGCCGGTAGCGATCGTCGAAAACCGAACTGTCGGCGCGACTTTGGGGCAAGTTAGCATCCAGCGCAGCGTTTATGCGGGTTTGGCAGGTTTGGTTTTAGTCTTAATTTTTATGGTGGTTTATTATCGACTGCCAGGAGTCATCGCCGATGTCGCCCTCGCCATTTACGCCTTGTTGACCTTTGCCTTTTTTGCAATGGTAGGCGTGACTCTGACTTTGCCGGGCATCGCGGGTTTTATCCTCAGTATCGGTATG
Organism: uncultured bacterium; assembly: GCA_964609515.1. GTDB lineage: Bacteria > Cyanobacteriota > Cyanobacteriia > Cyanobacteriales > Microcoleaceae > CALKCV01. The sequence goes on along the minus strand of CAZSTZ010000304.1, from coordinate 3,169 downwards.
GCGGTGGATGCTAATGTTTTGATTTTTGAAAGGACTCGGGAAGAGTTGCGATCGGGCAAGAGTCTTTATCGTTCGGTGGAGTCGGGATTTTATCGCGCTTTTTCTAGCATTCTCGACGGTAACGTTACTACTTTAATTGCCTGCGCGGCATTGTTCTTTTTGGGTACCGGTTTGGTCAAGGGTTTTGCTTTGACTTTGGGCATCGGCGTGGCAGTGAGTATGTTTACCGCCGTTACCTGCACTCGCACTTTGATGTTTTGGGCGATCGGCCTTCCCAATTTCCGCAAACCCGAGCTGTTTTGCCCCAATTTGGTAAAGGCGACTTCTTAGAAGCAGGCAAGAGGCAAAGAAGAAGGCAAGAGGCAAGAGGCAAGA
>CAZSTZ010000304.1:0-2694 GCA_964609515.1 uncultured bacterium | reverse complement strand
GCAAGAGGCAAGAGGCAAGAGGCAAAAGTTAATTTGTAAGGTGCGCGGTGCGCACCCTACAAACTCCGTATTCCCAATTCCCTATTCCCAAAAAAAAGACTATGAAACTCAATATCATCAAACGGCGATCGCTCTGGTGGAGCATTTCTGCTGCGGTAATTTTGGCAGGAATTATCTCTATGGTTGTTTCCTGGACAAACATCGGCGCTCCCTTGCGCCCCAGTCTCGACTTTGTTGGCGGCACTCGCCTGCAATTGGAACTAGATTGCAACCAACCAAATAGCTGCACTCAGCCCCTCAACGTTGGCCAAGTCAGGCAAGTAATGACAGATCTCGGTTTGGGCAGTAGCAGCATCCAAGTGGTAGGAGACGAACAACGGGCTCTCGATTTGCGCACCAAAACTTTAGATGTTGACGCTCGCACTCAACTTACAGGCGCTTTAACCGAAAGATTTGGCAGTTTCGATCCGAACTCGACCCAAATAGATACCGTCGGTCCGACTTTGGGACGGCAAATTTTTATTTCCGGTCTGCAAGCGCTGTTGGTTGCTTTTGCCGGCATTACGGTTTATCTAACATTCCGCTTCCAGTTAGATTATGCCGTCTTAGCCTTCGTCGCCCTGTTCCACGACGTTTTGGTAACGATGGGAATTTTTTCGATTCTCGGCGTGACCGCCGGAGTGGAAGTCGATAGTTTATTTTTGGTGGCGCTGCTAACTATTATCGGTTTTTCCGTTAACGATACCGTGGTCATTTACGATCGCGTCCGAGAATCCATTAAGCGCAGTCCGGGAGAAACCATATCCACCATCGTCGATGATGCGGTCAATCAAACTTTAGCCAGGTCTATTAATACCACCGTGACAACCTTACTGCCACTGCTAGGGATACTCATCTTTGGCGGGGAAACTTTGAAATATTTCGCCCTCGCCCTCATCGTCGGTTTTATCGCCGGTTCTTACTCCAGTATCTTTGTTGCCAGTGCCATGTTAGCTTGGTGGCGCGATCGTCGAGGTCAATCTATCCCCAACCCCATTGTGGAAACTCCCGAAGACGAAATAGGAGAAAATCCCCAACTAGCAGATAGTTAAGCAACTAAAAGGCAAGAGGCAAGAGTTATTCCCCATTCCCAAAAACATGAAAGACGATCCGACATTTCAAATCCAGGTACGGCGACTCTACCAACTTACAGTCTATGCTAGATGGTTGGTAGTCAGCATTCTTTGGCTAACGGTTGGCTCCTGGAGTATCTGGACTTTGCGACGAGAAATCGGTTTGTGGTTGGAGTATTTCACCTGGTCCGCCGTGCGCTATGCTTTGGCTTATAACCGACTAGCTGCTGTAGGTTTGGGTTTGTGTTTGGGGGCAACGACTGCCGTATTAGTTTGGCAAAGCAGTAATATTCTCTGGGGCCTGCCACCGGAACAGCAACGACGTTTAGAACGACAAGTTCGCCGCATCCGCGAACGTGGCAGCAGCCATCCACTCTGGAAGTGGGTGTGTCGGGAAGATAAAAGTTTGTAGTGGTACAAAGATGATTCAAGAACTCGACCGCATAGTTTTGGCAACCGACCTGCCAGAATACAATTTAAAAAACGGCGATATCGGTACTGTAGTTTTAGTCCACCAAGAGGGTGTTGGCTATGAAGTAGAGTTTGTTAGTTTGACTGGTAAAACTTTAGCGATCGCCTCTCTTTTTAATTCTCAAGTCCGTCTTATAAGCGATCGCGAAATTGCTCGTGCCCGCGCTCTTAATTAATCGTCATGCTAGCATAGAACCAGACAAGTTCCTATATAATTAAAAAGATGACAGAAGTAGCAGAATATCCCGTAACCTGGGAAACGCTTCCTGCCAATTACGAACTACCCGACGAGCCCGTGGAAAACCTAGAACATCCAGCATTAGTAAGCGGTCTAACAGAAGCGATCGATGCAGCCGGTTTAATTACAGAATCGATTTTAATTGCTTCCAACTTTGACATCTGCGTTCGAGTGGCGGGCAGAGTGGTGACAAAAGCCCCCGACTGGGTTTATATTGCCCACGTCCAGTCTTTGCCATCGGGAGAAAATCGTAGAAGCTATACTCCTCATGCCGAGGGAGACGTTCCAGCGGTAGTGATGGAGTTTTTGAGCGATCGCGATAACGGCGAGTATTCTTCTCGGCCTAACTCTCCTTATGGCAAGTGGTGGTTTTACGAGAGAATCGTCAAAGTACCGAAATACGTCATTTTCGACCCTCCCACCGGTCGCTTGGAAGTTTACCAGCTCCAGTCAGGGCATTACTCGCCCCAAATACCCGATCGCAACGGACTATATTGGATACCCGGAGTAGATTTATTTCTCGGCGTTTGGGAAGGAACCAAGGGACAGCGAACCGGGTATTGGTTGCGCTGGTGGGACACCGAAGGAAATATATTACCTTGGTGGTCTGAGAAATCGGCCCAGGATCGCCAACGGGCCGATGCTGCCGAACAGCGGGCAGCCTTATTGTTGGAACGGTTGCGACGGGCGGGAGTTTCTGAGGAGGAGTTGAGGGCGATCGACCCCAACAATTTATCTTGATATCAAGTCTCATTGCGACTTGATATGAGGGGCTGTTTTGGGGGCGATCGCTCTTGAAAAAGACAATCGGTCAAGTATGGGTGCATCTCAATGCAAGTAAAAACCCAAAAATTAAACGCTTTTAGGCAAGAG
>CAZSTZ010000303.1:0-7191 GCA_964609515.1 uncultured bacterium | reverse complement strand
GGACATCTCCCAACAACCACCCAAAAAAAAGTGCAACCCATAAAATTGCACAAAAATTGGACATCTCCCAACAACCACCCAAAAAAAAGTGCAACCCATAAAATTGCACAAAATTTGGACATCAACCCCAATTCCCAATTCCCCAGAAAAACTAAAATTTATTCCGCAGGCTCCCCCCTTATTAAGGGGGGCGGGGGGGGGATCCCAATTCCCCATTGCCAAACTTAAAAATCAATCGTCAAAGGAGCCCTTGGGAAAGGAATAACATCCCGAATATTCCCCATACCAGTTATAAACTGTACCAACCGCTCAAACCCCAAACCAAACCCCGCATGAGGTACCGTTCCATACTCCCGCAACTCCAAATACCACCACAACTCCTCCTTACTTATTTCCAATTCCTCAATACGTCGTTCCAACATATCCAACCGTTCCTCCCTCTGGGAACCGCCGATAATCTCTCCCACCTTCGGCGCTAATACGTCCATCGCCGCCACGGTTTTGCCGTCGTCGTTAGAACGCATATAAAATGCTTTAATCTCTTTGGGATAATCCGTAACAATCAGAGGTTTCTTAAAATATTCTTCTGCTAAATACCTTTCGTGTTCTGACTGCAAATCTAAACCCCAACTCACCGGATACTCGAATTTTTTATCGGTCTTTTCCAGAAGCTTTATAGCTTCGGTATAAGTTATCCTCTCGAACTCGTTATTAATGATATTATCCGCCGTTTCTAAAACTGACTTATCGATGCGCTTGTTGAAAAATTCCATGTCTTCAGCGCAGTTTTCTAACACATATTTAAAGATATGTTTTAAAAACGCTTCTGCCAAATCCATATCGCCTTTTAAATCGCAAAAAGCCATCTCCGGTTCTATCATCCAAAACTCGGCTAAGTGGCGGGAGGTATTGGAATTTTCCGCCCGAAAAGTAGGACCGAAAGTATAGACGTTGCTAAACGCCAAGGCCATGATTTCCGCTTCCAGTTGACCGCTGACTGTTAAATAAGCAGGTTTGCCGAAAAAGTCTTGACTAAAATCTACCTCTTGTTTATCGTTAAGGGGTACGTTTTTTAAGTCTAAGTTAGTCACTGCGAACATTTCCCCCGCACCTTCGCAATCGCTAGCGGTAATGATAGGAGTATGCATCCACAAGAAACCCCGTTCTTGGAAAAACTGGTGAACGGCGTTAGAGCAGGCATTACGAACTCGGAACGCGGCGCCGTAGGTATTGGTGCGCGATCGCAAATGTCCGATAGTCCGCAGAAACTCAAAGGAGTGTCGTTTTTTCTGCAAAACGTATTTTTCCGGGTTTGCTTCTCCGTATATGGTGACGCTTTCTGCCTTTAGTTCGATACGCTGCCCCTTCGCAGGAGATTCTACTAACTCTCCGTTAATCTCTATCGATGCTCCCGTGTTGATTTTTTTGAGGAGTTCTGAATAATCTGGCAGGTCGGCGTTGAGTACCACTTGTAGATTTGCCATGCAGGAACCGTCGTTAACTTCTACGAAGGCAAATTCTTTGAGCTCTCGTTTGGTACGAACCCAACCCCGAACGGTAACTTTTTCTTGTGGTTGGCCATTTTTGAGGAGGTTTGCTATGGGCGGTTTTGTCATTTTGTTTTTTAATCTGGATTTCAGCTACTTTTCTATTTATAGCTGTTTTGCGGCCTTGTTAAGATGTCCCAGGTTAAACACGAAGCGATCGCTCATCCCGGACTTTTCCTTAACCCGCGCAGGATTTTAGCATCCAACCGATAATAATGCCCAGTCCCCCAAACCGGACCGCTTGCCAAAATGGTTCTTTAACGCTGTTCCACCCAAACAGACTGCTTTCGAGGTTTAGTTCTATGGTTTCCAGCTCCGCTTTAATTTGTCCAAATTCTTCTCGCAGCTCTTGGGTTTTCTGGCGGCGCAGTTCGGGTCGTACTTCTTCTAAGCGATCTTGTAGCTCCGCTTGACGTTTTTTATAATTTATGATCTTGCTATGACGTTCTTTGAGGGCAGAGAGCGATCGCTCCACCTCTGTCAGTGCTTCTTCTATTTCTGGCTCTGTTGTTTCTGGTTCTTGCTTTGGCCTGTTCTTCTTCTCAGGGGTCATAATTTAGTGTTGACAAAATTATAATTTCTGGTTTAAACCAGTCAATAGTGGCGATCGCTACTGTTTCCGGACAGCTGCACGAGGCACGATCGATTATAATCATAATTTACGTTCCAAACTCATATCTATCTATGTCCAACTCCATGAATAACCTGAAAACAGTTTCCACCTTAGGCAGCCCCGATACCAGTCAATTTAACGCAGCCACAACCTTAGAACTTGCCCGAGCCTTAGCTGAGAGACTGGCAATTTCCGAGCGAGACTGGCACCAACTCAAATCCAATCGGCCAGCAAGGGCTCGGGAGCAAGTAGCCGCAGCCTTAATATTTTTGCTCAAAGACCAAACCCAAGAAGCTCTACCCCATCTCCAACAAGCAGTTGGTTGGCTCGATCGCTCTATTTCCGATCCCCCTTGTCCTTCCCACGGCCCTAAAAAATCCTAGAAGTATTGCTCGGCCACAGGCAAGCTATAGCTTCCAGGTATGGGCGTTTTCTTATCCAAACCCCTTTACTTCTTTTTCTACTTTTTCTACTTTTTTTATCTACCTTCTTTTATCTACCTTCTTTTATCTGCAAATCTTCATCTTACCAGGGGTAAACGAGTAGTATTTTTCAACTGTTTTACAAGAGTTAACTCGGGAGCATGGGAATTCCATTCTACGCGATCGAAAATTAGCTCTAAAATAAATAAACCCCTGCCACATTCCCGCTCGGGTTCTGGTTGACTGAAGTCCTGATTGCTCCTGGCATTGTCATCATCATTACTCCAGTGAAGGCCACAATCGCATCTTGGTTTAAAGCCAGAACCCTGGTCGGAAATGACCCACCAGTATTCGTCTTTGATTGCTGAAAAACGAACCCAGACCTTTTTACTGGGGTCTAACTTATTGCCGTGCTTTGCAGCATTCACCAATGCTTCTTGGAGTCCCAGCCGAATTTCTGCTTGCCATGCAGCTGGAATGTCTGCTAGCAACAGTTCTAATATCGGACCAAGATATAGGGTAGAAGCAAAGCCTATCGTGACCCAATTTTGTTTTACCGGACGCGATGATATAGCAATCACTTAGAACACTCCCTAGCTGTATGGTGGATTAACTTCACACCCTGCATATTTGTGAATGCTCCCTCAAATCATTTTAAAAAGCAGAATTGACAAGCAAAACTGCTTTCTTAATTACTACTTTATCAAAAGTTTTAACAAAAATAAACTGCCACGACAAAATTAATCTTTCCTACCCCCTTAACTCAATAATCTAAAATCTAAAACTTCCTCCCGCTTTCCCCACCTATAGCTAAAACCTTCTCAATTCCTGGGTTTGAATCTGGAGAGTCCCTCCCTTGCCTTGCAGAATCTCTTTGTTACAATAATTAAATAAATTTAACAAATGTTTACGTTATGTCAACAATTTTAACAAAAGATTCCATCTCCGGGAGTTACTGGCAGTGGCAAGGCCATTCCATCTATTATGTCCGGGCCGGAAAAAATCATCTCCAGCGCCACCCAATTCTGTTAATACATGGATTTGGAGCCTCCACAGACCACTGGCGCAAAAATATAATTGGTTTGAGCTCCGACTTTGAAGTTTGGGCCATCGACCTGCTCGGATTTGGACGTTCCGCCAAACCAGACTTAGCCTATAGCGGCCAAATATGGCGAGAGCAGGTGGATGATTTTATTAGGGAAGTTATAGGCAAACCAACCATATTGGCCGGTAACTCCCTTGGTGGCTATGTAGCTTTAAGCGTCGCTTCCCAGTTTTCCACCCCTGCAACTGGCTTAATCTTACTCAACAGTGCCGGGCCATTTACCGACACGGAACCCAAACCCGAACCGCAAGTGTGGAAAAAAGCCATTTCCAAAAGCATGAAATGGTTATTTTGGCAAGATTGGGCAAGTTTTCTCTTATTTCAATGGACCCGACGAAAAGCGGTAATTCGTAAAACCTTGCAAAAAGTCTATTTAGACCAAAATGCTGTTACCGATCGCCTAGTAGAAGAAATTTATCGGCCATCGTGCGCTCCAGGTGCTGCCAAAGTATTTGCCTCAGTCTTCAAAACACCCCAAGGGGAAAAAGTAGATATCTTATTGAAGCAGTTAAAATTGCCTTTATTAATGCTTTGGGGAGAAGCAGACCCGTGGATGAATTCTCAAGAAAGGAGTGCTAAATTTCGGCAGCATTATCCTCAATTAACAGAGCATTTTCTCAGGGCAGGTCATTGTCCCCACGACGAAGTACCAGAACCAGTAAACCAATTAATTCGTCAATGGATTTTGTCTGTTTCTTGCTAATTGTTAATTGTTAATTGTCTGGTTTCTCTGAGGGATTAGCTATTAGCAATTAACCATTTTCTCAGAGGGCAAAAATGGGATTATCCCACCCTAATTGGTATTGCGATTATTATTATTTCCTTCCCCACCACCGAAAAAGATATTACCAGTATCTCGCTGCAAAGAGCGGAACAAGAGAACAAATCCCAAGAAATCGCGAATAGGCTGGGTGTAACTTTCAACCACATAATTAATTTGATTCAACCAATTGCGATCCAGAACGATGACATCCTCATCTTGAAGCAAAATATTTTGAGAACTATCCCCAAAGATAGCATCTCTTCCATTTAACTCCCTTCTAATAACTTGATTCTGCTCGCGATCGAAACGAATCAGAGTAATTTCTTTTAAATCAGCCACATCTACTGGAATACCATTAAGGACTTCTATTAACCGACTACCATTAGCTAAATTAGTAGTAGCAAGGCGATTATTAGGATTGCTAAAAATTCTAACAGTAATCTGTTGTTGAGCCAGAGTTGACTTGCTAACCAGAGCGCGATCGTAACCAAAATCCGATCCCGGTTCCAACTCAGAGACAATGACAGCATCCCCATTTTGTAAAGGGACATCGGGAAGCTCCGTCGAGTTAAGCAAAGGAGTGTAGAAATCCACCACTTCCTCAATAATAGTACCGTCAACCAACGTCCGACGCACCCGAACGTTACGCAAATCCGAAGTTAAAGTCGTACCCCCTGCTTGAAGCAAAGCCGAAGAAACTTGATTTGCCTGATAAAAGCCAGGTCTAGTCACCTCTCCAGTAACAGTAACGATGGCAGGAACAACCGGGCCTGCCTGACTGTAATTAGTAATTAACTCCCGGTCTTCCTGTTGGGCGGCCAGGGAAGGTTGGTAAGGAACGATGACCACATCTCCATCTTCCAAACGCAAATTAGGTGGGGGCGCCCCCACTTGCAAAGGAGTTAAGATATCAACTATTTGAGAAACAACAACCCCACTAGCCAAAGTCCGGCGAACTTCCACGTTGCGCAGGTCTGCCAAAAAACTCGTTCCTCCAGATGCCCTAAGAGCATCAGAGATTTGAGCGTTTCCCGGAACCGGATAAAAACCCGGTCTAGTTACTTCCCCAGTAATAGTCACTCTAACCTGACGTTGAGCCAGAAGGGAGACCACAATTTCTGGGTCTCTGACAAATTCATTGAGGCGATCGCGAATTAAAATCTTTGCTTCTTCTAGGGTAAGCCCTTGCAATAACACAGTACCAATGAGAGGCATTTGGATAGTACCTTCAGGGCCCACAGTAGTAGCAACGCTCAAATCTGGAAACCTCTGAACTTGAATCGCCACTTGGTCTCCAGGGCCTAAAAGGTAGCGTTTCAGCCTTAATTCTGGATTCGGATCGAAATTTGGGTTTAAGGGCGGAGAACCCACAGAAGGCGAATTTCGGGGTATAGTTCCTTCTGGCGTAAATTCCTGTTTGGCAATGGCAAAAGGCAAGGGGAAGGCAAGGGGAAGGCAAGAGGCAAGAGGCAAAAGGCAAGAGGAGAAATAAGACTTCGGTTTCCTATTAAATATCTTACAAAAGCTTTTTTTGTCCATTTTTCCTTTTTCCTTCAAGTTTGTTCCCTCTTGCCTTTTCCCTCTTGCCTTTTGCCTACTTTAGCATCTGCAAAAGCCTGTTGGATTAGGGATAGGTGAACCTTTTCTGCCAGGGACTCAGCAAGAGGCCAATAGGGTTCGATTTCGCCCAAAGGTTCGATCGGGATTTGGATGCTAACAGCGGCCCAAGGAACGCGATGCTTTTGGAAGAGCATAGCGAAGCGATCGCTCCAGAACCAACTACTCGGTGCTGGATTTCCTCCAGAAGGCCAGGCATACCATTGGACGACGACATAAGTTTGGCGATCGCTCCACCCCCGAAAAAACCTAGTTTTCACAGCTATTTCCTGTCCTGGAGTTAGGGTTGCTGGGAGATTTTCAGCAGTAGAAGTTAATTGTAGTTTAAACTCCTTTTTTTGATAGGAATCAGTTTTCCAGCGATAGAGTCCGTTGATATCCATCCACTCTACCTGGGGTTTATCTTTCGGACCATTTTGAGGTAATACTAATAAAATTGCAGAGCGATCGCTGTCTAAAAGGGTTTGAACCAGCCATTGGTGGCCGCTAATTTTGGCTTCTTGATAGTTTTCGATTTCCCAACCTGGAACTTTCAATCCATTTTCTTTAATACTTCTGAGGGATTTAAAATTATTAATTACTGGTGGATTAGCAAAAGACCAGTTTCCAGTTATATAGCCAGGAACGGCTCCTACTGCTAGCATTACTATCAAAAATACTATTAAGACAATTTTATTTTTTTGTGATTTTTCTCTTAATGTTTTTAACACGCAAACCCTCTTTTAACATTTTCTATAAAATCAATTTTTCTTATTTACCATAAGATATTAAATTAGTTTTAATCAACTTTTGCTGCTTGCTAATTGCTAATATAGCATTTCTCGAATGTTAAGATTAACAATTAACAATTAGGGATTTTGGCAGAACTTGAGAAATGTCCAATTTTTTTGTGCGCAATTGCGCACTTTTTGACACCAAATTGGTGTCATTTTTTAACGGTCCCTCATTTTTGTCACCAAATTGGTGTCATTTTTTAACGGTCCCTCATTTTTGACACCAAATTGGTGTCATTTTTTAACGGTCCCTCATTTTTGACACCAATTGGTGTCATTTTTTAATGGCCCCTCATTTTTGTCACCAATTTGGTGACATTTTTTAATGGCCCCTCATTTTTGTCACCAATT
>CAZSTZ010000302.1:4789-7253 GCA_964609515.1 uncultured bacterium | reverse complement strand
TGCGACACTTCCTGCAATATCTGTTTGCGCGACTACCAAAACCTCGCCTATCACGGGTTATTAGATTGGCGACTGGCTTTAGACATGGCGCGGTTAGCGTCCGATCCTGCTGCAACCATCGACCTCAATTCTAATTGGGGCAATTTCCCGAACCCTTGGCAACACCTAATCCAAACTCGGATTCCACAAACCCTGCAACGCTTGGGTTACGCTTCCCAGGTACAATTTGGAACTCTGACTGGCTACGTCAAGCAAGTTTCTCGGCAGCGATCTATCCGAATTTTGCGGCATCCCCTGTGGAATGATAATCATCCAGAGTGGATCGCCGCCTTGGCAGTAGCGCAAGGGCAGTATCCCGATTATCAAGTCGAGCCTGCCAATCCATTTATGGTATTGCGACGACCGGGAGACTGCGATCGCTCTGGAAAGGTGAAACGGTGGCGGTACAGAATGATTTCTGCTCGGTGCAGTACGATCTCTGCATTGCGATCGCTATCTCTTTATCACCACCTCTACGAAGCGGATTTAGCAAAAAAGCCTTTAAATGAGTTAGCGTCTTTTTTCTAGATCGGATTTGCGGCTGACACTCAGCAGATTTTTTAGCTGATCTTCCAGCCTAAATAAGTCATTCACTAAATCTCCTAAACCTAGATGGTAAATGGGAAACCTAGATGAGCAGTTGGGAAACTCTCTTGGTCTGGGAATCAAAACGATCTTTAAACTCAGGCAGGATTGAAGCTCTTCTAATATTCCTTGTGGAATATCTTTAGAAATGACTATCAATCCATTTAGGCTGAAATGTTCAATATACTTAGGTACTGAATTAGTGTGGTATCCCCATCCTTTCACGAAAACTTCAACCCCAATAATCAAACTCTTTCGATCTAGAGGCGATAGGGCTTGAATCTCCATATCGTGTCCGAATTCTCCCGACTTGCGAGGCTCAGAAATGCTTTTCAACCAAAGACCTTCTTTGACTATCAAGCCATGCAAGTAATTCGACTGGTACAAAAAGTGCTGCAAGGGTAGCTCCAGTGAGTCTAAAGGTTGGCGATGAATAGCGATATTTCTCTGGAGAATAACCATTTCGACAACCTTTAAGGCAATTAATTCTAAAGAACTAGACACAAACTCGTCAGGGGAGTAAACCATGCAAATATGATTGCTCCTTTTCATTCTTCTAGGGACAAATCCTAAACTATTTACAATTTCTAAAGCTTCCTTGGGAATATCCAAGTTAAAGATTACTATAAAACTCGAAAGGTCTTTAATAGCTGTTGCAAATTCATCTCCAAATAATCTATAACATTCCTGTGGGGGAAGTTGATTTTTTACATAGTCAGCAAATAATCCTCTGTAACGAGAGTCTAAATAAGCAAGATTAATGCTGTAGCCCGACCACGCACACACCTTTCCGTTGACTTCGCCCACATATTTGCGATCGCGCCAGGTATGAGTTTTAACTAGCCTTTCTATTTCGTCTGTTTGTAGAGGAAACAGTATGGAAGAGGCGCGACTTAATACTCGCCTCATTTTTGATTTAATTGCATCGGAATCAGCTTTCATTAGGATTTTCGCCAACTTCTTGATAGGGCATAATCAAACAGCAATAGCAGGTTCTAATATTTTAATAAATCCATACTTAACTCCTCGAATATCAACTAAATCGATTCCGATATTACGAGCAAACTGAGATTTAGTTGTTCTTAATTCAATTCGGCGAGTAAGTCGTAATTGAATCAAATGTTTTTTAAAGTCTTCCTCCGTGTAATCTGAAACTTGCTTGAGGCGATCGAATATCTCGGCAACGGGAACTAAACCCAGACTTTTCCGAGCCACTTCCCCATAATTTTCTACGATAAACTCTAAGAGGTTCAAATAACTTTCGATTGAAATCTTGTTTCTATCAAACGACTTTGGCTTTTTATCCATAGCCACCATCTCCTCAAAAAGTAATCTAAAGAAGGCACAATTAGCTTACGAACGCAGGTTCTTTAACCTTGAGAAATCCGTATTTAATACCAGATATTTCTACTAGATCGATTCCAATATTCTCGGCTAACCGAGATTTGGTAGCGATCAATTCCACTCGATGAGTTAGCCGCAATTGACTCAAGTGCAGGTTAAAATCTTCCTCCGTGTAATCTGAAACTTGTTTTAGGTGTTTTAAGACCTCGGCAACTGGAACTAAACCAAGACTTTTGCGAGCCACTTCTTCATAATTTTCTACTATAAAATCTAAGAGATTCAAATAATTGTCAATTGAAATCTTGTCTCTATAAAACAAATCGAGATAACCCACACCAGGATTACCTACAAAATCATATCCACAATGCTCTAATAATAATTCTTTAAGTTGACCTGGCCGTGGATTTTCTGGTAATAGCTTTTTTTCATCAAGGACGGCTCGATCCTTATTGTAATCTTTAACTATTTGAGAATGCTGAGAACAAATTTGAGTTAA
>CAZSTZ010000302.1:1747-4689 GCA_964609515.1 uncultured bacterium | reverse complement strand
CAGTATCATCATGTCCTCTGGATACTCTTTGGGTAAATAAAAAGTGGGAACGATTTTAGACATAGTTTTTTGACCCTAGTTTGGGGTACGAGTTAATTATACCCCAAGTTCAAAACTAAAATCGCGATTTGGGGCAGCTAAACAAAAATTTACATTTGCTTTGTCCCAGTCGGAGGGCCACAGTAATAAAAGTTATAACTGCGTCCCAAGCGATCGCGCTCCTCAATTGACCCAATATCCTGCTTCCGCGTCCCCATCAAAAAAATTTTCATGCTTCGCATTCATTAAAGTACAATTCTTGTTACAATATCAGAAACATATTTTGAGTCATAAATGGGCCATAAAATACTACAAAATTACAATTTAGAGCGCGATATCCTTTTTGCCAGTGACGGTTATTGGGGGTCGGACATTGAGGAAATGCCTACCGTGACATTTGCCTCTGAAGACAATCTGTCATAGGTCGAATCTTTGGCGAACGCCCACCGGCGGGAATTGGGTTTCGTGGGTCGAGTTGTTTTGAGTGCCGCGATCGCCAAATCAGAAATTCTCTGCATTTCTGGATGCGGTTTTTTACACTTTCACCACCGCCGCGATCGCATTTCTACTCTCTATCATCTCTGCGTCAACCCATCCCAGAGGCGATCGGGGATCGGTCGCCAGCTAATAGCTAAATGGTCGGAAAATAGCAGGCAAAATGGTATCAAAACTCTTCGTTTAAAATGTCCCATAGATAGCATTGCCAATGGATTTTATCAACGCTTAAATTTTCAAAGACAGGCTATTGAAAATGGCAAACAGCGGAGTTTGGTCGTCTGGGAAAAAAAGCTACCAAACAAGCCTCCTAAAGTGCCGGACTTTATAGCTTCTTTCAGCGCAAGCGGTAGCGAATTAAACCGTCTTTTTAAACTGTGGAAAGAAGGCAAAGATCCTCAAAATCGCAATCCTTTCGCCAAGGTAATTTATTCCCCCCTCGTTTGCCCGAAATCGACAACAACTTTTTTGCGCAAAGAAAAAGACAAAGGAGGTATAGAAACAGTTTGGTTTGATTGCGGTGCCTATCAAGTTCAACAAGGCAAACGCACTTACGAAGAACTACTATCATTTCTCGGAAAATTTTACTCGGAAAATTTGTGGGCCGATGGATATGTATTGCCAGACTTAGTTCCCTTAACTACCGATGACGATGAAACTGTCGAATATAAAGTTCGCGATACTCTTAATTATTGTCAAAAACTCTTCGAGCAAATGCCTCCTTATGCGCGAGAAAGAGCGATCGCTCCCGTCCAAGGAAGAAACATCGACCAAATTAACCGTTGCATCGAAACTTATGCTAAATTAGGAATTAAGAGAATCGGCTTCGGTTCTTGGGGGACTTCCGGTCCTAACGGCAGCGTTAATATGCTCGCTAAGTCTAGTTTGGCTTTGTTTAACACTGTCTGCAATATTGCTAGAGAAGACGACATCAAAGTACATTGCTTTGGAATTGGGGGACCAAACAGTTTAAAACGCCTGCGAAATAATAACTTAATTCCCGATAGTCTGGATAGTACCACTTGGTGGAAAGCAGGAGGATATGGAAGTATTTTTTTTCCCAATACTTCCCAAATTCAAGTTACGGTTAGGCGAGGTTTTGAAACTACCAAAGTCGGTTTGGAAAAACTTAAAAAATCGACAAATCACTCCTGTTATTTTTGCGAAAATATAGAGATGTTAAGAACCAGCAGAAATCATAGAATAATGCACAATTTAGCATCTTGGTTGGATACATTGGAAAGTTAATATGGCTAAAAAATTAACCTTGCACGTTCAGCAAAATACAACTTTAGAAAGGGTAGCAGTTATTGTGGAGTTATTAGGAAGGAAAAAAACTGATTTAGCCGAATTAGCAGCTAGTTGCGGATTGGGCTTGTCTGTCTTACAAAAAAACGTATTTCCCTTTTTAAGGAATCTGGGAATTATTGACAAAAAGACTCCCCCTTCATTAACCGATTTAGGGAAAAAAATATCCTTCGTACAGAGAACCGATCCTTCTTTACTTGGCGACCTCTTGCACTTAATAATTTATCAGTTGCATTTGGAGAAACCAGAGAAAAGGTTTTCTTGGGCTTATGCCACAGTCGCGCAGCAACTTTGGTGGCGAAAAGAAGTGGTTTTATCGCCCGCAGAAAAAAAATCTTTAGTGGGAGTCGCGATCGATTTGGCAACTCAAAACTTTGAACTATCCCAGCAGCAAATCGCTTTTAGCGAAAGCAGTATTTCGGGCATACTTAACTGGTTGCGACCTTTGTCTCCAACGGTGTTAGAATTAAATGGAAAATTTGAAAACTTCAATCGCCGATATTTCTGTGCCGCGCCCATTTTGCTAGAAGCGACAGACATACTTTATAAGCAGTTGGCTAGAACTTATGGCGTGAAAATTTTCTTGAAAGAAAACGTTTTAGATAGTCTGTGCCAAATGCTATTATTAGATCCGAGCGGTCTGGACAATTGTTTGGATAATGCCAAACTGACTTACGATTACGACGAGGGGGGACTTTTTGATTGGGGTTATGAAGGCGGTTACGGACAATGGATAATGCTGGTAAAATCGCCCGAGTGGAATCAATTATTATAGAAAGGCCGAACAGACAAGATGTCTGTTGTACGGAACGCAGATAGCTGACTTGCTCCCGGTGCGCGGTGCGCACCCTACCCACTACTACGGACTACCAACTACCGATTGACAACATGGAAAAACTGCTCGAACAACTAAACTCGATTGAAGCGATCGCCAATACGGTCGCTCCCGCACAAATAGAAAAGAAACCCGATGCGGTAGCCCGCAGTTACGAACTTTACGCCGCTATTTACCACCCCACAGAGGGTGTAAAAGCGATAAAAGAGCGTTTGATTGCAGAAATTTGCGCTCTCAAACCTGTCAACGGCTATTTGAGCGCGGA
>CAZSTZ010000302.1:0-1647 GCA_964609515.1 uncultured bacterium | reverse complement strand
CCGTAGCGTTGATTTTAGGGATGCCAACAAGTCCTACCGAGTCTGCTATTGAAGAACAAGCCAGAGATATCATCCACCGAATGCAGCAACAGAAAGTTTCGCTGCGGTTGGCAGGTGCTTATAATTCTGAATTTCCCAGGAGTTTATGGACTTCTTTGTGCGACAAGTTTTTGCCTAAAGGAGTGGATTCAGAACAATTAGTAGATAGCGCCACAATTGAGAGTTTGGGACAGTTGTGCGAACGCTCGGACCTGACATCGGGACCTCGCACTGTAGTTGAAATATTCAAGCGCATAGTTAAGTTTGCGGCTGAGAACGATCGCCCTTACACTCCTTTAGATTTAATGGAAGATTATCTAACAGGAGCAATTCAATTATACGGTCCGCAACAACATCGAATCAACCACGCTCTTAACAATTTGGAGTCTGTTATTTCTTTTCCCAAACATCCAAAGGCAAAGGAAACAATTAAACTCCTTGCCGGTTTCCCCGCAGGCGTGACTCTAAATGTAGCTAAGAAATTCAAACTGTCGGACAGTCTCAAAAAATTAGCCGCTGACGATCTTGTTTACGGTCAGCACATTATCCAGTTAACGGAAAAAAGTTTTGCTCTCATCGACCTCTACAAGCAAAATAGACCCACCGTCGTCGATAAAATTATCAATCAATTTCGCCAAAGGTGGTTCGGCAATTGGAACGATACTCAAAAAGAAGAGAAGGCGATAAAAACATTTGTCAGTGAAATTGTTCCTTTATTATTTCCCCCTGCTAAATCTGCTCAAAAAGCTAATTGGAATTGGCGGTTTAAACAGGAATGGCAACAGGACAGGTATGGACTGTTTAACTTCTTAATGGGGGCTCCTGAAAAGTATTATGCGGAGTTTCCCAATCGTTCTCTGGTTGTTGGCGTTGGCAGTAAAAATTCCGATCTGATGAAGTTTCAATCGCCAGAGGAAACTCATTTAGATTTCCGCTTTTATTTGAACTACGATTCTAGCAGTATAGAGAGCGAAAGACAAAGTTTAATGGCGATCGCCGGCACGCCTCAAGTAGATTTTAACCTTCAACTTAACCGCTGTTTTGGCAGTCAATATCCCAAAAATTTTGGCTTGCTAGCCAGAGTTATACCAGCCGAAAAATGCTCAATTTGTACGCTTTTAACCTTGTCTGAATATATTCAAGAATGGCTTTTAAATAACCCTGAAGTCAGTAAAGCAGATCGGGCGAGGTTGGAACACCATCGCCAGGAGTGCCATCAACATTCCTTACGACTTTTGTTTTCAAACGTTACTACCGAACTCTGGAAAGTAGAGGGTTTAGAAGGTTTAGAAGGAAGCGAAGTCAAGTTAGTTGAATCCGTATTTTATCAAAAATGCAAAGCTTTATTTCCAGAGTATCGCTCCTATTATGTGAATTTGCATCCCAATTTATCAAAATATAAACTTGCCCTCGAAAAACTTCCTATCGCCGTTCGTCGCGGTCGCGAGCAATATCAAGCACCAAAAGTAGAGTTTCAAGAATTATTTGAGGCTACAGGTTCTAGTTTGCCAAGTCTTTTGGCAATTTTTAAACAACACGGCCTGATTGACGAATACAAAATTGCCAGCAAAAATTCTGCTAAATCTTCGATAAAGTTGGCGCAAAATT
>CAZSTZ010000301.1:0-7267 GCA_964609515.1 uncultured bacterium | reverse complement strand
AACAATACCTTCGCCAAAACGAAAAATGCCTTAATTTGTAGGTTGGGTGGAACGGAGACCGAACCCAACACCGCTAATTTCGGTTGGCTTCACCCAACCTACAAGAAAATGGCTAAGTTAAGAGAATTAAGAAACCCGGTTTTTTCAAAAATTAATTAAGAAACCAGGTTTTTTCAAAAAACCTGGTTTCTGGGCAACGATACCCTATCCTTGACCAAAACACACAAATCCCCTAAACTAAAATAAAAGCCAATTAACAATCTCAAACCATGACCGACCGTCGCAACTTTTTCAAACTAATCTTAGCAACAATTATTGCCCTAATTACCACCCTTAACTTTACCCCCGCCGCCCTAGCATTAGGGGGCAAACTTCCAGAATTAAACGAACCCGCCCCAGAATTTACCTTACCAACAAATACCGGCGATGGAGAAATATCCTTATCAGATTATCGAGGTCAGTGGGTAGTGCTTTATTTTTATCCCAAAGACTTCACCTCCGGTTGCACCTTAGAAGCGCGGAAATTTCAACAAGATTTACCCAAATACATTGCCAGAAACGCGCAAATATTAGGAGTAAGTGCCGACGATATCGACTCCCACGCCGATTTTTGCGACTCGGAAGGCTTAAAATTTCCCCTATTAGCAGACACCGATGGAACTGTTAGTAAAGCTTATGGTTCGTGGTTGAACTTTTTCTCCATGCGGCACAGTTTTATTATCGACCCAGACGGTATTTTGCGCGAGATTTTCCTCGGAGTCATACCCTCAATTCACAGTCAAGAAGTCTTGGCCCGTTTAGACCAATTGCAACAAGGCTGATTATCTTGCCAACGTCCATTTTTTGTGCAATTTTATGGGTTGCACTTTTTTGGGCCTTAGTTATTCGATTTTCAATTTTTGTCCGCAATTGCGGACTTTTTTATTTTTGGGAACATAAGGTTCCCATTTTTTGACAGTCCCTCAATGAAAACTGTCTTCGTAGGGTGCGCGCCGCGCACCTTGTTTTTAATTTGCTACCCAATCAAAACCTACCGATTAAAATACTATCCAGTTTAGCTAATCCAATTGCAACCTTTCCAACTCTTGACAAGCATGAAGCAAAGAAGGTGGAGCATCAGGAGGAAGTCCTTGCGGGCAAATTTCCTTTGCTAATTTTGTAGCCGAATCTTTAGCTAATTTAACCCTCTCTTTTTTGTTCAAATTTTTATTTTTATAATCATCTTGTTCGTTACAATTATTATTGCCATTAACATACTCAAACCAAGTTTCAATATTTCTAGTGGGTACAAAAATAGCAATTTTTTCATCTGGTTGTCGAAGCTCTTTATTTAGCTCCCCTTCTCGTTCGTCTAAGGCTTTATTTAAAGAACGAATTCTCTGATGGAAAGTCTTATAGTCACCATCAATCATTATAATGAGAGCCACATTTTTTTGATTTCGCTTTTGCCTGTATTGTTTGACATAATTAGGATACTGTTCGACCACCGAAGAATTGTTATTACTAACTTCTCCAGCTTTCAAATTAGAAGGTTTTTTAATCTTGCGTTTATCCAACCCTCTCTCAACTAAATATTGAGTTATGAATCGCTTGTGGTCAATATCTTCGCAAAGAATAATTACTTCTGAGAAAATATCTTTATTTGTCATAAAGCCACCCCAATTCTATCAATTTTGCAAGCGATAAACCATCTTTTCCTTCATCATTTATAGGCAAAAAGCGAACCGCTTGATTATCTTCACGATAGAACCAATAACCAGAATTATTCCCTAGATCGTTAATTATGGTTGGATGATGAGAAATAAGAATTACTTGACAGCCGTCGCCTATAAAATACTCATCAATTTTTTCTAACCAAGGCTGTACTTCTGGTAAAGCCAGAAAATTTTCTGGCTCGTCAATGCATAAAGTACAATCCTCATCCGCAGCAACATAAATTAAAGTGTAAAGAGCAATTAGAGCCTTTTGACCGTCCGATAATTCATCAAATTTATAAGTGCTTTTGCTCGGAAGTTTAAAAGATGCCGATAAACTTCTAACTTCTCCAGATTTAGGATTTTGAAACGAATCAAAACCGGGAATAATGTTTTGTAATTCCAATGTCAATTTAATTATTTGCCCTTGGGATGCTTGAGATAAATAACTGTACCAAGCGGCATAATTTGACATCTCCCAATTTGGGTGTTTCTCTTCTTGGCGACTTTCCGAATTCATTAACCCTGGATTTATATGGACGATGAAAAAATTTGCCATCCGTTTTTTAAACCAAGTAAGCTTTTGATTATCAGATCTTTCATAGACATAACCCACCCCAGAACGCGACCACTTAAATAAGGGAATAAACGCTCCTTGACGGTTAGGATCGTCATTATATAACTGTGCTTGTCCTAGATCTATTCCCTTTTCGTCTTTTTGAATGCCAAACTCAAATAAAGGATCGCCGCCAAAACTTAATCTTTCTGTTCGCATTCTTGGCGGTTCGTAGTCTCCTCGGTGTTCGATTTCGAGAACGTATTTGTAAATCCCTCCATTTCCTTCTATATCTAATTCAAATTTTTGAATTAAGGAATCTTGCCATCTAGTCAAATCGGACCTTTTAAACAGAGCAGCAACTTGATAACTGTTCTCGGAAAAATCTTCACCTAAAATAAATTTTTGCAGTTTTATTAAAGCAGCAAAAACTGTACTTTTTCCCGAAGCATTAGCACCAATAAATAAACTCAAGCCGTCAATTTTTAACTCGAAATTAACCAGACATCTAAAATTGTTGATGTAGATTCTTTTTAACATTTCAATTACCTCGCAATATCTAATCAATATAAATTACCACAAACTCAATCCTTGACAAAAAGCCCTCTAGTGTGGTAAGCATTCTGCAAAGCCTCAAAAAGTCCGTCCCAATCCTCCTTTTCGATCTGCCCGATGAATTGGTCCAGACAATCGCGATAAGACAAAAGCGATCGCAACAACTCCCCACGATTGTACTTGGCCATCATCAATCCCAACTCCGGATTGCCCCCACCAACCCTGCTAGTGTCGCGAAAACCAGAGCTCGCCAAATTTTGTGCTAACTTTAGTACATCCGGATGGCTCTCCCCCATACAACCAGCAATTAAACTAGCGCTGACTATTACGGGTAAATGAGAAATCCAAGCAACCGCTCGATCGTGTTCTTCAGGGTCGCATCGAAAAACATTAGCTTTTAGCGATCGAGCCAGCTTCTCCACGGTCTGGACTGCAGTTGGTGGCGTTTTTATCGTGGGAGTAATTACATAAGGTCGGCCTGCAAACAAACCAACTTCCGCAACTTCGATCCCGCTTTCTGCCTTACCCGCCATCGGGTGTCCCCCGACAAAGTTAGGCCAGAGAAGTTCGACTTCACCAGTAATGGCCGCCTTTACCGAACCGACATCAGTTAAAATGGCATCAGGAGAAAGATGAGGAATAAGCTGTTCGACTGTAGGAGCGATCGCCCCTATAGGAGTGCAAATAACTACCACATCGGCAGCAGATAACAAAGACAAATTCACGCTAGCCTCATCAACTACTCCAAGTTCGATGGCCTTTTGACAAGTGGATTCTCGACGAGAAACTCCCAAAACTCGATGTCCCAGGGCCTTAAAATCCAATCCCATCGAGCCACCAATTAAACCGAGTCCGACAATACCTATATTCATGTAAATAAATGGGGATTATTAAAGGGTGCGCCCCAATGATTTTAGAAGAAATATTAGAAAAATATACCGCAGGAAACAGAGACTTTACCGGCCTCAACCTCTTTGAGGCAAACCTCAATGGCATCAACCTCAGCGGCGCAAATTTAACAGGGGTAAATCTCAGCGTAGCCAACCTCAGCGGTGCAAATTTAACTAATACTAATTTAACCAGAGCCAAACTTAATATTGCCAAACTTAATGGAGCCCATTTAGAAGGTAGTAACTTAAACGAAGCCGATCTAAATGTGGCTAATTTAGTTTTGGCAGATCTTAAAAGAACTCGAATGATTGGAGCTAAATTAATTAGAGCAGAATTAATCAGGGCAAATCTCAGCGAAGCCGATCTTACAGGAGCAGATCTAAACGGTGCGACTCTCACCGAAGCAACCCTGAGAAAAACTAATCTTAGCGGTGCCAATCTTCGAGGTGCATCTCTGAAAAAAGCTAATCTTAATGGTGCTAATTTAGTAGAAGCTAATTTACAAGGAGTAGATCTCAGTGGTGCTTCCTTAGAAGGTGCCGATTTGCGCAGTGCCGAACTCCGACAAGCTAATCTGACAGGTGCTAATCTTAAAGGAGCAGATTTGAGCGGGGCTAATCTTAGATGGGCTTTATTGAGTGGCGCTAATTTAAGATTAGCTAATCTTAGCGAAGCTAAATTAAGTGGAGCCGATTTAAGTAGATCGAATTTAAGTAATGCTAACTTATTAGATGCTAGTCTCGTTCATGCAGATTTATCCGATTGTTATTTACTAGAAGTCGATTGGATCGGTGCCGATTTAACAGGTGCAATTTTAACAGGAGCTAAAATTTACGGCACTTCTAGGCTCGGTATTAAAACAGAAGGAATGACCTGCGATTGGGTTGACCTTAGCCCTTACGCCGATAAAAGTCAAGTTTATTATTTGAAAAACGGCGAAGTAAAACATTTTTTTCACGAAAGTTTGCCCACAGTGAAAATTGTTATAGATGCTCCTTTAGATAATGCAGGTTATTATGCTTTAGCTGCAGTTTATTACGAGATAGGCAAACAGTACGAAGATTTAATAGATCGGCCTCCTAGTATTGACGTGAGTTCGAGAAAAACTACGCTCTCGTTTAGCATGAAGAGCGATCGCCAATTATTTGCAACTGCTTATGTGGCTATTTTGCCTTTCTATGACGCTCTCAAAACTCAGGAAAATCTTGTCAAAATGATGAAACAACTTCAACTCTTATTAAAAGAAGGGTTTTTAGGCCAAAGAGAAGTTAACCATATTAAACAATTAGGGCAAGTATTAGAGCGAGGCATTAGGCAAAGAAAAAACATTGATGTATCCAAGCTATTTCCTCAGATAGGCGAAAGCACAAATTTTTTTCATATTCCTACTAAAATGGTTTTAATTAATTCAAGTTCGGGAAAAATTAATGTTTATCATCATCCAACTTTTGGTAAACCTGCTATAGATATCTCGGGAAAGTCAAAATACGATGCCGAAACTGTACTTCAAAATTCAGAAATAAATTTGCTACCTCAAGCTATAGTAGTGGAATTTATTAAAGGGTTTCATAACCAAGATACTTAAACAAGAACATCTTTTTGGGAATGGGGAATTGGCAATGGAGAATGGCAAAAGGTTCTCGTTTCTGGCCTGGAGAGTATT
This sequence comes from uncultured bacterium, assembly GCA_964609515.1. Classification (GTDB taxonomy): domain Bacteria; phylum Cyanobacteriota; class Cyanobacteriia; order Cyanobacteriales; family Microcoleaceae; genus CALKCV01. Next base: position 1,908 of record CAZSTZ010000301.1, on the reverse strand, counting down.
TTTACTTCCTGGCTTAGTTTAACCGCGAGCTGCTCCCAAGTCAGTTTTGTAAAAAGAGCGACTATTTGAGATTTTAGAACCCCGGGGCCCATTACCTATTACCTAGCTGCCAATGCCTCGGCAAATTATTGGTTCGCGAATTGCATAGACGTGGCTCCAGATTGCCTCGCTGTCTGGTCCGATGCTCTCGGGTTTTTTGGTTAATTTCATCATTGAGATGCACCCACTTTAAACTTTTTTAAAATTTTCTTATTTTCTTAAGTACAAAGGAATCGATGGACGGCGAAGAACTACTTAAAAAATACGCAAGCGGTGAAAGAGACTTTACAGGAATCGTTTTATGTGAAGTTAACCTCAATCGAGCTAACCTCCCTCAAGCCAATTTTAGTCGGGCCATTTTAAGTCTAACCAATCTCAGCGGAGCCAATCTGAGCGGGGTTGACCTAAGTCAAGCCAAGCTCAATGTTGCCAGACTCAGCAGCACCAATCTCGCCGGCGCTAAACTTAATGGTGCAATTCTAAATGTGGCCAATATGATCGGGGCAGATCTCAGCAATGCCGAAATGATTGATGCCACTCTCATTAGAACAGAACTGATTCGAGCTGACATGAGCTATGCCAACCTCAAGGGTGCAAATCTCACAGAAGCAGATCTTAGAGAAGCAACCCTGCGACAAGCAAAATTAGAATTGGCAGATCTCAGTGGCGCTCGTCTGAGAGGTAGCAATCTCAAATTTGCCAATTTGGAAAATGCTAATCTACAGAGGACAGATCTCAGCCGCGCTGACCTCAGAGGAGCTTCCCTGACCCATGCAGAACTCAGACAAGCTAATCTATCTCAGGCAAACCTGAGCGGGGCCGACCTCAGAGGGGCTAATCTTAGATGGGCAGATCTCAGCGGTGCTAACCTTACCGGAGCGGATCTGGATGAGGCTAGATTGAGCGGGGCTAATTTATACGGTGCCAATTTAAACCATGCCAATCTTTTAAATGGGGTTCTCGTTCATGCAGACCTAACCCAAGCTAATTTGATTCAAGCTGATTGGGCCGGGGCCGACTTGACAGGGGCTTCTTTAACTGGGGCTAAACTTTATGGTGTGTCGCGCTTTGGTCTAAAAGCAAAGGATATTACTTGTGATTGGGTCGATATTAGTCCTAATGGCGATCGCAGTAAAGTTCTCTCTTTTACTCCAGAAGAATCTCTACAGTTTTTTAATGCTACTCCCCCCAGCGTTCAGATTATAGTGGATCGACCTTTGGCTTTTGACTCTTTTATGACTCTGGCTTCTACTTACGACCTAATTGCTAGAGAATACCCCCTCGTCAATCGGCCACCTAATATTGAAATTAACCATCGTCGCACTATTCTCTCTTTTATGGTGGAAACAGATTGGGAATTATTTACTACTGCTTATGTGGTTATAATTCCTTTTAAAGATGCTAATTTAATTCAAAAAAATCTTGTTAAAACTATCGGGAGAATTCAAAATAAAAAAAATAATACCTTGGATATTAGAACTGCCAATAAAGTAACTAAAATCGGGGTATCTTTGAAAAAAATAATTGACTCTTTTCAAGAGATAAAAAATAAAAAAGAAGACTATTTTTTTCAAGGAAATACAAAGATACAAATTGCCAATTCTAGCGGAAAAAAATTAACTATTTATCAACATCAAGATTTTGGTAGAAAGTTAGTTAATCTAGAAAATAACTCTGGTTCTTCTAAATTGCTATCTCCCCCAAACCAGCTAGTAGCTCTTACTCCTCTGAATGAAGGAGTAGATTTTATCAAAAGCTTCCAGGAATCTTATCAATAAGAAAATGGGTTTGCCAGTAAATTTAGAATAGAACTAGAGACTTGTAACAAATTGTTAATTTTATATCTAAAACGCTCAAATACTAATAAAA
>CAZSTZ010000300.1:4974-7310 GCA_964609515.1 uncultured bacterium | reverse complement strand
GTATCGTTATCTCCCCCCGTGGCAATCTTTGAAGAAGGCAAGAGGCAAGAGGCAAAGGGCAAAAGGGAAAGACGTTAACTGGTTTTCCCGATCGCCTCGCAATCACAGTAGGAGATTTATAGCGAGAAAAGCTCCGGTTAGGACTTCATCGCACGCCAGAAACCGGGTTTCGCACGAGTTACCCAGTTTCTTAAGTCTCAGTGGAGGCAAGGGAGCGATCGCCTCCCCCCACCGCCAGGGAACGTTTGCCCGTTGCCTGCTCCCTTCTAAAAAGCGATCGCCACAACAACCCCAATTCCAAAAATAAACTTGAAAAACCGGGTTTTTTCCAAGAAATCCGGTTTTTGTCCTATAATTACCAATTACCCCTTACCAATAACCCATGACCATGAACCATCCCAACTTACCAAAACGCGCCCATGCCCTCGATGCCCTTCGAGGTTTTGCCGTTTTAACGATGGTACTATCTGGAGTAATTCCGCGCGCAGGTGCCTTACCCGCCTGGATGTATCACGCCCAAACTCCCCCGCCCACTCACGTTTTTAATCCCAACCTGCCCGGACTCACTTGGGTAGATTTAGTCTTCCCCTTTTTCTTATTTGCAATGGGGGCATCTTTTCCCCTATCCTTATCTCGCCTCCAGGAGAAAGGATGGCAGAAAATTAAGATTATTTTCTGGATTTTAAAAAGAGGATTGCTTTTGGGAAGCTTTGCAATTATGCTCCACCACCTCCGACCGAATATTATTAATAATAGCAGCGACAGTCCCGACAAATGGTTGCTTGGTTTGTGGGGGTTTGCGCTGTTATTTTTAATCTTCGCCCGCTGGCCGGAATCTTGGTTTAAATCTGCCAAATTTTTATTAGCAATTAGCGGCTGGATTTTAATAATTTTACTACTAGCTGAATTGCGCTATCCAGACAGCAGCGGTTTTTTATTAGAACGCAGCGATATTATTTTAATCGTCTTAACAAATATGGCTGTTTTTGGTTCCTTAATATGGCTGTTTAGCAAAAATAATTTACCCTTGCGGGTGGGACTATTGGGCATACTATTAGGGTTGCGACTTTCCTCCACCGCAGGAGGTTGGGTTGCCAGTTTTTGGTTTGCCTCGCCCCTGCCTTGGATTTTCCGATTTGACTATTTAAAATATTTATTTATCGTCATTCCTGCTACGATTGTAGGGGATTTAATTTTAGAGTGGCTGGGGCGATCGCCACTCCCAGAAAATACCGAGGAAACAGAGGAAACAACGGAGGAAACAGAAGAAAATCGAAAGAAACCTAGCCCCCAACCTTGGACCGGCAGCCGCCATGTTATAATAGCTTGCCTGATGTTAACTCTTGAGTTAGTATTGCTGGTAGGATTGCAATCTCGGTTGGTTTGGCAAACAGCCTTAACCAGCGTATTTTTATCTGGATGTGGTTGGCTATTAATAAAGCGATCGAGTAATTCTACAGAAATCTTTCTTCAAAAGCTTTACTCTTGGGGTTGTTATTGGTTAATGTTGGGGCTGGCTTTTGAACCCTTTCAAGGAGGTATTAAAAAAGACAGTGCCACTTATAGCTACTTTTTTGTCACCTTAGCAATGGCTATTTTTAGCCTAATTGCTTTGACGATTATCGTAGATGTTTTTCAACTCAAAAAACTGCTAGGTTTTGCCATTTATAACGGTCAAAATCCCATGCTGGCTTATGTAGTATTTGGCAATTTACTATTGCCAATTTTAAGGTTAACCGAACTGCATTCAGCCATTGTCGAAATGACCCAACCGCCCTGGTGGGGATTTTTCAGAGGAGTTGCATATACGGCGATGGTGGGTTTTATTGTCAGTATTTTTAGCAAATTTAAACTATTTTGGAGAACTTAAATCGAGGTAAAAATATATGGAAATAGTTTCTAAATTATTTGTTTGGGGCCTGGCAATTTTGGGCGCTTGCTTTGGTATCGTCATCGGAGGAACACTGGGTTGGATTATTGGCGCTTTAATTAGCTTAATAACTAAATTAAAATGTACTTTTACCGCATTTAACGTTGCGATGGGCACTTCTATTGCGGCTACTTTAATTTGCTTTTACGTCTCCTACGAACAAATAAAACCTTTAAATTGCGATGACGGTTTGGACGGACTTCTTGTCTGTTTGACTCCTAGTTCTATTCCTTTTTGGGGTGCAGTAATAGGCGGTTTTTTGGGCGGTTGCGTCGGCGTTTCGGTCAAAATATTTATGGAGTTGAGAGACAGAGTTTAGGGTGCGCCTTATAGCACCTTACAAATCCTCCGTAGGGTGCGCCTTATAGCACCTTACAAATCCTCCGTAGGGTGCGCCTTATAGCAC
>CAZSTZ010000300.1:0-4874 GCA_964609515.1 uncultured bacterium | reverse complement strand
CCTTATAGCACCTTACAAATCCTCCGTAGGGTGCGCCTTATAGCACCTTACAAATTATTAATTATTAAGGAAACAACTCGACAAAATCAGCCGCAGTATAATAACCATGAATTCTAACTCGATGGAGAGTTAATAAACCTTGTTCTATTCTCGCATCTCCCGGCCTAGTTGTCACCGCAAATTTATATCCAGCTTCGGCGGTTTCTCCGATAACAATATTATTATATGCCCCGGCGGGATAAGAAAAAGCTATTACTTCCCCGCCTATTTTTTCCTCAATAATCTTTTTCGATTTAACAATTTCTTCTCGCCTTTTAGCAGCAGAAATAACCGTTAAATCTGGATGAGATAAAGAATGAGAACCAAATTGAATTAAACCGGAGTCGTACATCTCTTTAATATTCTCCCAAGAGAAATGACGGGCATCGCCGAGGTAGTTAATACTAATAAAAAAGGTTGCTTTGAGATTGTATTTTTTCAACACCGGATAAGCGGCGGTATAGTTATCCAAATAACCATCGTCAAAGGTTAACAAAACCGGTTTTTTAGGGATAGGTTCTCCCCTTTCCCAGTCCTCTAAATCTTGGAAAGTTATGGTTTGATAACCGGCATCTTTTAAATGTTTCATTTGGGCGGCAAAAGTTGACGGCGATACCATTAAATCGTTATTCGGATCGTCGGCGATAGAGTGGTACATAAGAATGGGTACCCCTTCGACTATTTCTTTAGGAATTGCCTTTTCTGGGGGGTTATTAATAACAGGTTTTGGCAGAGGTTCGCTTTTTTCAATGGCGGGAATATTTGTCTCGATATTTAGCTCCTTTGTTTGGGGCGATCGCTCTTTTATTTGGCAGCTAACCAGACTGTAGCTAAGACAGATGATAGTTAAATTGGCGATAATTTTTGGCATTGGTAATATCAATTAACAATTAACAATTAACAATTAACAATGGTTCGGCGACTGTTAAAAAAATAAGAACAGGCAATCACCCGGTTTTTTTTGAAAAACCGGGTTTCTTGACCGACGGAGAAATCTTAAAAACGATTCAGGCGATCGCGCAATATCTCTGCTTGTTTCTCGGCCTCGGCGAGATTATCCCGTACTTCTTGGACTACTTTCGGGTCAGCTTTACTGACAAATTTAGGATTATTTAAACGTCCCGAAAGCGACTTAATTTGTCCTTCAATTTTAGCTAATTTTTTCTCCAAACGTCCCCGCAAAGCTTCAATATCTACCACCCCTTCCAAAGGAATTAAAGCTTGAACGGTACCAAAAACCCCCGCAATTGTTTTACCAACATCGGCAGAAACCGCATCGGTAATCGTTAACTTTTCAACCTTAGCTAAATCGAGAATATAAGACTCGTTTTTCGTCAAGATTTCCCGTTCTTTTTCATTTTCGCTTTGCAAAAATGCCGTCACTTTAACGCTAGGTTTAATCTCCGTAGTGGCGCGTAAATTCCGAACGTTCCGAATTACCCCAAATAATAACTCAAATTCGGCTTCTAACTCCAAATCGATTAAACTTTCATCCAGTTTGGGATAAGCTTGCAACGCCAAACAAGTCTCATCGCCAACTCGATTTAAAGTATGCCAAATCTCCTCGGTAATATGAGGCATAAATGGATGCAGCAAGCGCAAAAATCCATCTAAAACGAAAGCTAAAGTCTGTTGCGCTACTTTTTTAGAACTCGGATTATCTCCTTGCAAACGAGATTTAACTAATTCGATATACCAATCGCAAAACTCGTTCCAAATAAACTCGTAAAGTCCTTTGGCAGCTTCTCCCAAACCGTAGTTATCCAAATAATTACAAGTTTGTTTTACCACTTGATTGAAACGAGATAAAATCCAGCGATCGCTCAACTCCAACTCATCCCTCAAATCCCTCAAATCCGTTAAATCCGTTACAAAATCCGTTGCCAAATTCATCATTACAAACCTCGCGGCGTTCCACATTTTATTAGTAAAATTCCGCGACGCTTCCACCGATGCCGACTCGTCTTTTTCCCTGTCGTATTCCAAGCGAATATCCTGACCGGCACCGATAACTTCCCGCATTAAAGTATAGCGAACTGCATCGGTTCCATACTTATCAATTAATAACAAAGGGTCGATGCCGTTACCGGCAGATTTCGACATTTTTTTGCCGTTTTCGTCCCGAATTAAACCGTGAATGTAAACGGTTTGAAAAGGCATTTTTCCGGTAAAATGGGTTCCCATCATCGTCATTCTCGCAACCCAGAAAAAGATGATATCGAAACCGGTGGATAGGGTATTAGTGGGATAGTAAGTAGCCAAGTCGTTCGTCTCTTCCGGCCAGCCCAAAGTAGAAAAGGGCCACAAACCGGAGGAGAACCAAGTATCGAGAACGTCTGGATCTCGTTCTAACTTGACGTCGGCACTAAATTTAGCCTTAGCTTTCTCCCATGCTTCCTCCTCGTTGGCGGCAACTACAAACGGAGTATCGTCGGTAATTTCGCCGTTGGTTTCGCTGACGGCATACCAAGCGGGAATTTGATGCCCCCACCAAAGCTGGCGGGAGATGCACCAATCTTGTAGCTTGACCAACCAATCGCGATATACTTTCGTCCAGCGATCGGGAACGAAGACCGGTTCGTTATGTTTGTCGAGAAGTTCTAGGGTTTTGTCTGCCAGAGGGCGAATTTTGACAAACCATTGGGTTGACAGCAGGGGTTCTACTGGGACTTTGCCGCGATCGCTATAAGGAACGGTATGCTTATACTCTTCGATTTTGACCAAAAACCCATCTGTTTTTAAACGTTCGACTACTTTTTTCCGCGCCTCAAAGCGGTCTTGTCCCGCAAAAGGTCCGGCGTTTTCGTTGAGACTGCCGTCTTTATTCATTATATTGATAAACGGCAACTGGTGGCGCTTGCCCATCGCGAAATCGTTGGGGTCGTGGGCGGGGGTGACTTTAACGCAACCGGTACCGAAAGCAGGATCTACGAGCTCGTCGGCGACGATGGGAATTTGCCGTTCCATTATCGGCAGGGTAACGGTTTTGCCGATAAAGTCTTTGTAGCGATCGTCTTTGGGGTTGACCGCCACTGCAGTATCGCCTAACATCGTTTCCGGGCGGGTGGTAGCGACTTCGACAAAACCGCCGCCCTCGGTGAGGGGGTAGCGGAAGTGCCAGAGGTTGCCGTTGACTTCTTGATTTTCTACTTCTAAGTCGGAAACCGCAGATTGACTCTGGGGGCACCAGTTCACTAAGTAGTTGCCGCGATAGATGAGTCCTTGTTCGTAGAGGCGGAGGAATGCTTCGGTGACTGCTTTGGATAAACCTTCATCCAGAGTGAAGCGTTCCCGAGTCCAGTCGCAGGAGACTCCCAGGCGGCGAAGTTGGTTAACGATAGTGCCGCCAGATTCTTCTTTCCACTCCCAGGCGCGTTCGAGGAATTTTTCCCGCCCGATGTCGTAGCGGTTTTTGCCTTCCTGGCGGAGTTGTTTTTCGAGGATGGTTTGAACGGCGATGCTGGCGTGGTCGGTGCCCGGGAGGTAGAGGGCGTTGTCGCCTCGCATCCGATGATATCGGATGAGGGCATCGATAAGGGTGTTATTGAAGGCGTGGCCCATGTGCAGGCTGCCGGTAACGTTGGGCGGCGGGATGACGATGCAGTAGGGTTCCCCGGGTCGGTCGGGATCTGCTTTAAAGGTTTTGTTGGTTTCCCAATACTCCTGCCACTTCGCCTCGGTGGCGAAGGGGTCGTATTTGGTGGCTAGTTCCGGTGGGTTTTGGGTCATGGTTTTGGTTGGCTAAGTGGACTTTTTGGTTTGTGTTTTTACATTTTGCCATATTTTTGCAGCGATCGGGTAGGAATGGTGCGGCGGGCTCGTTGAATAGCCCCCAGAAGCAGTGAAGCGAAACAATCTCGCTTTTGCCTTCTTGCTAATAGCTAATGGCGGTCTTGTCAATTAAAAAGGGAGCATCTCATATTTGTAAAAAGACGTTCTTTGCAATTCCCCATTCCCCATTCCCCATTCCCAAAAAGCGTCTAATTTTTGGCAATATCAAAATTGAGATGCACCCATTAAAAAGTTGGTAAAAAATTCTTCTTCAAACGGTGAAAGCTCCCATTTCATCCTATTTTCTGGGAATTGCGGGTTGCTTAAAACCGGGAGCAACTCGCAACGAAAGCAAAAATAAAGAATGGAACTGAAGGTATTCCCATTACCCATTATCTATTACCCATTACCCCAAATCGAGTCCGGTTTGTTTATTTATCTATAGTGAAAGCAAGTTTTTTTGTGAGGTTTGACGATAAACTCAAGCCGATCGCCCCTTCTGGAGGTAAAAATCGATACGTTCTTTTCCCCCGCTTACCTCCTGTAGTTCTCCAATGGGAGTACGTCAGTTTGGCATATTTATTCTCTCATACTCAGAACGAGTACTCAAAAAGACCGCTTTTTATTTGAGTAAGAGTAAGACTTCCATCTGCTGCACAATACCTAAACAGTTCTTGCAAAACCACGAAAAACCTGGGGTTTTGCTAGTTTTGCTGCTTGCTTCCTGGCTCAACCTGGGGAGTCGGCTCCTTCGGCGTTCACAGGCGTAATTTCGGGTGCCGCCCACCCGTCGTCAAATTGATTCACTTCTCCATATTGGGAAAGAACTAATGCCGCATTTAAGTCGCGGTCTATAATTGTTCCACAGTGAGGACAATTAAAAGTGCGGTCGCTTAATGTTAGTTCTTGATGAATATGACCGCAATGATGGCAGGTTTTTGATGACGGAAACCACTGGTCAGCTAATACAACAGTTCCGCCGTTGGCAACAATTTTGGTTGTCAGTTGGTTGTGCTACTTTTAATCTCATCAAAACGCTCAAATATGATTAAAGCGTTTCAGTA
>CAZSTZ010000299.1:0-7312 GCA_964609515.1 uncultured bacterium | reverse complement strand
AAACTGAGTTAGAAAATGACGGCAGTTTTGTTTTGGAACAAGAAGTTTTGGAAGAGGTTTTAGGAGAAACTTTGCCATTCGGAGTTAATACTATTTATTTACGCGCCACTGACGAAAATGGGTTGGAGTCCGAGGTTGTCGAGTTTGAATTTACTTTAGAAGAAGAAGATTTGTTGGGGCCGGAAATTGAATCTTTAGCGGGAATTTATGGGTTAAATTCTTATCCAGTAGCCATAAGTTTGCCCCCCGGGGAGAAGCGGCAGTTATCGGTAAAAATTAACGAGTGGATAGATTCTCCAGAGCTAACGACGGATATCGGAGACATTAGTTATGCAGTTGGTGACGAAGAACTATTGGAGGTCAGTCCGTCTGGGGTAGTAACTGCCTCAGCAGAAGGAGAAACTACCATAGCCGTCCGATATGGAGATGCCGAAATTACGATACCGATATTGGTAGAACCCCCAGAAACAGACTCGAACTTAGTAGATGAAAGCGGCGGCGTTGTCGAAACATTGGACGGCTCGGTAATAATGGTTCCGACCGGGGCATTGACTCAAGAGACTTCCGTAGGGCTGACACCCCTGGAACGAGAAGATTTATCGCTGTCACTGCCAGAGAGTTTGGAATTTGTGGGAGCGTTTGAACTGGAGTTGGGCGATACGCCTTTAGAACAACCGGTTCAACTCGCAATTCCAGCACCGACAGACTTGGAAGCGGGTACGGGGGTATTGTTCTTGCGTAAAGGACGGATGCCGGATGCCACGGGGACTTGGACCGATACTTGGCTGATAGAAGAAGTTGGAGGGGTGGGAACTGATGGAATGCTGCGAACGGCTTCGCCTCCTTATGTCGGTCTCCTTCAAACTGGGGAATTTGTTATGGTGGAGATACCTTCGGGACTAATCGAGCTCTCAACCCAGCTAGGTGGCGCACTATCTCCCCAACTTGGCTCTCCTTATGCTCCCGTTAATCAGCCAGCGGGCGAGTATATTGCTTGGCTTGAAGAAATTAAGGAGATTATCCAGGTAACGGGTGCGGTCAACCAATTTCAATATTTGGGCGCGAGGGCAGGTTTAATCGGTTTGATAGGGGTTTCATACGCTCAATTTCTCCTGACATCGTTACTGGCAGCTTATGTCGCCACTCTGGAACAAACTTCTTTAGAAATCATCGGCATTCCCGAGGTGGGACCGCCAGTGGGTACGACAACGGAAGTGTTCTTGAACGAGAATGGTTTGCCCTCTTATAGCGCCGAACTGCCAGCGCCAATAATAGGATTCGCAGACCCGTTGTTGGGGCCTGCGGTGAGACAAGCATTATTAGAATTTATTGAGGGCGACAAACCTGTGGTGTCCTTGCGGGGCAGCAATTTCTTGAACGATTTTGAGGGCGAACCGGGCAGCCAGTTCGATGATTTGATAGGTAAGTTTTATGTGGGGGATGCGGTTTATGAGGGAGAAGTTTTGCCGGACTTGAGTCGGGAGTTAGGGGAGAACGAGTTTGAAATTGCTATTGAAATCCCCATCGCGGTACCTCTGGGAGAAGCGGATATCGTGTTGTCGAGGCGACAAAAAAAACGAGTCGGTCCCGGGGAAAACGATGTGGAAGAAATAGAGTTGGATGGCGAAGAGAAGTTCCGACTGCTGCCGACTTGCGAGGAGTTGGTTTTGGTATCCCAACGGTCGGCGGATGCCATTAGCGTAGTAGATATGCTGCATCCGAAGTCAGTTATCGAAGACAGTTCCAGCGCGGATTTATTGCGGGCGAAGATTTCTGTAGGAACGGCGGGAGTAACGGACCGCCCCGGAGAATTGGCGGCGACCGGTAACGGTACGCGAGCTTATGTGCCTCTGGAAGATTCGGGACAGGTAGCGTTAGTAGATTTGATGGTCTTGCGACAGGTGGATGCGGATGCCGAAACGCCGGAAGTCGAACCCATTCCTCTGCCAGAGGGGGCGACTCCGGTGGCTGTGGTTATTGACTCCGACGACGAGTATGCTTATGTGGCGGATAAGAACGGGGGACGGATTTACGTTTTGGATGTTAATCCAGAGTCGGATAGCTACCATGAGGTGGTGAAAACTATAGCCCTGGAGTTGAATAACGATAGTGCCGAGTTGCGGCAGATGGCTATTAAGTAATCATGCAAAATTAATTACATATTTTTTTCCAACATTTCTCAAAATATTTTCAACTGCTTCCACCAAACTTTCCCAGCTTGAATAGGCATCAAATTTTAGCCACGAATACTTAATAAAACGCCAAAGTATTTCTATTATATTTAATTCAGAAGAGTATGTGGGTAGCCAGAAAAGAGTTAAGCCTTTTTGCTTCCATTCCTTTTCTCGCTCTCGTACCATAGCGCAGTCATGTATAGAAGCTCTATCCATGACTAACACAGTTTCTTTTTGTATCTTTTTACAAAAATCATCAATGCAAGCTACAACTACGTTACTCGTAATTGAATCTTCAAATATATATGATTCTAGTTCATTTTTTCTGTTGAAGAATCCAAGGACATTTAGCCTTTTACTTCGTTCACTTTTGATTGTCACTTGTTCTCCGATTTCTTGCCAACAATAAGGTACGCAAGGAATTAGAGAAAAGCCGACTTCATCCAAATATCTTAAGTCTATGTCACCTTTTCGCTCTTTTTCTTTGAGTTCTTCGAGTAGTTCGGTTTTATCCGCATATTCTTCTTCGTTTGGCTTACCTCCTAACACTTTTCTAATGCGATGCCATGTAAAGTTAACGGATTTTAACACTCTTTTTATTGTATCTTTGCTAGCTTTAATTCCCCACTCTTTTTCCGCTCTATCTTGAACCAAATTTAGTTGTTTAGGAGTTTCTTTAGTCCACTCTTTTAGTTGTTGTTGTTGCTCTTTATTAAAGAGCTTTTTTCGACCGCGACCTTTGTAGTCATACAACCCTATTAATCCTTCCTCTTCCCAATTATTAAACCAATTATAAATTGTTGAGCGACTTACTTTTAAAATTGCCATTAGTTCTTTTATTGTATGCTTTTAAAAGCTCAATCTAATACATAAAGCTCTTTGTCTCACTTGATGTTTTTTACTTTGTTTGTTTAACCTCTTTAACAAACTTAATGTTTCATAGCTTAAGTTTTGTATGAATCTCATTTTTATGGAGCTCTTTATATAGACTGCTTGTCCGTTCAAGCGTGCTTTTATACCGTGATGAAACACTGGCTTACACCCTCGTCCATAATTTTAACACGAATTTTAAAAATGTGCAAATATTTTTGCATGACTACTTAACGCGGACGGTCGGCGGTTGTTCGTTACGGCGTCTTACGGGCAAATTTATGTGGTGAATATCGACCCTGATGACCGACCCAAGGAAGGGGAGTCTAATTTGTCTGATTGGTGGGAGCAGATTGGGGCTCTTGCTACTGCTACTGGTGCGATGGGACTGGCGGCGACTTCGGACCCGTTGAAAATGACTTTTACTAACGGGAGTTCGCTTACTGATGCCAAGGGTTTTGGGGTGTTGGAAATTACCAATGACTACCCCCTGGAATTTGAGGCGACTGCCAATTATCTTAATTTGGGTTTGAATTTTGCTACCGATTATTTTGATGTGGATGAGGGTGTTGCGGTAACGGTGATGAAGGATGGAGAGTATGCTTTTGTGGCGGGTCGCGATACGAGGGGAAATGCGGGGACGAGTTTCTATCCAGATAAGCGCGAGGGTGGCAATATCGGGATTATTAAAGACCCCTTGGGGGATAATCCTCGGTTGGTGGCTGCCACTCGACCGATTCCTGGTAGCGTGACTAATAATGTGAGTTTGACTGGTGATGATAAGTTTTTGCTTGCTTCTTATCCGACTTTGAGCGGTGGCGGTGCGGTTTATGGGTTTGATGTGGGGGAGATTATTGAGACTGTTGAGAGTTTGGAGTTGAAGGCTTCTGGTGAGGATGGGGGCGAGGTGTATTGGTTGGATAGTTTCAACCGGGGGGAAGGTAGCGTTGCTTTTGATGAGGGTTCGCAGCGCGAGGCGACTTTGGGGGATTTAGAGATTTTGCCGATTGACGATATTAATCCAGAGATTAGCGTGGCGGCGGATTATGAGATTATTGGGCTTAATTGGGTTAATCAATGGGTTTTTGGGGTGCCGGAGGATACGAGTCGCGCGCCTATTGGTATTGGGGGGAATCCTTTTGGGATGACTTCGGTTTCGGTGCGAGATTCGCTGGAGTTGGTGAGTCCTGGGGAGAATGGAACTGCGGATTCTCTGACTCCTACGTTTGAGTGGGCATTTAAGTTTGAGGATGGGGAGGATACAGAAGATGATTGCCTTCTTGAGGTAAATCCTGATGAAGTTGAAGGGGTTAATCTTTATGTGAGCGCGTTTCCTGAAGGTGAGGGATTGTTGCCCGAGGACAGTTGGGAGGGGTTGCAAGAGCAAGATTCAATAAATGATTACAATCCCAATCGGGTGCTGACAGCTCGGTGGCAGGACGGGATGTGGACTTGGAATGGTGGGAGTCTGGAGGCTGCTGCCAGTAGCGAGTCTCCTTTGCCGGAACGGTTTTCTTTGCCTCTTGAGTTGCAGTTAACGGGGGGTCAGACTTACCACTGGGCTGTGGAGGTGGTGACGGAAAATGGAGAAGAGGAAGCGATCGCGGGTCAGTTTGATACGACCTTAGGTGAAATAGATGGAACCGGTGGAAGCAATACTTTTAGTAGCGTTACTGTTTTGACTCGGGGCAGCGAGCCTCGGGGGGAAGAAATCGATAGTCAACTTGAAAGTATGGCAGACTACATCGCTCGCACCGGTCTCGGGTTAGTAATGCACTACAAAGCAAGCACTGGTAAGTGGTATTGGGAGGATAGTATGGGCGTTAATGATATTCCGTTTGACTTGAGGGATAAGCCCTTATTCCTGATTCCTGGATGGGAGCAAATTCCAGAACAAACCAATTATAATTCAGGCTTTACCGAAGCGGCTGCCGATAGTTTGTTGGCATCCTTGGTGACGCTAAATCGTAATTTTGGGAACGATATGCTGTTTAATTCTCCGTGGCATTTTGTGGGTTTTGGTCGAGGAACAATAGTTAATAGCGAAATCGTTCAGCGTTTGGGCACTTTCTTTCCCAAAGAAGAGAATCCAAACAAATTTCCCGATCTTCAGATGACGACGATAGATATCCCCGAATCCGAGCAAGGTTCTTTGTTCTCCAATCTCAGAGTTGTCAACGAACCGGAGGTAAAGGTTTGGGATAATGTCACTTACGCTGACAACTATTATCAAACTTCGGTTTTGCAAAGTGGCGATTTCACTACTACTCCCGCAGGTAGCTCTCTTCCTGGGGCAGATTGGGAGGTGTTTTTAGGCGGGACGAATAGTTCTTCAAGTCGCATGGGCTTTGATTCAGACGACCGAAGGGCTAGTCCTCACAAACGTGCTTTGGCTTGGTATGCGGGAACGACCGATTTAAGTCAACGTCACGTTCCACCCTTGCAAGAGTTTGTGACTCTTCCAGGAATTGACAATCCCGAGAAAGAGCCAATTTATCGTCGGCTTGGCGATTTGGATTTATCCGAGCAAAATGCTGACCGAGAAGAAACTTGGTACACGCCGGACTATAGGGGGTCTTCTTTAGCCCACGGTTCTCAAAATGCTCCTTGGGAAGGTATCGGTACGGGTTGGTTCTATTCAGTTTTAGGTGGTGGTATGAATAAGCGTCACGATGCGTTACTGGGCGATCGCACTCCTGTTAGCGAGGATAATACGGCTTTGGCCAGGATGCGGGGTGATTTTGCGGTGCCGACTCTGTTTAATGGTAATTTTGATGCGATTACCGAGCGCCGTCCCTCTCAGAGTATTCCTGGATGGTCTTTCTATAATGGTGATGAACCTGACGTTTTGCAAGAGCATCTGGTTGAGTGGCGGGATATTCCTTCTTTGAACGAACCTCGGATTATTGTAGGTTACGAAGGCCGGGGACGAAGCCGACCTATCACAGAAAGCTATTTGCAAAGGTTAGGAATTGATTCTAACTCGCCAGTCAACTATGCTCTGAGGTTACAACAGGATCGAGATATTACTCACAACCGCTTTATAGTACCTGAGTCTGGTGCGTTGCGGTTCGATCTGCACGTTCCAGAATTCAGCGGCGGAAGGCTTTTAGTTACGTTGCAGGCAGAAGATGAAGACATAGCGGAAGTTTCATCGTTTATTGAGTTGACGCGAGCAGATCGCACAAGAACTCGTTACCTGCAAGACACTCAAAAAATTGATTATGGGAATGGAGGGTTTGAGAGTTTTTATATAGATGTACCCGATAGCTTGCGAGGCAGGATAGCAACTCTCAATTTTGAAGTCGCTGGTAGCGCTACGGTTTATTTAGACAATATTTTCTTCGGAAGCGAACATCTTTTGTTTGGCAATCCCTCAAATGCAAGAAATGATGCGGGAGACAGAAATAACTATCTACTGGAGAAGCCACAATTTGCGACTGCTTACAATGACAGCACTAAAACCCCTTTATGGGTAAGCTGGCAACTCAATCGGAAATGGCTTGGTGCCTCTGGTCGCTCACAAATCAACTTTATCGAAGATCCCAGTCTTCCTGAGAACTGGGAACGGATTACTCATGGCGATTACAGTAGTAGTGACTATAGCAGGGGACACATGATGCCTTCGTCTCACCGAACTAACAGTGAAAAAGACAATATCAGCTCTTTCTTGATGACAAATATAGTGCCTCAGCATAACGATAATAACATTATCTCCGTAGGTGAAATTCCACCTAGCCCTGCCTGGACAAGTTTCGACGCTACTCTTCAAGAGATTGTTAACACGGAACCAAAAGAGCTTTATATTGTTGCTGGAGGTTATGGCAGTAATTTAAACCCACAACGTTTAACTCATAACTCAAGACCTAGTAGGTTAACAAATCCTCAAATACTTACAAACAAAGGGATAAATATTCCTGGTTGGACTTGGAAAGTTGTTTTAGAGTTAGATCGACCGGGGCTGCGTTTTGATGATATCGGACCCTCTAATGCGACAGCTTACGCTATTTTGATACCGAACGAGGTCGAACCTGCTCACGAACCAACTAATCCAGATGGGTCAGTTGGTAATAATGGAGATTTTCCGCTTCCCGTCGTTCACCCTTTTAATGCTTTATTAGGTCAGACTCTTCCTGATATACCAAACAAGGCAGCTTGGAGAAATTGGGAAACATGGCAATTGAGTGTCAACGAATTAGAGACATTGACCGAACTTGATTTCTTCTCTAATATTCCTGAGCTTGTTGAAGAAGCGATCGAAGCATAGC
>CAZSTZ010000298.1:0-7395 GCA_964609515.1 uncultured bacterium | reverse complement strand
TTGCCAGACGTGATGCCGCCAGAAGAGAAGACACGGTGACGCGGAGAGAAGCTAGAGGACCGGTCAAGAAACCTGGTTTTTTCAAAAAACCAGGTTTCTGGGATGCCAAAAAACTGCTGAAACGAAAAAAGCCCTAGATTAATAATCTAGGGCCAAACCAGGGTGCATCTACCATTCCCTTTATCTGAGTTATGAGTTTGCATCCGGAAGGGTGTTTTATTTTTGGACGTTTAATAAAAATGATAACTATTGAGACAAAACCTTTAAAACCGGCAGTCTATATCGTCGGTGCCGGTCCTGGGGATCCAGACTTATTAACAGTTAAGGCTCAAAAGTTATTGGCCCGGGCCGATGTCATTTTATATGCCGATTCTTTAGTCCCCAAACAGATTTTGCGGGAAGTCCGGCCCGATGCGGAAATTATCGGCACCGCTAATAAGACTTTGGAGGAGATTTTACCTATAGCGATCGCCCGAGTCAAAGAAGGTCTTTCGGTGGTACGCCTCCACTCCGGCGACCCGACTTTGTATGGGGCCGTACACGAACAGATGCAGATTTTGGCCGAGGCCGGGATTGATTTTGAGATAGTCCCAGGGATTAGTGCTTTTCAGGATGCGGCGGCCAAACTCAAGGTCGAACTGACCGTACCGGGATTAGTCCAGACAATTATTTTGACCCGAGTTAGCGGTAAGGCCACTGGCGTGCCGCCGAAGGAGGAGTTGGGAAGTTTGGCCGCTCATGGGGCCAGTTTGTGTTTGTATTTGAGCGCCCGTCATATTCAAGAGTCCCAAGAGCGCTTGCTGGAGTTTTATCCTGCCAATTTGCCCGTGGCTATTTGTTATCGGTTGGGGTGGCCCGATGAGAAGATTTTGGTGGTGCCTTTGGAACAGATGGCCGCTGTTACGGAAAAGGAAGGGTTGATTAGGACTACTCTTTATGTGATTAGTCCTGCTTTAGGAGAAGAGGTGGGGAAAAAAGAGCGATCGGGTCTTTATAATCCCGAACATTCTCATTTATTTCGCTCTTAGAATTAGTTGCTGTCTGTCGAAACCCGGTTTCTCAACCGGGTTTTTTAATGGACTTCTAAAAAACTTCAAAAAAGCGATCGCTTTTTCTCCTACAATCCCCACTTTTTCTAGTTTTTAATTCTCAAACCTCCCTTGTCTTAAGGAGGCATTTTAGCATTAATTATCAGTAATTGAAAATAAAAAGGTTACTATTTTAAATAAAGTTAACTTAATACCTAGAAAATTTTAATATTTTCTTTAGAAGTTGCTTTTGAGTACAGTTTTAGCTAAGTCGATTGTTGTTAAATTAAAATGAGCTTAAATCCTGATTGAAACTGGATTACAACTCAAAAATAATCTGGATTTTAACACCCGCCCCCCTACCGATAAATACTAGCACCAATACCCCAAAAAAAAATTTATATCTTTATTGAGCAAAAGGTTTAGGCTTTGAGTAGAGACGTAATTAATTTAATTTTAAACTGATTTTGTAGCGAAAAGTACCATTCTGATATGATGAGCTTAATCTAAAATTAATAAACTTAAAAACCAAAGGGCTTTAACCCAACAAGAAAGAGTTAGGTAAAGCACTGGTAGAAGTTCTCAATCGTCAAGGAAAAGCTAATAGCTTCTCAAGACTTTGGAGAAAGTGGTAGATAACCCGCCCCATTTTCTTCTTAACCGTTTAACTAACAGTTAAAGCGGCAGTTTATAGCGGGAAAAAAATTAAGATTATGAAAGCAAAAGACATAATGACAGATGATGTGGCTACTATTCGCGGTTCGGCGACAGTAGCAGAAGCATCAAAATTGATGAGATTAAAAAGTCTGCGTGCGTTAATCGTAGAAACTCGCACCTCAAATGACGCTTACGCGATCGTTACCCAAACAGATATTGTTTATAAGGTAATTGCTTACGGTAAGGATCCAGCAAAGGTAAGGGTTTATGAAATAATGACTAAACCCTGTATTGTCATTAATCCCGATCTGGAAGTTGAATATGTAGCGCGGTTGTTTGCTAATACTGGCATCAGAATGGCACCGGTAATTAGTGGCGAGTTGTTGGGAATTGTCTCGGTAACTGATATCATCAATAAGACTGATTTCGTAGAAAATCCCAAGGTCAAAGTTGCAGGGCGAGAATTGGAGAAAGCTATCCAAGAAGCTCAAGAAATTGCTGCTGCTAAAGGTGCCGATTCTAAAGAATGTATTGAAGCTTGGGAGTTGGTAGAAGATTTAGAAGCTGAAGCAGTTTATATGTCTAACGAACCTGCCCCAGAAACAACTGCTTTCCAGAAGTTCTGTTTGGAGCATCCAGAAATTTTAAAGGTACGCCATGAGGTACACGCCTAAAGGGTAGGTTAAGAAACCGCGAGCAAAAGAAACGAGAAACAGAGTTAAGAAACCCGGTTTCTTTGAGAAACCGGGTTTCTTAGGCTACTGGTATTAACAAAAAGAAACAACAACAACAAAAGGCAGTAAGTTTTAGAAACTAAGTTTCTGAGATTTGCTGTTTTTTTTTAATTTTCAAGATTCTTCCCCAAAATTACATCTCAGCAGAGTTCTCTGATAAAAAACCATCCAATACAAACCTCCACCGATTAACAATTCTCCTTTTTCTTCTAATCCTAAGAAACTATCGACTCCTGCTAGGGTTTGTTCTAATAATTCGTTCCACCAAACTTTATTTTGGTGTCTTTTTTGCTTTCCTATTCCCAACCAGGGTAAATGCCCCTGGGGCGCAATTAGGGAAAATCTCAAATCTCGATAATATAACCAATCGTTATCGGAACGCCAACCGAGGCGATCGCCCAATCTTTCTGCAAACCGACTATCGATGCCAGTAGGGATATCGCCGAGACTTTCATAAATTTGTTTTTGGATGGAAAAACCGAAGCGATTTTGACTGTAATGCATCCAGAGGCGATCGAGAGTTTCTAAGTCTTGACAGGGGTAATTATCGTAATCGGAATTTTCCCAATAACTGCTTTCCGGTTTGCCGACACTTGCCAACATCAAGCGGCGAGTTTCGCGATCGCTTTCTCGCCAGTTTTGTTGTTGTAAATAATTTCTCAGTGGATGGTAGCGTCTGGGTAAAGTTGTATCTGAAAACATAGTTTTAAGAAAAAATGGATGAAGTTCGCAACTCAAATTCAATTGCTATAATTATAATGGACATAGCTCGAAAACATAATTGATGTTGCCAAATACTTTTTAGCAGCTTTTAAAGATAATCGGGAACTCCGAGGAAGCGTAGGAGTAAAATAGGCAGATATAGCAATCTTAATCAACACGGAGGAATGATGAACGCACAATTGGTAAAAACTTTAGCCCAAATAATCCGCACTCTTTCGGAAGAAGAACGGGAGTTGTTAAACTCAGAAATAAGACCATTATCTTCCGAGCAAGAAACCTTAGAAAAAATGCGAAAACTAGGAGATAAAATTAAAGCCCGTAGGGAAGGCAAAGCTTTGGAACCAGCACCGGAAGATTTAATAAGAGAAATGAGAGAAGAACGTACCCAAATAATAATGCAAGCAGAGGATTAAAATGACAAAAAAAATAGTTTGTATCGATGCCAGTTTTGTAGTAAGAATGGCGATATCTGACACTGAAACTACTGTTTTTCGAGATTTGTGGCAGAGGTGGGATTTAGAAAAATATCGGGTGCATCCCAATTTTGTAATGAACCAACAAACAATTGCTTTTTGTTAATGGTCAATTGTTAATTGTTAATGGTAAAGACCTTCTACGATTAACAATTAGCCATTAACAATTAACAATGCATCAGTAGCTTATTGGTTTTCTTCAAAATTGCAGTGTACCCAAAATATCAAAGAATAGCACCAACATTATTTTATTATGAAATAACAAATGCCTTTCACCGCTACGCTAGATATGGAGAACTAACCCCAGAAGAGGCAGAAGAAGGATTGGAATATTCCTTGAGTTTGGAAATAGAATTTTATCGAAATACTAGCTTGCATAGAAAAGCTTTTAATTTAGCAAAAAATCTAGCACTTCCAGCAGCTTATGATGCTCATTATCTTGCTTTAGCACAAGAATTTTTGGCTGAGTTTTATACAGCAGACAGACGATTATTTAACGCGGTAAACAGCATTTATCCTTGGGTTAAGCTAGCTAGTTAATAAACTATTTAGACTTGCTACAATTGCAATTGACTTTGCTCGAAAACATAGTTAATGGCGGCGAATAGTTCGTCTAAATCGGACAATCTGTAGATTTTAATGTTTTTAGTAAAAGAGCGATCGCTTAATTTTCCAAATTCCCAAATTTTACCGTTAGAGACTATGCCAAAAATAGTTTGTTTGTCCGCTTCGTTAATTTTTTGAACTGCCACCATTTCCGCACTACATTGCCCCCAAGCTTCGGTAAAATCATCTTTTTTTGCTTCAACTGCTACAAAAAAGGGTTTATCAAAAACGACTTTTCCCAAGGGCGACCTTTTGGCTAAAAGATAATCGGGAACTCCCGAAAGTTGTTCGTCGTAAATTAATGGTTGATGGCTCCAGAGGAGGAAGCGATCGCTATAATTAAACCACACTTCTCTCAAAATGGGGACGATTAAGTTTTCGCAAATAGCATATTCTGAATTATCGACGATTCCTTCTTTTAAATTCCTCTCAAATCTGGTTTGAAAATAATCGTCTATCTGAAATGGCGATTCGATAATAAAGTTTTTCTCTTCGTAGGTAAGTTGAAATTCTCGAATCACTGTAGCGATATTTTTATAAGTAGTAAAGGGCATTTTTTCTCAATAAAAACCAATACAGGGGCCAAACATAATTCAATATTATCAAAAATTGGTATTTGTTTTAATTTTATCATCTTTAGCTTCTCAATTAATTGAGAATGCTGTCAATAAGCGAACGAATTTTCGTTGTTTGACAAATCGGCGGCAATTTGGTACAAAGTTTGTACATAGACTAAAATTTGAGGCATCGTTTGACTTAAAATTAAAGTGAGACTCGCTGACCTTTGTAAAACTGTAAAATTTTCTTCAAAAACTGCTTTTGTGAGATGACGTTCGATCCACTGAAAGCAACAAATTTTTTTTGGGGCTAAAACGGGGGGGTTGACAAAAGAAAAAAAATAGGTTAAAAAGCGGATGGGAAATAGAGCGATCGCTTTCCATACCCCAAAAGTTAGGTTTAAACTTGCAAAAAAACTATTAGGAGTTTAAGATATGCTAGGTTGGATTTATTTGATTTTAGCGATCGCTTTTGAAGTCGCCGGTACTACTTGCATGAAACTTTCAGAAGGCCTTACTCATGTATTGCCTTCAGTATTAATCTTTGTTTTCTACGGTCTATGTTTTCTGGTTTTTCCTCAAGCCCTTAAAAAGATTGAAGTAGGTATTGCTTATGCTGTTTGGGCAGGTTTGGGAGCAGTATTCGTAGCGACCGTAGGGGTTATTGCCATGCACGAATCTATTAGCTATCTCCAATTAGCCGCCATAGGAACAATTATTGTTGGGGTTATTGGTTTGAAACTAAGTAGCGGACCTTTAACAGAAGAAAAAAATTAAACATAAGGCAAAAAATGAATTGGCTTTACTTAATTTCCGCAAGCATCTGTAGCGCTATAGCCGTTATTTTTCTGAAGCGATCGGAAAGTTTTACCAAAATATATCCCTCCATTTTAACCTTCTCATTCATCAGTTTAGACCTAGTTTTTTTATCCCTAGCGCTCAAAACCATCGATATGGGCGTAGCGTATGCGGTTTGGTGCGGTTTGGGAACGGTATTAGCAGTGGCGATCGGCATAATTTGGTTTGCTGAATCGGCAAATCCAATCAAAATATTGTCGATTATCTCGATAGTTTTAGGGGTAGCAGTCCTCAAAATTGCTTAATCTAAAAAACCATCTTTTATTAGGAGAGAAATTAGTACCATGATAGAATTTGATGCGTCTTCATTTATTGCCAATGCCAAATCTCTTTTTTTGCATTTAGAGGAAGAAAATCTGGCTCCTTATATTTACAGCACTCCCGATCCGACAATTGAAAATGACCCCGCTAGGGGTGAAGAATATTATCGCGAACTAATTGAAAACAGTGGGGATTATTACCTTTACAAAGAGGAAGTGCGGCTAATTAAAACAGTAGCAGATCGAATAGCAGCTTACGTTCCCCAAGGAGCAAATATTATTGAATTTGGACCCGGAACCAAAACGGCATTTGTAAATAAAACTTTGCCTTTCCTTAAAGTAGTTAAACAATGCCAAAGTTATATTCCTGTGGATTTGTGCAAAACTTATCTGCTTCAAGCTGAAGAAGTGTTAAAAAATGAATTGCCAGAGATAGCAGTTAAACCCATCCAAGACAACTTTATTGAAAATACCGATCTTGTTAAAAATTTTGAGCGATCGGTAGTGTGGTTTAAAGGTAGTACAATTACTAATCTTTCTACTAGCAAATGCTTGGACTTTCTTTCAAACATATCTCAAGCACTACAACCCGAAGAGCTTTTAATAGTTGGTGTAGATGCCAATGAAAGTGAATCTTCATTACAAAAAGCTTACGATACTCAAAAAATGGCAAATATCATGTTGAGCGTATTTTATTGGATCGATCGCGATTTGCCAGTTACTAATTTTAATCCCGCTGCCTTTAAGTATCAACCAGAGTGGGTTTCCGAAAATTATTGTTTTCAACATAATGCCGTTTCTACTAGCGAACAAGAATTTGTTTTTGATGGTGTCAACATAAGGATCGAAGAAGGAGAAAAGTTTCACCTTTTGAGTTCTTATAAATATCCAGTTGAGTATTTTCAAGGTTTGGCGAAAAAGGCAGGATTAGAACCGTTGGATTGTTTTGTTGATGAAAATAAACGGATGGTCATTCATGTTTTACGGGTTAGAAAATAACGCTAATGGGTTAAACGTGGAGTGGGGGCAAAGCATTCGGAAAGTAAGATTTATAATTTTTCCAATAATTTACCGCCCGAATGCTTTTCCCCTACATTTCATTTCGATATTTTTTGAACTTATCCCAGAAACCCTCCGTCAAGGCTAACTCGCCCGCCAGAAACCGCGTTTTTCAAAAAAACCCGGTTTCTGACATCTTTGTGCTTATAATATCTTGGGTTTCGTGCCAGTGACGCTTTTTGCACCGGCGTTGGTATTGTTCAAAAAACCAGGTTTCTTAATTTGAGTTTATTCCGAAGTCGCTTCTGGCGTATTCACCTCTTCCTCCACAGAAGTTTCCTCCGGTTTCTCCTCCTCCAAAACCTCATCACCATCCGACTCTTTTACCTCTTCTTCCACAGAAGTTTCCGCCGGTTTCTCCTCCTCCAAAACCTCCTCTTCCTCTTCAACAAAACCCGCCAACTTCACATCGTTAAAAACCGGACGATTAAAAGCAGCAA
>CAZSTZ010000297.1:4803-7417 GCA_964609515.1 uncultured bacterium | reverse complement strand
GCTTTTCTCAATATTTAATTAAGGAAAGTAGCGATCGCTCTTCCACCAGCAACCCTATTGAAGTTGAAGATTTGACGGTTAATAACAACTCCAATACCTCAAAAGTTATCGACCTCTTTATCAATTTGTGGCAACAAGGGGAAATTAGGGAAAAAACTGAGTTTAAAAAACCGGAGAGCAAGTTAGATTTGCGCGAGCTTTTTGAGAAAGTTACTCCAGGAGAAAGGTCTCCAGAAACAACATTTGACTCCTCGGCAAAGTGGATATCAAAAACAGAAGATGAGGTAGAAACTGTTGCTAAATCTGTGGCGCAGTCTGGGGAGGGAAATTGGGGGATGTCTGAGAGTTCTTTTATTTTTAAAAGCGAGTATTTTCCGGTGACTAAACGCCAGATGAAACAGTTATGGCGTTTTTTGCGGCGTCCCATCCGCGAGGGCCCGCCGACGGAGTTGGACGTCCGGGCCACGGTCCGGCGGGCGGGCCGGGAAGGGGTAATGTTAACCCCGGTGTTGGTGCCGCGACGGGTTAATCGGACTCAGTTGGTTTTGTTAATAGATTGGGAGCTAGTTGCTAGTATTAATATCCCTGGCAATTTCCGGCAATAGCAGACAGCTTGATGGGCCAGACTGCATATTTTTAATAAAGTAGTTTATAATGAGGACTGGAGGTGATGTTCTTTGTATTCAATCAAGCTAGAATTAGAGCTACAGAATAAAGAGCGGTCGTTGATGGCCCAGTGTGCGGGTTATGCAAGATTTGTGTATAACTATGGTCTTAATATGGTCAATGGAACCAAGAACATAACCAAAGTAAATAAGCGCGGCAAAGAGGTTAATTTTAGCTATAGCCAGCGCATAAATGAAGCTAAGAAAGTCTTTACTAATTATGTCAAGAAACAACGTGAATATGCTTGGACGAACAATTACTCGTCTCGTATTTATCAAAGTGCTTTTCAACACTTAGGAGAAGCTTTTAAACGGTACAAAGAAGGAACCAGTAAACATCCTAAGTTTAAAAGGAAACAAGACCGACAATCTTTTACGGTTTATGACGGTAATGGGAAGGTTACAGTTAACCCGGGGAAGGAAATTAAAATACCAACGTTAGGAACTTTTCGTTTATGCGAACCAGTGCCTTACATGACAGCAAGTCAGACTTTTACTATTAGTAGAACAGGAGACAAATGGTTTGTTAGCTTTAGTATTGAAGCCGAAAAACTACCGGTTCATCCGTTATTAGATGAGCGACCTCTTGAGGTTTTTGGTATTGATGTAGGCGTTAAGCAGTTTGGCTGTGGAGCCTCATCGAAAGAAAACAGCACTATTGCTCTTCCTGAGTCAATTAAAAAGGAACAGCTCAAACTGGCTAAGTTTCAATGGCGCAACCGTAACAAACAACTAGGGGGCAAGGGTAAGCCCGCTTCTAAAAATGCGATTAAATACTATAAAAAGCTGACCAAGTCCCATGCTCGTATTGCTAATATTCGCAAGGACTTTATCGAAAAAACTACTACGAATTTAGCAGGGAACGTTAAGCACGTTTGTTTAGAAGATTTAAACGTAAAAGGGATGATGCAAAATGGTAAATTAGCAGCATCTATAGCCCGCCAAGGATTTTACGAATTTAGGCAACGATTGACAACCAAAATCGTTGCTAGTGGTGGAAGCGTAGTGCTAGCAGACCAATGGTTTCCATCATCTAAAACTTGCTATAATTGCGGTCACATTCATAAAGAACTAAAGTTAAGCAATCGCACTTATAATTGTCCTAATTGCGGAACAATTATAGACCGCGACTTAAATGCGGCAATTGTGCTATCTCAATATGGGGAGGTGAATCAAAAAACTAGGGTGGGCTGCACCCGAAACTACGCCTGTGAACTGGAAGGAGCCGACTCCCCAGGTTGAAGCAGGAAGCAAGCAGCAAAACTGGCATTACCAGGTTTAACAAGGTTTTGCCGGAATTGTGTAGGTATTGTGCAGCAGGGCTCGATGGTCCCGTTTCACGCCCTCTCGCAACGGTTGGCAGAGACGGCGCTGCGGGGGGGACGTTTGGAGAAGCCGGATTTATACTATTTTCATAACTGTCCGGTGGAGTATGTTTATACGGAGCCCAACAGTTCCGAGACGAGGGAAGTTAGGGAGATTTTTGCTAAGGTTAAGAAAGACCGGGGGGCGGTGTCGATTTTTAGCGATGCCGGGGCGGCCCGGGGCGGTTATAACGAGGAGAGGGTGAGGTTGATTGAGGAGTTTTTGAGGGTGGTGGGGGAGAGGGTGCGTTATGTTGCTTGGTTAAATCCGATGCCGCGATCGCGCTGGGAGGGAACTACTGCGGAGAGGGTGGCGGAGTTGGTGCCGATGTTTGAGATTAGTCGGCGGGGGTTGCAAGGGGCGATCGCTGTTTTGCGAGGGAAGGTTGGCAGCGGATTTTGAAGCGGATGTAGCGGATGGGTTGTTGGTGGGCGATCGCGGTGCAGAATGATTTCTCCCCGGTACGGAACGATTTCTCCCCGGTACGGAACGATTTCTCCCCGGTACGGAATGATTTCTCCCCGGTACGGAATGATTTCTCCCCGGTACGGAACGATTTCTCCCCGGTACGGAACGATTTCTCC